>JAICLJ010000048.1 GCA_025927575.1 Bryobacteraceae bacterium | reverse complement strand
GGCGTTGCAGGCATCCACAACCACGCGCTTGTGCCAGTGGTCGGGTACGGCGGCGACAATGCAGTCGATGTCTTTGCGGTCAAGCAATTCCTGGTATTTTCTTGTGGTGGGCAAGCTCGAATTGCTCGTGATTTGTTTCGCCAGCGTGTGACGGTCGTCATAAAGATCGGCCGCGGCGACGCACTCGATACCCGGCAAGCTGATCGCGTTCGGAAGTAATCCCGACCCTTGCATGCCGATGCCGATCATGCCGAACCGGACCCGGTCGCTAGGGGCTACAGCTTTCGTGGAGCCAAGGGACTGCGGTTCGAGCAGAACTGTTCCCGGCGCCATAAGGCCGGCGACGCCCAGAGCACCCGTTCGAAGAAAGCTTCGGCGAGGGAAATCATTGTTCATACATGCTCTCCTTATGAAGACTACCGACACTTGCGGCTTGCCGGTTCACAGCTTATCGCAATCCGAATCGTTCCGCGGCCAGAATTCCCGCGGATCCGCCTACCAAGCCGTTGACGCAGATCGTTGCGCGCGTGACGAGACACGCTCGGGTTCTGGTTCGCTATGGTGCGCGGCCAGCGGACGCTGGCGAGTTACTTCTCTCCGATACATGCTTTCTAGACGTTTCGTAATCACGGTGCCGTCCTTTTCCGTTTCGACGAGATGCCTGGCGTTTGCGGCCAGATCGTCGCAGTATTGCGCGTCCTCCAGCAAGCGTATGGCCGCCTTCGCGAACTCATCGGGCGAATCCGCGATCACACAGATGCTGGCGCCGCCCTCTTTCGCGAGGCCCTCAGCGCCAATGGAAGTCGACACCGCCGGCATTCCCGCAGCGAAGGCCTCGAGCAGCTTGACGCGTACGCCAGAACCGCTGCGAACTGGGCAAACGAATACAGCGTAGCGAGCGAGCGGTCCACGGATGTCTTCAACGTAACCAGTGAAGCGGATATTCGGGTGGCTCGCGAGGAAACTGAGTGCCTGCGGAGGTTCCGAACCCACGATCACCAACTGTGCTTCCGGTTTCATAGCGGTGATCCGCGGCAGGACCTCGGATACCATCCATCGCAAGGCTTCCACGTTAGGTTCATGACGAAAACTGCCGACGAAAAGCAGTGTGTTCGATTCGCGGCCGTCCCGCGAGTACCGGTAATGCCCGGTTTGAATGCCAGCCCGAAGGTCCGTATCGAGGCGTTCCTGCAGCGCCGGCAGAAACTGCCGCAGATATGCTGCGTTGTGCTCTCCGCATACCTGCACCCGGGTCATCTTCGGAAGCGTACGGAGTTCGTAGCGCAGCGCTCGGAGATACTCCAGCCAGTACGGTACAAGTTTTCCGACGCCAGTCAGCCTGTTCATCGTCCGGGCTACGCTCTGAAAATAGAGATCATGTTCAAAAATGAAACAGGGAATGTGTTTGTATTCGCCTGCATACTGCGCAAATTGCGTGTATTCAAGCTGCACAACATCGATGTGGTCCTGATAGAGAATCCGGTTTAGCCGCCACTCAAACTCGGAATCGGCAAACTCTCGTACCGCGTGTGGCAAACGGGAAGATGGGTGCTTCTCCTGAAGAGGGCGCCTTACCTGGAATCGCACCGATTGGCAAAAGCATGAAAGGTCTTGCTGGCGCGCCAGCTCATCGGGCCGATCAACCATGCCTATCACGTGCAAATGTGCAATAGGAGCGAGTGATTCGAGCGTTAGCTTCATGAACACGGCTCCGCCGTGGAGAGGAGGTTCTATCGCGTAAGGGGCGGCGAATAGCACCCGTAGCTGCGAAGGAATAGGCTCGAGCGGGGCATCGAAACGATCGCGAAAATATCCTCCTACATGCCTTCGAAACGCCTCACGATCGTCCACCGCGGCCAAACTGCGCGCCCGCCATCGCGCGGCAGCGGCGCTCCCAATTTGAAGAAACGCTTTGGCGATACCCGGAAAGCTGAAACCGCCAGGCTGATCTCCCGAGATGAGCGCATGAAAGGAACTCGTGAAGCAAGCTGTGAAATGCGTCAGAAGCATTCGCCGGCTATGAATGTTTTTCCACACCATCAGCACCGCGTTCTTCTTGAGAACGCCCTGAATATACTGAGGCGAAAATTTGCGGCCGATCGTGCCCCGATGCTCATGGTAGACGACGCTCCGCGGCTGGTAGAGTACCTTCCATCCACGCTTCCACGCCATAAAGCCCAGGTCGGTGTCCTCGTAATAAAACGGCTTTAGAATTTCGTCAAAGCCACCCAGTTCAAGAAACTTATGGCGATCGTAAGCGCTCGATCCGCCGCCGCCATAGAAGCAGGGAAACGGCTTTGCGATCTCGTCGTCTACGCGATGCGTCACGCGGAAGCGCCCTTGCCCCCACCATCCTTGTGTGAGGCCGGTTTCTTCACGGCGCTTTTCGGGATCGGAAAAGTAAATCTGGCACGAAACCGAGAAAACCAGCGGGTCGAAAAACGGTTCGAGCAGCGACGGCAGGAAATCCCGTTCCACGCGCATGTCGCTGTTTAACAAAACGACAATATCGTTCTTGGCTTCCCGGAAACCGAGAGTCGATCCTCCGCCGAAGCCAAGATTTCGATCGCTGCGGATCAACCGTACCTGCGGAAATCGCTTGGCCACGAAATCCGCGCTACCGTCGGTCGAGGCGTTGTCCACGACAATCACTTCGTTTCGAGGATTGCCCGAAACGGCGCCAATCACACTGGGTAGATATTTTTCCAGCAAATCGCGGCCATTCCAGTTTGGAATGACGACACTGGCCGCGCGGTTGTCAGTCGCCACCGCGGGAGGGAGCCGTTTTCGACCGAATAAAGCGAAACAGATGTCGACGGCCAACAAGATAGCGGCGCTCGCGAACAGAATAAGCGGGCTCAAAATCAGGAGGAGAATTCCGACAAAAAATCGCACGAGCGTCATGGCAGATCATCCCCGATAACTGGTCCCAGTCCCAGCACTCGTCCGAAGCGCAGCCACCGCGAGTTACGCACTCGCTGCCGTTCGTTCAGCAACCGATTCATCGCATCGGCTGCTGTGGTAAACTGCGCCTGCAGCCGCTCAAGTGACAGATTGCGAATTTCGAGTTTCTGTTGCAGGCTGATTATCGCTTTCCTCTGCTCCTGTAAGCGAGATTCCGTTTCTCGCAGCGACCTCTCGGCTTTCATGAGCTGTTCCTGCAAGTCGCACATCGCTTGCTCCCGCGTATCTCGAAGAGTTGACGCGCCGCCTGCGAGCAGTCGCTGAAACTCGGGGGCAGAACCGGTCGAATCGACGTCTTCACTTCGATTCCAATGAGGGGTTGCTGAGTCATTATTTCCCAAGTCAATGCGCGGCACGCCTTCGGCGACCCTTCCGTTTCCTCACTGTCATCCTATGGTAAGCCGCCGCTCAATACCACTTCTCCTTTTGTTCACTATATTCCGGAGCGGATGGATAGCCGGCGATCCCGATATGGCCGCGGCCGTGATAGGGAACGCCGAAACTAGCGGCATTGCGCCTACCCACAGTTACGTTCGGAACACGCCGAGCTGGCCGCGGTACTTGGAACGGATGGCGACGAAGTCCTCATGTGGCAGGCCGAGTTCGCTGGTGATCTGGCTAATCTCGTTGCTTTCCACAGTGGAGATGAGATCTTCCGCTGCGGCAACGCGGAAGAGGCAATCAAGCAGAGCAAGCTTTTGTTCTTCGGTGGCGATTTTATTGAACTCGCGCGTGACCAGAAAGTTCTCGGTGCCGCCGAATAACAGGTTTTGGTGGCGCGCGATCTGAACCACAAGGATGGCTTGATCCTCGGAAACGCCGCCAAATTCGACGACTATCATTTCCATGGCGCGCGTCTCTTCCGGTGAGATTTTGAGGTCGGCGCGCGCAACCCGGCTGAGGATATAGGCGAAAGCCGCCAGGTACCGGGCCTGATCGGGATCGAGCCGCTCGAGCGCGTCCACAATCTTTCGAACGGTCTCACTTTGGGCGGCCATAGAACCATGCCCTGAGGATGGTTGAGGACGAAAGATATCGAAAAGTTTCACTAATTCCATCATCCCGCAAGCGCCATCCAGGTGATCGCGGCGAACCGCAAGTTCATGTTTGGGCTGGCGCCATGTTGGCCGAGACAGGGCTGGTTTTCCGCAGGAATATCCAGATCTCAAAACCGCACATCCATGCGCGCAGGTCACCCGCGTCGAATTCAGTGGCGAGGTGCGGCGGTATCGCCCAAGTCAATTGAGATGGGCAGCTAAGTCTGGGGCTGCTTCTCCGGATTGTGCCACCCTCCCATATCGGCAGCAAGCAGATCCGCCTCGGGCGGTCCCCAAGCGCCCGGCTCATAGACGTGAAGCGGCGCGGCTCCTCCAAGTACGGGCTCGACGATGGACCAAGCGGCTTCCACGGCATCCTCGCGCACGAAAAGCGTGGCATCGCCCCTCATCGCATCGGTGAGTAATCGCTCGTAGGCTTCCAGGTCTTGAGATTTGGACTGGTTAACCGCGGAGAGCTCCGCGGGCATTGAGACCATCTGCGCGCCCGGACGCTTGATCCTGGCGCCGAGACTTATGGAAAGATCGGGGCCAAGCCGGAACCGGAAGTAATTGCTTCCCGGATCTAACTTACTCAGCGGTGGCTGCTTAAGTTTGACAAAAACTTCGGTAGCGGCCACCGGTAGGCACTTGCCGGCTCGAATCAGAAACGGTACGCCAGCCCAGCGCCAGGAATCGACTTCAAGCCGCACAGCGGCAAAAGTCTCGACGTGGGAACCGGAAGCGACTCCCGGCTCGTCGCGGTAGCCGCGGAACTGTCCTCGCACCATGTGCGCGGGATTGAGCGGAGGGATCATGCGAAATACCTTGACCTTCTCGTCGTGCAGCGACTCAAAATACATACTCGTTGGCGGCTCCATCGCCAGGAGACTCACCACCTGAAGTAAATGGTTTTGGAGGACATCGCGGATCGCTCCCGTTGCATCGTAGAATGCGCCTCTTCCGGCGACCCCGAACGGTTCCGCCATCGTGATCTGCACGCTGTGAACGTAGTTGCGATTCCAGATTGGCTCGAGAAATGTGTTCGCAAAGCGGAAAAAAAGCAGATTTTCGACAGCTTCCTTGCCAAGGTAATGGTCAATGCGAAAGATTGCCGACTCGGGAAAGACAGAGTGTAGTACTGCGTTTAATTTCTGTGCGGAGGCAAGGTCATGCCCGAAAGGCTTTTCGATAATGATTCGCGCATTTTGCGCAGAGCCCGATTTTCCCAAGGCTTCGACGACATTGCCAAACAAGCTCGGCGGGACAGCCAGGTAATGCGCCGGGCGTGTCGCGCCCTGGAGCGCCTTACGCAACTTCTCGAAGGTTGCGGGATCGTTGTAGTCGCCGTCGACGTACTTAAGCAATTGCGCCAGCTTGGCAAACGCCCCTTCATCGACGGCTCCGCCGTGCTGCGCGATGCTATCGTGAGCGCGAGCGCGAAGCTGATCAAGGCTCCAGCCGGACTTGGCGACACCGATCACGGGCACGCTCAGGCCCTCGCGCCGAACCATGTTTTGTAACGCTGGAAAGATTTGCTTATAGGCGAGATCGCCGGTTGCGCCGAAAAAAACTAAGGCGTCGGAAGACGGCCTGGAGGCAGACTCTCCGCTTGCGATAAGGTCGTAGGTGGGTTGCTCGCTCATCCGTTACTTTTCTTCTCTAAATGACCGCCAAATTCGAATCGCATCGCGGAGAGCAACTTGTCGGCGAAATCTTCTTCACCTCTCGAACTGAACCGCTGGTAGAGAGCGGCGCTCAAAACCGGGGCCGGAGATCCTTCTTCGATGGCTGCCATCACAGTCCAGCGGCCTTCCCCCGAATCCGACACGTGTCCCGAGAACCTGGCAAGATCGGGTTGTTCGAGCAGCGCGATAGCGGTCAGATCCAGCAGCCACGAGGCGATGACGCTCCCGCGCCTCCAGACCTCCGCAATATCGGGCAGGTTGAGGTCGTACTGATAATGCTCGGGATTCCGCAGCGGAGTTGTCTCGGCATCGGCGGTCTCGCCACTTTTTTTGCCGGCGTTGGCGTGCCGCAGAATATTCAGACCCTCGGCGTAGGCCGCCATAATGCCGTATTCAATTCCGTTGTGAACCATTTTTACGAAATGGCCTGCGCCGGAAGGTCCGCAATGCAGGTAGCCTTCTTCAGCCGAACCATCTACTTTTTCCCGCCCAGGCGTGCGCGGGATATCGCCGCGTCCGGGAGCAAGTGTCTTGAAGATGGGATCGAGGTGCTTTACGGCCTCGGCCTCACCTCCGATCATCATGCAATAACCGCGTTCGATTCCCCAAACGCCGCCGCTCGTTCCGACATCGAGGTAACGGATACCTTTGGGTTCCAGCTCTTTGGACCGCTGGATATCGTCAATGTAATAAGAGTTGCCTCCATCGATAATGATGTCTCCTGGCTGCATTTTCCCGGCAACATCGCGTAGAGTTGCCTCCACTGCTGCAGCAGGCACCATCAACCAGACGGCCCGTGGCGGATTCAGCTTGGCGATGAAGTCATCGAGCGAAGCGGCGCCCGTCGCGCCTTTACCTGCTAACTCCTTGACGCTGTCAGGCTTCATATCGAAGACGACGCACTGATGGCCGCCGCGCAATAAGCGAGTTACCATACTGGCTCCCATCCTCCCCAGGCCGATCATCCCTAGTTGCATTCTCACGCTCCTTTTAGATAAAGATCCCGCATGGGCTTCGTCCATGGCCGGCATCATCGCTGCTCGTACGTCTGGCTGATACTGAGGCTTTGGTCCTCAGACATGGTTCGGGATGCCATAGCGCGTCCACGCAGCGCCGTCTCGACCATCTTCTCGCAGTGCGAGTAAGAGTTCCGATCTTCCACGTTCCGAACGACGCGATACTCCTAACGTAGGAAAGTCGCTGCTGCCGATCGCATCGTGACGAAGTGCGGCTAACTAACGCTGATGCTGTCCGTCAGTGGTAACCTTTGCTCTTCGTCGCGGGGCGTCCAAACCAAGAAGGAATTAGCGCTTCAGTCTCCGAGCGAGGGAGTCTTTTCCGGCCTCGATAAAGCGGCCGCCAGATTGCTGTGGTAGCGGCTATATCCGAAGTAAATGGCGAGTCCGATTGCCAGCCAGACAAATAGGCGAAGCCAGTTGTCAACTCCCAGGCTAAAGATCATGAGGAAGTTAAACAGAATTCCTAAAATTGGGACCAGCGGCACGAGCGGTGTTTTAAATGCTCGGGGAACGTCCGGCCGCGTGCGCCGCAGGACCATAATGCCGATGCACACAATCACAAACGCAAACAAGGTTCCGATGCTTGTCATCTCGCCCAGTATGCTGATCGGCACAAGCGCGGAAAAGACCCCAACAAAGCACATCATGAGCAGGTTGGACCGCCACGGAGTGCGAAATTTAGGATGAATGTCGGAGAACACGGGTGGCAACAAGCCATCGCGTGACATCGAGTAGAACACGCGGCTCTGGCCCAACAACATCACGAGCATCACCGAGGTAAGTCCGGCGATGATCGCCATGTCCATGGCGATGCTTAATATCGGGTAAGGCATTCTTGCCAGCGCGGCCGTGATGGGCGCCGCATGATAGCGCGGATCCATGAAATCTTTGTAGTTCACCACGCCGGTTAGCACGTAGGAATAGAGGACAAAGAGAAGGGTGCAAATCAGCAACGAACCGATAATGCCGATGGGCATGTCCCGTTTCGGCGTTTTCGCTTCCTGAGCGGCTGTTGAGACAGCATCGAAGCCGATATAAGCGAAAAAGATGACGCCGGATCCGCGCAAGATGCCGCTCCAGCCGAAGTGGCCCCAAGTTCCGGTGTTTGCCGGAATGAAAGGCGTGTGATTTGCCGGATTCATGTACGCCCATCCGATGAGGATGAAAAAGACAACCACCGACACTTTCAAAACCACAATGATTGAATTGACCGTCGCCGATTCCTGGATGCCGCCGACCAGGATGAAAGAAATTACAATGATGATGATAAGTGCGGGGATATTGGCGATTCCATGCACGCTTGTACCGTCGGCGAGCTTTACCATTTCGAACGGTGACGCGGCCAGGCGGGGTGGGATAGCCACGCCGAATCTATTCATCAGGTCAAGCACGTGTCCGGACCAGCCTACCGAGACCGTGGCCGCGCCAATTGCGTATTCCATGACCAGATCCCACCCGATGATCCACGCCATCAGTTCGCCCATGGTCGCGTATGCATAGGTATAGGCGCTGCCGGCAATGGGAATCATGGTCGCGAATTCGCTATAGCAAAGCCCAGCAAATCCGCAGCCGATCGCCGCAATGATAAACGAGATGACGATCGCTGGACCGGCATGGTCTCCGGCGGCCTGGCCGGTCAAAGTAAAAATGCCTGCGCCAATTACGGCGCCGATGCCCAGTGCAACCAGCGAGAATGGACCGAGGGTTCGCTTCAGCGAGTGTTCGGCATCCCCGGACTGCGCCAGGATACTTTCCAATGGCTTAACTGCGAATAAATTCAAATACCCACCTCATAATCGCTTTCGGAACTCCTAATTTCCGCAGACCCAGAGAACTTGATGGCGACTCGCGGTATCCGACACGGAGTCGTGACCATGAGGGGGCGGGCGCCTTCAACGGAGCGGCGGTTCTGAGCGCACATATTTCGAACACGCTTACTGCCTAATTTAACAGCGAAGATAACACAAGGACCGAAGAGTAAAAACTTTCCCGCCATTACGGTCAGGTTGCGCTAAGCCATTGGTGGATTCGCGCCCTGAGAACCCGCAAATCCGGTGAATCGGGCAGAAGCCCGGAAATGACCGCCACGGAATCCGCGCCGGCTGCCAGGACCTCGCCCGCATTCTCGAGGGTAATACCGCCGATGGCCACAAGCGGCTTATCCGTAAGTTTCCGAAGCCGCGTCAATTCGGCCAGGCCGACCACGGGATCGGGCTTCTTCTTCGAGATCGTGGCATACATCGGCCCAAGGGCGAGATAATCGACCGGGGCTTGGCGGCCCGCTCTCAATTGTGATTCGGTGTGAGTAGAAAGACCCAGGAGACGCTCGTCGCCGAGGACACGCCGTGCTGCTTCAGGCGGAAGATCCTCCTGGCCGATATGAAGTCCGGCGTCTAGCAGTCGCGCGAAATCGGCTCTATCGTTGATCACAAACTGCGTGCCCGCCGCGAGACATTCTTCCGCAATTCGGGCAGCCTCATCGTAGCGGTCTTGGGTGAATTCGCGTTTGTGGCGATATTGCAGAATGCGAACGCCCGCCGCAATCAGGGTACGCGCCGACTCGAGGACGGCAAAGCCGCGGGTTTCGAGCACAGATGTGTCGAGAATCGGGTAAAGACGCGGCAGTTTCATGGATCATTCAGCAGTATTAAGCACTTCAACCGGGGCGGGCTTTCCGCGGCGCGCAAACCGGACCCGGCCGGATTTGCCGATCAGATAGACGGTTCGTTTCACGACGAGGCCTCCGGCGTTGTACTGTGCCGCCACCTTCTTGCCAGTGTCAATCAGCAGCGGAAACGGATAGTGATGCTTCTCGGCGAACTTCCGGTGGCTCTCCGCGCTTTGTGGGTTCACGCCGAAGACAAGCGTATCTTTGGCCTGGGCAGCCTGCCAGTGGTCTCTGAATTCACAAAGCTGTTTCGTACAGATACTTGTGTCGTCCCCCGGATAAAAGACCAGGACGACGTTCTTGCGGCCACGGAAATCGGCGAGGGCGACAGTGCGGCCTTCCTGATCCTCCACAGTGAAATCGGGGGCAGACTCCCCGACCGCTATCGGCTCCGAAAGCAACCAGGACAGAATTGGCATCTCAATCTATCGTAAATTGAAAGAGAGGCCGAATCTATTGCACAACCATAGCAATGTGAAGGGGACTGGTTCGGTTCTGCGGCTTTCGCTCCTCGCAACGCTTCTGTTCACCGCTTTCGAGGTGTGGGCGGGCATTTACTCCGGCAGTCTGGCTTTGCTGTCGGATGCCGGTCACAACTTCACCGATGCGCTAGCCCTCCTGCTTGCTGCCATCGGCTTCTATTGGCAAACGAAACCCGCCGACCAGGCCCGGACATACGGCTACCAGCGCGCCGGGGTGCTCGCTGCCTTCGTCAACTCACTGACTCTGATTATCATCTCCCTGTTCATCTTCTGGGAAGCTGGTAGACGCTTCATTCAGCCCGAACCCGTAAAAGAGGGCATAATGATGTGGGTTGCGATCGGCGCACTGATTGTGAATGCGGCGATCATGGTCGCTTTGCATCGAGGGCAGAAAACCGACCTGAACCTGCGCGCCGCCTTCATTCACATGGCAGGCGATGCGCTGGGCGCAATTGCGATTTTTGTGGGCGCAATCATCATTTACTACACCGGCTGGACCTACGTCGATCCAATCCTCTCGGTCGCCATCGGCCTTCTGATTGTGTACAGCGCCTGGGAAATCACTCGTGAATCGCTTAATATCCTGCTGGAGGGCCTACCCCGGGGCATGTACTTGAGCAAGGTCACTGACGCGATGAGCGGCGTTGCCGGCGTACTCGAAGTCCACGATCTCCATATATGGAGCCTGGGCACGAAAACGCACGCGCTCAGTTCCCATGTGCTGATCGAGGATATGCCGCCCTCGGAAAGCAACCTCATCCTGGATCGCCTGAATCAGGTCCTTTGCGGCTTCGGCATTTATCACACGACCATCCAATTTGAGCATGTGCCCTGTTCCGTGTCGGATCATGGCTGTCACATGAGTGAAGCGGCACATATCCATGAACACGGCCAATAGTCTCAGGGGCGCCTTATGAGATAGGCTGCCCGAATTCGCCGGTGTGCAGCCGCCAGTGCTACACTTGCCGTAACTCTCCGAAGTACCCATGAGTTCCCGACGTGCATTTCTAGGCCAGATGGCCGGCAGCCTGAGCAGCCTCGCGGCGGTGCCCGCCAAAGTGCTGGGCGCAAACGACCGCATCCGCCTCGGCGTTATCGGATACGGCGACCGCGGCAGCGCGATCGCTCGGGAAGCGATGAGCTGCCCGGGCACGGAATTCGTTGCCGTCACAGACATATATTCGGAGCGGCTGGAGAAAGCGAAGGCCGACGTTCCCGGCGCGAAGACCTACATGGATCATCGCCAGATGCTTGAGGACAAAAGCATCGACGCGGTTCTGATCGCTACGCCCCAGCATCTCCACTGCCAGCATTTCGTTGATTCGATTCACGCCGGCAAGCATGTCTATCAGGAAAAGACGATGGCTTTCACCGTCGATCATGCGAAGCGTATGCGCGCCGCGTGGCTGCCGGTCAAGGGCAAGCAGGCTGTCCAAGTTGGCCATCAAAGTTGCTCCTTTGGGCAGGTCGCCGACGCGTACACGTTTCTGCAGGATGGGAAGCTCGGCCGCATAACAGCCATTGATGCGACGATGTACCGCAATACGCCGCACGGGAAGCCACAGTGGTCAAGGCCGGTGTACCCGGGTATGACCGCTGAAAACATCCTTTGGCAGAAATTTTTGGGCGACGCGCCGAATCTGCCGTTCGACGCCAACCGCTACCGGAACTGGCGTTTCTTTTGGGACTATTCGGGCGGCAATGTATACGAGAACATGTCTCACCAGGTGTCTTTCTGGTACAAGGTGCTCGGTTTACAGATTCCTAGAGCTGTAACGATGACCGGCGGCCTGTATCTCTGGCACGACGGCCGTGAAGTTCCCGACACCATGAACGTCTCTATGGAACAGCCGGAAGATCTGCTGTTCAGTTGGATCTCCGGGTTTGGTAATGCCAATCTCGGCATGGCGGAGAATGTCCTCGGCAGCGATGGGACCATTTTCAAAAGCGCGCAGATTCGCTATACACCGGAGAAAGTGAACCGGCCGCAAGCGGAAGCGCTCGTCGGGAGTTCGGTGACTCCGCCGCGCGCCCACATGCAGAACTTCCTCGACAGTATTCGCTCCGGCAAAGAAGCGAACTGCCCGTTCGAGCTGGGATTCCGCGTTTCCATTGCCTGCCGGATGGCTGTGGACAGCTATCGGCAGAAGCGGACCGTGCGCTGGGATCCGCAAACCGAAGAGATCGTGTAGATTCTCGGAACCTTCCCGCTTCAAATCGCACGCCCTATGCCTCCGGAAATTCCGGTCAGGTTCGTATTGCTCTGCGGTATGGGGTTCCTTTCCCCTGCGCGCAGGTTTGCGGAAGGGCACGTTTGCCCACTGCCGCTTATATATGCAGCTCTGACCCGGTCCGGATGATACGAGGCGGGAACAAGATAAAAGATGAGAAACCAGGAAGCTCCACCCGCTGAAAATCGGCGTCTGCGTGGTGTTCCGCGGCCTAAAGAGATAGGCCGGATGGCGGCAGCCGCTTGACATAATGAAACGTTGGTTTCATATGTGTCATCATCCCTCGCGCTTTTTGCTTAAGGCGTTCGCTATCGTGCTGGTTTGCTCTGTTGTGCCGGCTTTGGGGCAGCGATTACCGCAAGATGTTCAGCCGGAGCAGTATGCGCTGGCCTTGACGCCCGATCTGAAGAGCGCCACATTTTCCGGGAGAGAATCAATTGCTCTGCGGCTGAAACAGCCCGCCCATGAAATTACCCTGAATGCTATTGAGATTGAATTTCAACGGGTTTCCGCAAGCACAAATGGCAAAGATTTTCCCGCGACCGTCTCTTTGGACAAAGTCAAGCAACAAGCAAGCTTTCATTTTGAGCAGACACTGCCGGCGGGCGACGTAACGCTGCATATCGAGTTCACAGGCCTTCTGAATAATGAACTGCGCGGATTCTATTTAAGCAGGACGAAACGACGGAATTACGCCGTAACGCAGTTCGAGCCGACGGATGCGCGGCGGGCGTTTCCCTGTTTCGATGAACCGGCATTCAAGGCAACCTTCAACGTAAGCCTTACGGTGGACGCAGACGATACCGCGATTTCTAATACGAAGATCATGTCTGATAAACCGGCCGCGAACGGTAAGCACACGCTGCAGTTTGCCACCACGCCGAAGATGTCCACTTACCTCATGGCATTTTTAGTAGGCGATTTTAAGTGTGTTGCAGGCAGCAGCGATAACACGCCGATTCGCGTGTGCGCGGTACCGGGCAATGAACAATACGGCAAATACGCGCTTTCGGCTGCTGAATACGTTCTGCACTATTACAACAACTATTTCGGGATAAAGTACCCGATGCCGAAACTCGACATGATTGCAATTCCGGACTTTGAAGCGGGCGCCATGGAGAACTTCGGCGCCATTACCTATCGTGAGACCGACTTGTTGACCGATGAAAAGACCGCGTCACTGGCGGCAAAGAAGCGCGTGGCCTCAGTGGTGGCGCACGAAATGGCGCATCAATGGTTTGGCGATCTGGTGACGATGCAGTGGTGGAACAATATTTGGCTGAACGAAGGATTTGCAACATGGATGTCGAACAAGCCGGTGAAGGCCTGGAAGCCAGAATGGCACGTATCGCAGGACGTTGCGGGCGCTCTGGACACTACCATGAACTACGATTCGCAGCCCACCACACGCGCAATTCGCGCAAACGCCAGTACGCCGGCACAGATCAACGAAATGTTCGACGGAATCGCCTATGGCAAGGCGGGCGCGGTGCTGGGAATGCTAGAAAACTATCTGGGCGAAGAGACGTTCCGGCGCGGGGTGCATAGCTATTTGGCAGCGCACCTGTATTCGAACGCGACCGCCGAAGATTTCTGGAATGCGCAGACGAAGGCCAGCGGCAAGCCGATCGATCAGATTATGAGGAGTTTCGTGGTGCAACCGGGGGTACCCTTGCTGACGTTTGATGCACCTAATGACGCGAGTGTGAAGGTAAGCGAGAGCCGGTTCTTTGTCACGAGCCCGAAAGAAATCAACGCGTCGCAGAAATGGATGATTCCGATTTGTTTTCACGCCCGGCAGGGAAAGGATTGTCAGGTGTTGGATTCGCTCTCACAGAGGCTGAAAGTGCCGCATGAATCGTTGTTCTTTGGTAATCCGTCGGGCAAGGGCTACTATCGCAGCGTCTATCCAGAGGCCATCCATAAACAGATTGTGAACGGCCTCGAAACATCATTGACGCCGGAGGAGCGCATTGTGGCGACCGGCGACGAGTGGGCGTTGATGATGGCTGGAGAGCGCGGAATTGGCGATTACATGAGTGTCGTAGAGGCGCTAAAGTCAGATGGGAATCCTGTGGTGTTTCGGACCGCAACGGAGACGCCGAGCGCCGTTGGACGAGCGGTGGGCAAATTGCAGTTTATCTCCGATTATGTGACTTCCGGACAGGATAAAAAGCAATTTCAGGCTTGGGTGGTGCGAACGTTCCATCCTCTTTATCTTCAATTGAAGAATGCGGAACATGGTGGGTCGGCAGATGATCGGGAACGGCTGGCATCATTGTTTAGGGTTCTCGGATTGGTAGGCAAAGATCCGGCCGTAATCGCCGACGCGCAAGCGTCTACCGGGAGATATCTAAAAAATCCTTCCTCAGTGGACCCCATTCTTGCGACGGCGGTTCCGAAGGTGGCAGTTGCGACCGGCGATGCATCGCTCTATGAACGGGTGCTGCGGCTGCATCAGACTGCCAGTGACCCAACCGTAAGTACAAAAGCCCTTTACCTCCTAGCGGATTTTCACAACCCGGAGCTTGTGAAGCGGACTTTGGATTACGCGGTTTCCGGACAGGTACGGAATCAGGATGCGGTGTTTCTCCTGGCCGATCTACTGAGCCAATCCAGCACGCGAATGTTGACTTGGCAATACCTCGATGATCACTGGACAAAAGTAGCCGCACAACTGACGCCTTTGAATGGAAAAGGGATTGTGACGGCGGCAGGCGGCTTTTGTTCAGCGGGCGATGCCGAAAGAGTAAATAGCTTTTTCACAACACATAAGGTCGGATCGGCGGATCGTGCTCTGCGGCAGGCCGTAGAGAAGATCGATAAATGTACAAAGCTGCACAATCAGCAAGGGCCGAAGCTGGCACAATGGTTGAGATCGCGCGCAAATGACGGGGCTGCTCAATAGCCATGGAGTTTTGCGGCGATCGTCGCGGCGCAGGAAGGGTGGTGTCTTATCGCCGGATGCTGTAACGCAGTGCTTCTTCACCGAGCACCAAGAGAATGGCCGAACGCAAAGACGCTCGATCCGGCTCCCCAGTTTCGTGCCGCAGCTTGAGGGCATAGCGCGCAACATTGAGTCCATCGCGGACCGTATAGCTCTCATCAGCCGCGTGAGCCTGCTGCAGAAAATCGGTGACGTACTGCAGGATGTCTTCGTTTGAAAATGGCAGGTTCTCGCGCAGGATGGCGAGTTCTTCCTCACGCTCCGGGAAATCGATCAAAATCTGAGGCTGCAAACGGGAATGAATATACTCGGGCAAATCGAAAGTAGATGAGTCCTCATTCATGGTCGCAACGAGTCGGAAATTCGGGTGGGCCTTAATCTTGATGCCGGCGACGATCGATTCGACGTAGCGCCGGTTATCAAGGAGAGGCGCCAGACTCGCCCAGCTTTTCTCGCTCATGCGATTGCCTTCGTCCAGAATGGACACGCCGCCTCGAATCATAGCGCTTACGAGCGGCGATGCGACATACTTCAGCTTCGAAGCGCTCTCGATCACCGGAGTAATCAGCAAATCTTCGGGTCTGGTATCCACGGTAGCTTGCAGGATGTACACATCGCGGCCAAGCCGCTTCGCGCCCGCGTACGCCATTGTGGTTTTACCGACGCCGGGCTTACCGAGCAGCCGCGGATTCATCGGCATGTCACGGTCTTCGAGCACCATCCATGCAGCCATCAACTGGCGCATGGCCTCTTCCTGGCCTACCCACGTCACGGCGAGTTCGTCAGGGTGAGCCAGGTGCAGCTCGATGCCTTCAATATTCACGGTCATGCAAACCTTATTATCCGTTATGACGTCACGTCGAGCGATCTGTTCAACAAGACGCACGGCGCGCTACCCGTCAGACCGGCATAGTGGCAGAAGTCGAATTGCCGCCACTGACGCGCATTCCGAAACATCTTCGTCGTAAAATGTAGGTGCCTTTTCGATGACGCCGAAACATCTTCGATTCATCTACGTTTTCGAGTTTCTGATCGCCGTCATCGCGATCTTTACCGCCTGGTCGGAAGTAGGAGGGCAGGCTGCTCTCGACTTAATGCACTGGGGATGGAAATTCGGCTTGGGATTCGGCCTTGCCACAACGATAGTAGGCTACACGGCTGCCGTCGTCTCGTCTGAATCGATCTGGAGCATGCGCACATCACGGTGGCTGGGCCTAGGGCTGGTGCTACTGCTCAGCATCGGCGTTGTTACCTACTATTACTATCTGCAGGAAGACACGGGCGATACCAATGACGACCAGGAAAACGTCACGTCCTATCATTCTGAGATCGTGAAGCCGGCCCTGCCGCGGGTCTTCGTGCGGGAACCTGTCTGATGGAATTATCGACGGATGCTCCACTCGCGACATGGAGTGATCCGGGCTATGCCCTGACGTTCGCCTACCCGCCCGCGCTGTTCTACGAGATCGAGTTTATGGCGAACGAGGGCTACCGGCGTATTCCGCATGGCGGTATTGAGCATGGCGGTGTTCTGTATGGACGCGTTCAGGGCGATACCATCCGCATTGAAGCATTCCGCGCAATTGATTGCGAACACGCATTCGGGCCTTCGTTTGTCCTTTCGGCAAGCGATATCGAAAAGCTGAGGGCGCAGCTCCGCCACGGTCCGGAGGACCCAGAACTAAGTGGACTTACAGCGCTGGGCTGGTTCATCTCGCATTCACGAAGCAAGTTGGAAGTAACCAATCGCGAATGGGAATGGTTCGATTCGCTCTTTCCTGAACCCTGGCAGGTGCTCCTGCTGATCAAGCCTGAAAAGTTTACGCCAACGCGCTTTGCGTTTGCCTTTCACGGAGACGGTCGAGACCGCCGAAGCGATTTGGCGTCGAACGCGTTCGTCTTGCCTCTGCCCGGGCGCTCGGATCGAACAAAGCGTGAGCGGAAACAGCATCGCGCGGAGCCGAAGGTTGCAGAACATCACGCGCAGAGCCTCAATGAATCTGCTCCGGCCCTTCCGATGGAACGACCGCCTGAATCACCTCAGGTTCCCGTATTCGTTCGCGCGACGCCGGAGCCTCATCCGGTGAGGCAGAACATGGCCCCACCGCCAACGCCACTTACTTCCGCTTGGCGGCGGCGCGTCGGGCTATGGCTTTGCTGTATCGCCTGCTGCCTTTTGGTACTGGCAACCGGCCTCCGTTTTTACTGGAAATACGCCGTTCCGCCACTCGCGTTGCACGCCGCACGCCAGGGTAGTCGTTTATTAGTTTCGTGGCCCGGAGAAATCGCGGCGAACAGCGGGGAGTTGAGAATCCAGGGCGGCGGCTCGACACAGACGATGGAATTAACCGCCAGGCAGATGCGAACGGGTGGAGTGACAATAGGCGCTTTGGGCAGCGATGTGAAAATCGAACTGACGGCGCACCACTGGTTTCACGATGAACGCGGCTTGTTGCGGGTCCTTTTGCCTGAGCAGCTTGCAAAGTAAGCCGGGAACACGTTCGGGAAGGGCAGCCCCGTCCCACGCAGACAAACCGCAGTTGGCTGTAGGGTCGAGGCATCCCTCGACCGTTTAGCAAATAAATCCCCGTTTCTTACGGCTGAATGCGCAGATCTTCGCCAGCCATCTGCTTAGGTTTCTCTAAACCAAGCATGCCAAGGATGGTGGGCGCCACATCTTTCAGAGCGCCATTCGGTTTCAGGCGGATGGAATCTTCGGTCAACACGATGAAGGGCACCGGATTAGTCGTGTGATATGTATGCGGGCCTTTTGTTTTGGGATCGATCATCATTTCGGCGTTGCCATGATCGGCCGTAATGATCCACGATCCGCCGCAACGCTTCAGCGCGCTGTAGAGCTTGCTCAACTCCTGATCGACCGCCTCGCAGGCGCGCGTCGTCGGCTCGATTTTTCCGGAGTGGCCAACCATATCGGCATTCGCGAAATTCATGACGATTACGTCGAAGCCGCCCCTCTCGATCGCGTGGATGGCCGTTTGGGCAACACCCGCGGCGCTCATCTCTGGCTTCAGATCGTATGTGGCCACCTTGGGGGAAGCAACCATCTCCCGCTCCTCGCCGGCATAGGGCTTTTCATTCCCGCCGTTGAAAAAGTACGTGACATGCGCATACTTCTCGGTTTCGGCGACGCGCAGATTTTTCCAATTCGCCCTGCCCATCACATCCGCTAGGATATTGTCGGGATGCTCAGGCGGTAAGACATACGGCAGCGCGAACGTCTTGTCGTAGAGCGTCATCATCGTGTAGGTAAGATTCTTAGGAACGAACGACCGGGACGGTTGCTCGAGCTTTTCATCCGTCAGCGCCATCGTGATTTCGCGCGCACGATCGGCGCGGTAGTTATACATGATGACGCTGTCCTCATCTCGCATCAGACCAACAGGCTCGTTCCGGCTGTCGACCACGGTAACGGGTTCGATGAACTCATCGGTGATCCCGCGCTCGTAGGACTTGCGAACCGCGGCGGCCGCACTCTGAAACTTATGGCCGTTACCGAGAACCATTGCTCCGAACGCCCGCTCGATCCGCTCCCAGCGTTTATCACGATCCATCGCGTAGTAGCGGCCTGAAACCGACGCGATTTTACCGATCCCGAGCTGGTGAAGCTTTTTCTCGACCTGTTCGATAAAGCCGGCGCCGCTCTCGGGACCCGTATCGCGACCATCCATAAAGCAGTGAACGAACACATCCGTCAAACCATGCCGCTTCGCCATGTCGAGCAAGGCGAACAGATGAGTAAGTTGCGCATGAACGCCGCCATCGCTACACAGGCCGATAAGGTGCAGCCGATGTCCTTCGGCCTTCTTCATCGCGTTCAGCAGGGCCGGGTTCGTGAAGAACTCGCCGGACCCGATCAGCAGGTCGATTCGTGTCACGTCCATGTAGACGACACGGCCAGCGCCCATGTTCATGTGACCCACTTCGCTGTTTCCCATCTGGCCTTCGGGAAGTCCCACGAAGGGACCAGAGGTGTGAATCAGCGTGTTGGGGTATTTGCTCAAAATTGCGTCGTAGGTTGGCTTTCTGGCCGCGGCGATCGCGTTTCCTTCGACAGCCGGAGAATAGCCCCAGCCATCGAGGATAGTGAGGACGAGTGGTTTCTTGTTTGCCATCAGACGCCCTTATTGCCGGAAGGCTTTCTTGCCAAGATAGACCGCGGAATCGCCCAGATCCTGCTCAATCCGCAGCAACTGATTGTATTTGGCGAGGCGGTCGGTGCGGCTTGCCGAACCTGTTTTGATCTGTCCGGCATTGGTGGCCACGGCCAGGTCAGCGATGAACGCATCCTCGGTTTCACCGGAGCGATGCGAAACCACGGTGGTGTAGTTGGCGCTCCAGGCGAGACGCATCGCCTCGAGTGTTTCGGTCAGCGAACCAATCTGGTTCACCTTTACGAGAATCGAGTTTGCCACGCCTTTGTCGATGCCGCGCTGCAAGATTTCGGGGTTCGTGACGAAGACGTCATCGCCGACAAGCTGAACCTTCTTTCCGAGTGCATCCGTCAAAGACTTCCACCCATCCCAATCGCCTTCCGACATTCCATCCTCAATCGAGATGATCGGATACTGGCGCACCCAGTTCGACCAGAACTCGATCATCTGATCCGACGACTTCTCACTCTTATCGGACTTCTTGAAGACGTACTTCTTCTTGTCGCCGTCATAGAACTCGCTGCTGGCCGGATCGACCGCGAGGGCGATCTGCTCACCCGGCTTGAATCCTGCCTTTGTGATGGCGTCCATCAGCACTTCGAGCGCTTCTTCGTTGGACTTCAGATTGGGCGCAAAGCCACCCTCGTCACCGACAGAAGTGGAATACCCGCGCTTCTTCAGAACACCCTTTAGCGTGTGGAACGTCTCAACACCCATTCGCAGGGCTTCGGAGAATTTGGAAGCGCCGACAGGCACGATCATGAACTCCTGCACGTCCACCGAGTTGTCGGCATGCGCACCGCCGTTGATGACGTTCATCATCGGGACCGGGAGAACGCGCGCATTCACGCCGCCGAGATAGCGATAGAGAGGCGTCATCTCCGATGCGGCTTGCGCGCGCGCGACGGCCATCGAAACGGCAAGAATCGCATTCGCGCCGAGTTTGCCCTTGTTGTTGGTTCCATCGAGCTTTAGCATCGTGCGATCTACCAGCGTCTGGTCGGCTGCGTCAAGGCCCGTGACGGCGGGCGAGATCGCCTCATTTACGTTCTTCACTGCTTTCAGCGTGCCTTTGCCGAGATAACGGGATTTATCCCCGTCCCGAAGTTCCACTGCTTCAAATTCGCCGGTGGATGCGCCCGAGGGCACCGCCGCGCGGCCGAGCGATCCGTCGGCGAGATGCACGTCCGCTTCTACTGTCGGATTGCCGCGCGAGTCCAGAATTTCTCTTCCTATAACCTTAACGATGTCCATGAATTGTCCCTTCGGAGTTTGCGCCGGGACCGCTCGCGGGAAGCCCGGGCGGATCGATCACGTCTGAAAATGGCGCGAACTTTTACTGTATCGCAGGCACGATTGGCGGCCTGTATTCGGGAACTAATGTAGAATAAGGAGTTACGCGGCTCGCCATCCTTCCGGCGGGGCGCATCGAACCGGAAGGTGGTGAATTAGTTTGGCAGAAGTCCATCTCCAGGATGGTGAAACATTGGAGAGCGCTTTGCGCCGCTTTAAGCGCAAGGTACAGCAAGAAGATATCGTAAAAGAAATCAAGCGTCACTCCTTCTATCTCAAGCCCGGTGAAAAGCGCCGTCAAAAAGAGGCGCTTGCCCGTAAGCGCAATCGCAAGAAGCGGCCGCGCGACATCGAGTAAGCTGAGATTCGTTCAACTTTAAATCTTAAGAGGGCAGGCAACCACCTGCCCTCTTTCAATTGTGGCTAAGGTAAGCGCTCGTCGGCACGAGTGCCGACGCAGCAGACTAAGAGTCCAATGTCACTTAGTTTTGGTGGGGCAGACGCTCCGTCTGCGCGCGGCTCCCAGCCGCGCTCTTCGGATCTTGCAGAATTGTCGAGGAACCCGGCGGGGCGGCCGGCGCAGGCCAAGGGGCCGCCCCACGAGCAATGCCCGAATCTGGGAAAACTGAGTGGCATTGGACCAAGAGTCTGCGCCGCCCAAAACTCTCACTTGTGGCGCGGACACTCGTGTCTGCAGGGTCGAGACTCGTCTCGACGATCCCAGCCGTTATCAGGCCGAATATCTTACGGCCGCCTGCGCCGCGAGCACGGCCTTCACCGCCGCGATGAATCCTAGAGTATGCGCCATGCCTGCGTGCCATGGCGACGCGCAACTCATCTGCGGCGTGTGGTCGGGAATGACGACACCATCGAAGCCGTTGCGGTGCAAGATAGACAGGATACGAACCATGTCCACATCGCCTTCGTCGATAAACGTCTCGCGATAGTACGGGACTTTCCCCGTGACGTTCCGCAGATGAATATAAGCGATCTTCCCCTGACTGCTGTAGCGGTCGACGGCCTCATACACGTCGCCCTCTGTCATCTCGGCCATCGTCCCGACACATAGCTCAAGGGCGTTGTTGACGCTCGGCGCAATATCGATAAGCCGCTGATACATGTGTGGCTGATAAACCAGGCGTGGCTGCTGCCGAACCATGGGAAGAGGAGGATCGTCGGGATGGGCAGCCAGCCGTACACCCGACTGTTCGGCGACGGGCAGCACATCTTCGAGAAAACAGGTGAGTCTGTGCCACAGCTCTTCGCGAGTAATGGTAGGCACTGTTCCCGCAGGCGCATCCGGATCGTAGATCATGTTCCAGACAACGCCGTTGGGCAGCGGAGCGTCCACCGGACCATCCATCCCAACGGTAACGGCGCCGCCTCGTCCATAGGGTCCGCTCACTCGTCCGCTGACACCCGCAAGGCTGAAATTGTATCCCAGGACGGGAATGCCGGCTTCGCCCAGGTTGCGGAGAATCGTTTTGACGTTCTCAATGTGCCGCGGGCGTTTGGGACCGTCGAGCAGAATGTCATGCCAGTGGGCAGGGTCGAGATTTTCGATACCCGCTAAGATGAGGCCCTCCTCCTCGACCCGCGCGCGCAGAGCTTTCAATTCTTCGACAGTCCACAGCAGGTCCGGATTGCCTGCTCTTCCCCATGGCTCGTCCTTTCCACCTGTCGGTTGATTGTGACGAGGATTGGATGTCCCCTGGTTGAAGTAGTCGACCAGGTGAGCAATGACATGTGTGCAGCCTGCTTGACGCGCGAACGCGAAATTTTCCGGCGTCAGCATGTGCCGGTAGAGACCTAATCCCAGTTTCACTTGTTCCTCTGCTTGCCTACATAATCCCGTACTTTTCAAACGCCTCGACGGCGCTGCTGCCTTCTTCGAGAGCCTTCTTCACAAGCTTCTCACCGCGCGCCTTCTCGATAGCCTTCGTAAACACTTCGACGGCCGCGCTTTGCGGAATGCAGCACACGCCGTCGATGTCGCCGAACAGAATGTCGCCAGGCTCGATCAGAACGTTACCAATTTCAACTGGGATGCGGAAGTCGATTACCTTACAGCGCGGTCCGGCATCCTGGCCGTAGCTGCCCCAGGAAAAGGTCGGGAAGTTCAAGGCCAATATGCCTCGTGTGTCGCGGCTGTAGCCGTTCAGCACAGCGCCCGTCGCTCCGAGTTTCAGAGCGCGGGCACTCATCATCTCACCCCAAAGCGCATTGCGGGGAGCAGCCCCGGTATTGACGTAAATCTCGTTCGGGCGGAGATCGTCAAGAGCTTCGAGCATCAAGCCAAAGGGCTTACTCATCAGCTTGTTTGTAGCGCTTGCAATCGATTCCCGAGCGACATCAATGGATAGGACGGGCATGGCGCGGCCTATCAGCACCATGTCCTCACGCAGAGCCCGGATGGCGGGTGGAAGAAATTGATGCAGGAGATGCAGTTTGTCCATCACGTCGCCGACGACGGAGGTGAACAGCTCTCGACGCGCCAGCGCAAACAACTCGGAATCGTCTTTCCAGAGGCTCATTCTTTCGCTCTTTCACCGATGCCTTAGAGCGTCTGCGCTTCCGGCAGCGCAAAAGCAACGTAGGCGCCGGGTATCGCGTCTTGCGGCCCGGAGCCCGGTTGTGCCGGGGCAGCGGCGCAGACGACCAGATATTCTCTACCGTTTATTTCATAGACAGCCGGAATCCCTTCGAGAGCCGCGCCTACCTCAGATTCCCAAAGCACTTTCCCCGTGTTCTCGTCGAGCGCGCGGACTTTGCGATCGCGCGTGGCCGTAAAGATAAGGCCGCCGGCGGTAACAACCGGGCCCACTTTGGGGTACATCGTGCCAGTGTCTGTTATGCCTTGAGCCGCAAGCTCGGGAACTTCGCCGAGCGGAATTCTCCACTTGATTGTGCCTTTGTTCAGATCGTATGCCGTGAGAGATGTCCACGGCGGCGCAATTGGGGAAAGGCCCGTGCTCGTGTACATGAAGCCAAACCCGCTGACATAATGCGCCCCCGGACCTGCCGTCGGATTTGACGATTTTGCGGGCGTAGTGGCAGGCTCACCCGCACCCGCGGGATTCTGGAGATACGCCAGCAGCGAATTCACATCCGTCCGTGAAAGGTTCGGAAACGCGGGCATGGATGCCTGTCCTGTCTTCACGATCTGCGCGACCCGCTCGCGGCCCAACCGCTCGACAACATGTTCCAGCGAAGGCACCGGGGGCGGTGAGCCTTTGCGGTCGGCAAGATGGCACAACTGGCAATTCGCCTGATAGAGAAACAGGCCCTGCCGCTCAGGCGAATCGGTGGCAGACGCTTTGCGAGTGTCCTCCAGCTCCAGCTTCAGCATGCAGGGGAGGTCCTTGGAGACGATGTATAGTGTGCCGTTCGTGGGATCGACGGCAGCCCCGCCCCAGTTCGCGCCGCCGTTGTTGCCCGGCATTTCAACGGTATTCCGCAATCCAGGAGGCGTGAAGAGACCTTCATTGCGAGCGCCGCGCATCTCCTCGATCCAGTGTGCGCGCTCCTTGGGATCTTTGATGAGTGGGCTCAGGTCTTTCTCGGTAAATGCCTGGCGCGCGAATGGCGGCGGATTGGACGGGAATGGCTGCGTCGGCCAAGCCTCTTCCCCGGGCATATCGGAACGTGGTACCGGGCGCTCTTCAATGGGCCACAGCGGTTCACCGGTTACGCGATTGAACACCCACAGGAAGCCCTCCTTGCTTGCCTGTGCCACCGCATCGACCATCTTGCCGTGATGGCGCACGCGGATCAGTTTCGGAGCGGTCGCCATGTCGTAGTCCCAAATGTCGTGGTGCACCATCTGGAAATGCCACAGCCGCTTTCCGGTTCGAGCGTCGAGGGCGAGCAGGCAATCGCCAAAGAGATTGGCGCCTTTGCGATCGGCGCCGTAGAAGTTGTATTTGGGGCTAGCCGTGGGGATGTAAACGATACCGCGCTTCTCATCGACAGTCAGTTCGCTCCAACTATCGGCCCCTCCTACTCGTTTCCAGGCATCTTTTGGCCAAGTGTCGTAGCCGAATTCGCCTGGATGCGGAACCGTGTGGAACGTCCAGGCCTGTTTGCCGGTGCGCACATCAAATGCGCGAATATCGCCGGGAGCCGATCCGTATCCTTGGTTTGTCGCCGATCCGAGAATCAGCAGATTCTCAAAAACTCGTCCGGGCGTTGTGGATTGAACCAGCGACAGGGTCGACGGATCGCGGCCAAGACCTTGCTTCAGGTCGACGCGGCCGTCGTTGCCGAACGATGCAATCGACTTCCCCGTACGCGCGTCGAGGGCTTGCAAGAAATTGTTGCTGGCGAACAACAGCCGCCGCTCTTTTCCGTCCTTGCTCTCCCAATAATTAATTCCACGGTTCGTGATGAGTTTGGTGTGCGGAGCGTTCTCATGAATCCAGACTTGCTTGCCGGAAGCGGCGTCCAACGCCACAATCGAGTTATCGCGAGCCAGGACATACATCAAGCCATGGGCCACCAGCGGATTGAAATAATACTTGTTGCCGTCGCCGGTCGGATAAGTCCATGCGACTTGTAGATGATTCACATTTGAACGGTTGATCTGCGTGAGCGCGGAATACTGCGCGGAATCCGCGCTCCCGCCGTAATCGCTCCAAGTATCGTAGCCCTGCACGGTATGGAGCGGTTTCTCGTAAGCGAACAAGCACCCAGCAAGCAACGCCGCAGCGCCGCACAACAGACCGCCGACCCACAAGCCCTTACGAGAATGTCGCCCCGAGATTTTCAAATTTCCACCTTGTCTATGACCTGACTGCTTTGCAGCAACAACTTCTGATAGTAACGCCCGGCTCTAAGAAACCGGGCGGTTGAGGAAGGACTGCCTCCACTCAGGTGCATCTCGTCAGCGAGCGGAGCCATAGATCGCGTAAAACCCAGGCATTCTCGTGCGGCGGCTTCATTTCGAGCGGCCCTCCATCGGGTAAGTATTGTGCCGCAAGGCAATATCGATATACTGGCTGAACGTAAGCGATTCTCTTGAAAAGGCGAAGATTAAATGCAGAGTCAAAAAACGTTTTGGATTCTAATTGCGCTGGCCGTGTTCTGCATCTGTCTGCCGTTCATGATCATGTGGCTCTGGAAGGCCGAAACGCTCGCGTCTGTGCCCAACCAGCGCGGGAACGTGACGAGTAGCGCAAGTCCAGCCTCAGGCCAGAGCAAGGCCGCGCAGAAGCCGGCCGCGAAGTAGCACGACGGGAAACAGCTCGCCGGCCGCCAGCCTCTAATCGGCGACGCCGCTTTGCTGCAGCAGTTTGGCGACAAGACCAGTCCAACCGGTTTGATGACTGGCGCCCAGTCCCGCGCCCGTGTCGCCGTGAAAGTACTCATAAAACAGAGCGTAGTCGCGGAAATTCGGATCGTTCTGGAAGAGCTGCTTACCGTTGTAGACGGGCCTTTTGCCATTTCCGCCCGGCAGGAAAATCGACGACAATCGGTGCGACAGGCACTTCGCGGCATCCCACAGGTTCATCCAGTTTCCAGAACCATTCGGTAACTCGACTCTGAACTCGTCGCCGTAATAGTAGTCGAACCGCTGCAACGCTTCAATCATCAGAAAGTTCATTGGAAACCATACGGGTCCCCGCCAGTTCGAGTTGCCGCCGAACATACCGCTGGTCGAATCCGCGGGATCGTACTTCACGGTTCTAACGTCTCCGTCCACGGTCAGCGTGTACGGGTGCGCCTCGTGATAACGCGAAAGCGAGCGGATGCCGTACGGCGAGAGAAATTCCGCTTCGTCGAAGACGCGGGCCAGAATGCGGCGCAACTGGTCCGGCTTCACAATGGCGAGCAGCCGGCGCTCTCCCCGACCGGGGTCCGTCATACAGGCGAGATGACCCGTCAGGTCCGGACGGTGTTCTAAGAACCATTCCATTCGCGTCCGGAATCCGTCGAGTTTGTCGAGAGTTTCCTGTTCGATCGTGCCGCACGCAAACAGCGGAACAAGGCCAACGAGGGAGTGAATTCGGATCCGCTGATCCCTGCCATCGGGCATGCGCAGCCGGTCGTAATAGAAGCCGTCCTCTTCGTCCCAAAGTCCGCCGCCATTCTCGTGATTCACGGCGTAAGCGATGTAGAGGAAATGTTCGAAGAATTTGCTCGCAATATCCTCGTATGCCTTATTGATCTTGGCAAGCTGGAAAGAGATCCGCAACATCGTGAGACAATAGTCGGCCATCCAAGCCGTGCCATCGGATTGCTGAAGCACGCCGCCGCCCGGCAGAGGCGCGCTTCGATCGAAGATGCCGATGTTATCGAGGCCGAGAAAGCCCCCCTCGAAAATATTATTATCTTCCGAATCTTTGCGATTCACCCACCAAGTGAAATTCATCAGAAGTTTGTGAAACGTGCGTTCGAGGAAACCATAGTCGGGCTTGCCCTTGAGTTTCCTGTCGATATTGAACACGCGCCAGCATGCCCACGCATGCACCGGCGGATTGACATCGCTGAAATTCCATTCGTAAGCCGGTATCTGGCCATTCGGGCGCAGATACCACTCGCGAAGGAAAAGCTCGAGTTGCTTCTTCGCGAAATCCGGATCCAGCGGTGCGATGGCGACTGTATGAAACGCCAAATCCCAGGCGGCATACCAAGGATATTCCCACTTGTCGGGCATCGAGAGAATGTCTTCGTTGAAGAGCTGTATCCAACTCGAGTTGCGGCCCGCTTTGCGGGATTCCGGCGGCTTCGGCATTGTAGGATCGCCATCAAGCCATTCCTGCACGACGAAGTGATAGTACTGCTCGCTCCAGCACAGGCCGGCGAACGCCTGCCGTTGCACGGCGCAAGCCTCTTCGGTAAGATGGCCGCCGAGTTCGTTATAGAATTCGCCCGCTTCCCGCAGGCGACGGTGAAAGAGCGAATCCCATGCGGCGCGACTGGGCTCCGGCAGCCCCTGCTTCGCTAAACGGAACCGAAGCACTCGCTGCTCGCCCGGCTTCAATTCGAGCGGATAGACGGCGGCGGCCTTTGTACCCGTCCCCTTCGCGTTGACCGCGTCCTTCCTGCCATGGATCAGGTATTCGTGGAAGGCATCTTTGTAGAATCCAGCCGCGGCCTTCGTTCCGAAGATGTGCGCGGTGTTCGTTTCGTTTTCCGTGAACAGCAGTTCGGGAGCGCCATCCAGCGTGAAAACAAAGTTCCCGAGCGAGGGGTGTTCGGCAACAATCTCTCCATTCCCGCAACGCAGCACCGGCTTCAGTTCACTCTCGCGGCCCCAACTCCACGTGTTGCGGAACCAGATTTGTGGAAGGGCAACGAGCGCCGCTGTATCAGGCCCGCGGTTCACCACGCTCAGGCGAATCAAAATATCGTCGACGTCGTTCCTGGCGTATTCGGCAAAAACATCGAAGTAGCGGCTGTCGTTAAATATGCCAGTATCTTCGATTTCGAATTCCGGGGCGTCCCTGCCCCGTTTTTGATTTTCTTCAACCAGCGAAGTGTAAGGAAATTCCGCCTGAGGATATTTATACAAGCCTCTGAAGTAGGAGTGGCTAGGTGTTCCGTCGAGGTAATAATAGACTTCTTTGACATCCTCGCCGTGATTTCCTTCTTGATTCGTGAGGCCAAACAGACGCTCCTTCAAAATGGGATCGCGTCGGTTCCACAGCCCCCAGGCAAAGCACAAGCGCTGGTGGTTATCGCAGATGCCGAGAAGACCGTCTTCGGTCCAGCGATACGCGCGGGAGCGGGCATGATCGTGCGGGAAATAGCGCCAGGGATCCCCATCCGCGCTGTAATCTTCGCGCACTGTTCCCCAGGCGCGCTCAGCGAGGTAAGGCCCCCACCGCTTCCAGTATTTAACGCGAGCTTCGTTTTCCGCGAGCCGTTGCTTTTCAGCCGTCATCGCAAGTGGTCATTCCAGCGATCCAAGCGTGGATCTCCTGCCGATGGCACAGACGATCCCTATGCTACGTGAGATTCAACAGGCTCCTGCGCAGGCGCCTCAATCTCGCGCTTATAGCCGCAATCTTTGTTGGGACACTGCGCCACCGGGCCCGCTTTCAGGAACTTCTCGATCAGGTAACTGGATCCGCAATCCGGACACTTTTCCGCAATCGGTCGACCCCAAGCAACGAAATCGCAATCGGGATAGCGATTGCACCCATAGAACGTACGGCCTCGTTTGGATCGCCGC
>JAICLJ010000101.1 GCA_025927575.1 Bryobacteraceae bacterium | reverse complement strand
GCCATGCGCGACTGGGTGACCAACGTATCGACCACGCATTACCTGCTCGGTTCCGCCCTCGGGGCGCATCCCTACCCCATGATGGTTCGCGATTTTCACCGCGTCATCGGCGACGAAACACGAGTGCAATCACTCGAGCAGATCGGCCGTCTACCGGACTTGCTCCTTGCCTGCGTGGGCGGAGGCAGCAACGCCATCGGCCTGTTCTATCCGTTCCTCGGCGATCCGGCGGTTGGCATGGTCGGCGTGGAAGCCGGCGGACGGAGCCTGACCCTCGGCGAGCACGCAGCGCGTTTGCAGGGAGGTTCTCCGGGCGTCCTGCATGGGGCCTTTAGCTATCTGTTGCAGGATCAGGCGGGCCAGATCAGTCCGACCCATTCGATTTCCGCCGGGCTCGATTACGCGCTCATCGGTCCCGAACATGCCTGGCTTCACGACCGGAAGCGGGCGGAATACGTCTCGGCAAGCGATGCAGACGCACTGAAGGCGGCTATTACCCTGGCGAGAACCGAAGGCATTATCCCCGCTCTCGAATCCGCCCACGCCGTAGCGGAAGCCATGCGGCGGGCGCCCGGCGACGCCGGTAAGGTGTACGTGGTCAATGTGTCCGGCCGGGGTGACAAGGACACCGACATCTATCGCGAAAATATGCCGGAGCTTGACGCCTGATGTCCACCACAATCGCTGCAACGCGAATCGGCCGTCTTTTTGAGCGGTGCGCGAATGAGAATCGAAAGGCGTTCATTGCCTATTTGACAGCCGGGGACCCGACTTGCGAGGCGACCGTTCCTCTGGTGCGCGCCTTAGAGCGCGGTGGAGCGGATTTGATTGAACTCGGCGTCCCGTTCTCCGACCCCATTGCCGACGGGCCCGTGGTCCAGCGTGCTTCCGAACGGGCGTTGCAAGCCGGTACAACCCTCGAACGGATTCTCGAAATGGTGCGGGAAATTCGCCGCGAGTCTGAGATTCCGCTCCTGCTGTTCAGCTATCTCAACCCCGTGCTGCATTACGGCTACAACCGGTTGGGACGCGAAGCGGCCGCCGCAGGAGTGGATGGGATTCTCCTGACTGATTTGAGCGTCGAGGAAGCCGAGGCGCCCGTTCGGCAGTTACGCAGCCACGGCCTGGATACGGTGTTTTTGGGAGCCCCCACCAGCAGCGAGCGCCGGCTGGAGCTTGTGGCAAAGCATTCGTCCGGCTTCGTCTATCTAGTGTCCCGGACTGGCGTTACCGGCGAACAGGCGTCTCTTTCCGCGCAGGCGATTCCGTTGATCGAGCGCATGCGCCGGCATACGGACCTCCCGCTAGCGGTCGGGTTCGGCATCAGCCAGCCTGAACATGTCGCGGAGGTGGCCCGCTTTGCTGATGGCGTGGTAGTGGGGAGCGCGATTGTGAAAACGATCGAAGCGAACCTCGGGTCCGCCGACGTTCCATCCGCTGTCGAAGCCTTTACACGGAAGCTGACGGCGCCGCTACGGGAGCCGCGTCCGTGAGCGAATACCGCATTGAGGACCTGGCGCGCTGCCGGGAGCGGATCGACGCGGTAGATCTGGAACTCCTCAAACTGCTCAATCGGCGCACGGCTATTGTCGAAGAAATTGGACGCATTAAACAAGCGCTGACGCTACCGATTTACGAACCGCGCCGCGAGGACCAGGTCTTTGCGAACGTGCTGAACAGCAACGAAGGCCCGCTGCCTGGCGAGGCGGTGAAGCGATTGTTCGAGCGCATCATCGACGAGATGCGCAACGTCCAGAAGCTGAAAATGCTTGAGCGGAATGCAGACGGGAAGTCGAACACGCAGGGGTAAAAGCGCCGCTCAGTTTCAAAAGGATTGTAAGATTTCATGATAGTCGTTATGCAGGAGGGCGCCCCGGAGGCGCAAGTACAGGCGGTTATCAATCGCTTGGTGGGAATGGGCTTCACCGTACACCGTTCTACAGGGGTGAGCCACACGGTGCTCGGTGGCGTCGGTCCGGTGGACGATTCTTTCGATCCGGCCGATTTCGAAGTGATGGACGGCGTCAAAGAGTGTCATCGCATCGTCTCCCCCTATAAGCTGGCAAACCGCCATTTCAAACCCGGCGGCACAATCCTGAAGATTCGCGGCGTTGAAATCGGCGGGAACAAAGTGGTCACAATGGCGGGCCCGTGCAGCGTTGAAACGGGCGAACAGATCGAGTGCGCCGCGCAGATTGTGGCGAATGCAGGCGCTCAAGTGATCCGGGGCGGCGCTTTCAAACCGCGTAGCTCGCCCTACAGCTTTCAGGGCCTTGGTGAAGAAGGTCTGAAGATCATGCGGCGCGCCGCCGACCACCACGGATTGCTGGTCGTCACCGAGGTGATGGACCAGACGCAAATTCCGCTGCTGCTGGATTATGCCGATATTCTCCAGGTGGGCGCGCGCAACATGCAGAACTTTAACCTGCTGCGCGAACTGGGGCGCATCCGGAAACCCATTCTGCTGAAACGTGGCATATCGGCGACTATCGAGGAACTGCTGCTGTCGGCGGAATACATCCTTTCCGGCGGGAACTACGAGATTATCTTGTGCGAACGCGGCATTCGCACGTTTGAAACGCAGACGCGCAACACGTTCGACGTATCCGCGTTTCCGGTTCTCAAGCGATTGACACATCTGCCGGTTATCGGAGACCCATCGCACGGCACCGGGAAGCGAGACTATGTTGTTCCGATGGCGCGGGCCGCGGTCGCCGCGGGCGCCGACGGCCTCATCGTCGAAGTCCATCACGATCCGGATCATGCCATCAGCGACGGCGCGCAGACGCTGCGTCCTGAACAATTTACCGAAATGATGCGACAGGTCCGCGCCATCGCGCGCGCCGTCGGCCGTACTGCCTGACGTTTCATGAGGACGGTAGCGATCGTCGGAGTAGGCCTGGTCGGAGCATCATTTGGGCTCGCCATCCGGGAAGCTGGCTTTGCCGGCGAGATTATCGGCGTCAGCTCTTCGGACGCTCTTTCCGCAGCCCGAAAGCTGGGCGCAATCTCCGGTAGTGCCACCTTGGACGAGGCGTGCCGGCGCGCGGATCTTATCTATTTATCGCAACCCGTAGACCGAATTCTTTCTACCATTTCCCGGCTGGGTCCGCTGGCCGCCGCCGGAACGCTGGTGACCGATGCCGGCAGCACCAAGTTAACCATCGTGCGCAAAGCCGCCGAATGCCTCCGCCACACGGAGTTTATCGGCGGTCACCCGATGGCGGGAAAAGAAAAGAGCGGGGCCGAAGAGGCTGACGCGAACCTCTTCCGCGGCCGGCCCTATATTCTCACTCCGTCATCCGGGCCGCCCTCTCCGCACGCCGCCTCTTTTCGCGGTTTGCTGGAGTGCATTGGTGCGAATATCGTCGAACTCGATGCCCAGGAGCACGACCGGGTAGTAGCGTTTACATCTCATCTGCCGCAGCTTGTGTCCACTGCTCTCGCAAGTACGTTGGCCCATCAAAAGAACAATCACCTGGAGCGAATTTTCGGTCCTGGATTGCTGGATATGACGCGCCTTGCCCTGAGTTCCGAAGCTCTATGGGCCAGTATTCTTGCAGAAAACCGGGAAGCAGCTCTGCGGGCGCTGGATGCCTTTGAAGAGCAGCTTCATCGTGCGCGACAGGCGGTTGCGACGAATAATCTGGCAGACCTGTTCTCATCAGGCGAAAGTTTCGCTAGTACTATACGTAAGCTAACTCGTTAAAGCATTTTTTGAGTGCGATTGCAACTTTAGATAGTATTTTTTTCTATGAATTGATTCCCTAAGTGCCTATAATCGGAGGAACTGAAGGGGATGAATCAGCGTGAGCGCATTATTGCAAGTTTTAAGATCGCAACTACTTTCGTTACCCGAGGCCACTCGGCTTTCATCGCTCCGGCGGTTCACGTCCTTATTTACACAGGGCCAGCCTGCCGATGCGTTGTACTTCATCGACGAGGGTCTTGTGAAGATAACCCGGACAAACGGCTCCGGCGAGCGGATTATTCTAGCGATTTCCGGCGCTGGGGATCTGATCGGCGAAGAAGTCATGGCATCGGAGGAGACGAGTTATCAATCAGATGCGGAGGTCCTATCGGCGGCATCACTGTATCGGATTCCGCGCGATACCCTACGCCGCTTATTAACCCAGAACGGCGAACTGGCCTATGCCGTCATTGAGTTTTTGCTGCACCGCCGGCAGATGCTGGCGCAGAAAGTGGAATTACTCTGCCTTCACGATGTGGAATATCGGATTCTACATTATCTCGCTGATCTTTCTGACCTTGTGATTCCCATTAACGTGGGTGATGGCTACCAGTTACCGATTACTCAAGCTGAACTGGCGGATCTGATCGGCGCAACCAGAGAGACAACTTCAACCACGCTGAATCAATTGGAACGTGAGGGTCTCATTAAACTCTCGCGCCGTCTTCTGACTATTCCGTCACCCGAATCCCTTCGAAGCGCGCGGGCACGAAACGGAACAGCAGTGAAGGTTAAAACCGCTTAATATCGTTTGTCAGTACTAACAGCTTGCAACGTTTGCTGGCGTGATTTGCAGCCGAGGAGATCTGTAGCTGCCCCTGCCGGATTCGCTATGCTGGTTCGCGAATCGATTGAACGGCAACCAACCCAGAGGACATCGGCGGAGCCAACGAGCAGTGCTGGCATGTGCGGCGCTGTTTTCCCTCGCCACGTTGGCCGGCATTTCCGCTGCGACTAACGCCAACCGCGTTGTCAGGGTAAACGTAGGGGTGTTCGATCCAGAGGGCCACGCCATCGCTGGTCTGGACCGGGGTGATTTCTCGCTGCAGGATAACGGCGAGCAGCGGTCAATTTCCGCATTCAAAGCGCTTCGCCCTTCCGGGAAGCTCTTACGGACAAGAGCGGCCAGCGGTTATTGGATTTCGAATCGACCCGATGCCGAGCATGATGTAAACCGGCCCGCCACCATCATCTTGCTCGATGCGCAAAACACCGGCCCACAATACCAGCCGTGGAGCATTAGCCAGATCGCGCGTTTCACCGCCTTACTCGGCCCGGAAGATCAGATTGCCGTGTATCAATTGCGGCAGGATGGCTTGTTCTTGCTGCACGAATTCACCGGAAATCATCAGCATCTGCTCGCGGCGATCGCGCCTGAGGCCATGGTTCACAATGCGAAGACGAACAAGTGGCAGCTCGATTATCGGCGAATTCGCGTGCTTCCCGCATCCTCGCCTTTCGGTCTCTCAACCTACCGGGCTCTAGAGCGGCTCGCGTGTCAGATGAGCCGCTATTCAGGGCGCAAGAATTTATTTTGGATTTCCGCTGAATTCCCGAGATTGTTTCCGGACGGTAAGGATACCGAGTTTGCTGCTGATGCAACGGCCGCCGCGCACGCGCTCGAAGCGGCGGGCGTGGCGGTGTTCCCTGTGGACGTGCGAAGTCCCGTTCCCGCTGTTCCGTTTCAACCTCAGCCGCCGGTCATCGGTTCACACAAACCCGCTGTTAATGACCGCCAGTTCGTGCGCAACATGAACGCAATCGCCGACGCGACGGGCGGCAAGGCCATTGTGAACAGGCCTGAACTGGCAGAAGCGATCGTCGATACCATGCGCGCGACTCAACGTTCTTACGAGCTCGACTTCGAGGTTCCAGCAGGGCAGTTGGATGGCAGCTATCACGACCTGCGTGTCCGGATACGGCAGCACGGATTGAAATTAATTTACAATCACGGTTACTTCGCCCAAGTCCCTCGACGGTGCTCGCCCGATGAGCAGTTTGACAACCCGGAGGTCGGCATTTCTGCCCGCGTCTCCATAGAACCCGATGCGATGTTGCTTTTAGAGGTTCGGCGTGTGGGAGAGATTTTCCTACACGCCATGGGTGCTCGAGCTCAATGGCAACTCTCCATCACGGATGCGAATAGTGGCGCCGTGCTTGCGACCGCAACAGGAAACGGCTTGCAACTCGACGTGTCCGTAAAAGTTCCGGGAAGAAGCCGGCAGTTACGGGCAAGCGTTCGCGAGGAAGCCTCGGGCCGGACTGGAACCGTTACTCTTCCGCTGGACGTCATCACGCGAGCAGAGATGGCGCCGGACAATGAAACTCCGCAGTAACAACTTTCGGCTTTGCTTTCTGCCCGGCAGTCCGGTATTGTGAATCAGCCAAATCAGATTTACTTTTTTGACTTAAAGGTAACAGCCTCAACAATTTTGCTTGCCGTGGAAGCGGCGATCTGGTAGATTATAGGGCAGATTTTCCGATGCAAGCTGGTTGTACCCAACAAGCCCAAAGCTCTATTCATGGAGGGCTTGTCGCCTTCTGTGAATTCCTCCTTTGGACCCGGCGGGTCTACTGTGTCGCATCATTCACAGGAGATTAGTAGTGAGAGAAAAAGGTGTAGTGAAATGGTTTAACGCCGCCAAGGGCTACGGATTTATCCAACGCTCGAACGGCGATGATGTCTTCGTGCATTTCTCCGCGATCCAGATGAGTGGATATCGCACCCTGGAGGAAGGCGCTGAAGTGGAGTTTGAGGTAAAACGAGGTCCAAAGGGCCTCCAGGCGGAAAATGTAGCCCGTCCTTAGATACAACCCAGCGTAGAGAATGGCCGCCCTGTTCGAGACGTTCAGGGCGGCCTTCCTATCTTGGGCCTTCCTTGCGGGCTGTCTTCAGCTCTTAATGCCGTCGAAAGCTCGCTCAATCTCCGCCTTCGCTTCTGCGCTGGCCGGCGTCAGAGGGAGACGCGGAGGGCCACCATAATAGCCGTTCAGGTCCATGGCGTACTTCAGACCTGGTACGCCGTATGTGGCTGTGGTCAGCTTAGCCGCGAGCAGAATCCGCTCCTGCCAGTCCTCAGCCGCTGCATATTCCCGAGTGCGAAATGCTTCCCAGATCGTGATGCAGGCATACGGAGCCGCGTTCGCGAACGCCAGGATGCCGCCGGCCGCTCCCGATCGTAGCGCCGGCCAGAATGTCGTGCCTGAGCCTGATAGCACCTGAAAGCCCGGCTTCACCGCTTTGACGGTAGTCGCCAATTTTTCCACGTTGCCGGAACTGTCTTTCATGCCGGCGATGTTGGGATGTTCGGAGAGCGCCGCGATTGTCTCGACCGGCAAATCGTATCCTGTCACATTCGGGAAGTTGTAAATGAGGATGGGCATGTTCGAGCGGTCCGCAACGGCGCGATAGAACAACGATTGCGTCTCGGGACGGTGCATCAGATTGCGGTAATACCGCGGGCCAAGCACCAGCGCGGCATCGTATCCAATTCCGGCGGCACGATTCACCAGTTCCACAGCCTCGCGAACGCTTTCACAGGCAGTGCCTGCGATCAAGAGCTTACCATCGGCGCGCGCCTCGCGAACATGCTCGAACAATTGAATCCGCTCGTCGAAGCTCAATAGCGGACTCTCGCCCGTCGAACCTGCCACGACATACCCGGAGAGGCCAACCTGATTCAACCGGCCGATATTATGCAGAATTTTTGCCCGGTAAAGGTTGCCCGCTGAATCGAACGGTGTAGCAATTGGCGGAAAAACGCCTTGAAGTTTGATCATTGTCTTTGCAGTTGCGGCCGCGCTGCCTACTTCAGAATAGCTGGAGACAGAAGACAGGAGGAAGAAGACGGGAGACAGGAGACAGGAGACAGGAGACAGAAGACAGAAGACAGGAGGAAGAAAGAATGGCCCCGGTCAGACCATTCTGTCTTCTGTATTCTGTCTTCAGTAGAGTATGCGTCCTTTCCGATGGATATTGACCGCGGCCCTGTCGGGCGAATTCCTGTTTTTCGCCGGATGGAAAGTCCATGAAGGTGTTATGCAGGCGGCGCCCGCTTCCAAGCCCTTGGCCGATTACGATCCCGAAGTTGACAAGCTGATGTCGAAGATGACGCTCGACGACAAGATCGGGCAGATGACGCAGGTCGATCAGCAATTTCTGAAGAGCATCGATGACATCGACAAGTACCACCTGGGGTCGCTGCTCAATGGCGGAGACTCCGATCCGAAGACCGGAAACGATCTACAGTCGTGGACGAAAATGTACGAGCGCTACCAGGCGCGGGCGCTGAAGACGCGTCTTCAGATACCACTGCTCTACGGAGTGGACGCGGTGCATGGAAACAACAATGTGACCGGGGCCGTCATCTTTCCGCAAAACATCGGCCTCGGCTGTACGCGAGATGCGGCGCTGGTTGAGAAGGTTGCGCGGATTACGGCGCTCGAGGTTCGCGCAATTGGTATTAACTGGGCGTTTGCGCCGTGCGTCGCCGTTCCGCAGGACATCCGCTGGGGACGCACGTATGAAGGCTACAGCGAAGATCCGTCCGTGGTGAAGGAACTCGGCGCGGCCGCGGTACGCGGACTGCAGTGGGATGGGCTTGGTAATCCCGAGGCCGTGCTGGCATGCTCCAAGCACTTCGCGGGCGATGGCGGCACGACGTTTGGCACAGGTCTGATGAAACCGGACGGCAAGGAGCGGTACGCGCTCGATCATGGCGATACGCGTCTGGATGAGGCGGATTTCCGGCGTATTCACTTGCAGGGATATCTCAGCACCGTTCCCGAAGGCGTCGGCTCCATCATGCCGTCGTACAGCAGTTGGAATGGCGTGAAATGCTCGGCGGATAAGCATCTTTTAACGGATATTTTAAAAAACCAGATGGGTTTTCAAGGATTTGTGATTTCAGATTACGCAGCGATCAATGAAATCCCGAACGAGAATTATAAGCAGCAGATCCGGACATCGATCAACGCCGGCATGGACATGGTGATGGTACCCGAGCATTATCAGGAATTCTTCAACGACCTCAAAGATCTCGCGAGCGACGGCAACGTGCCGGTAGCGCGCATCGATGATGCGGTGCGCCGCATCCTGCGCGTGAAGTTTGCGATGGGCATGATGGATGCGAATCATTCGCAGATGCCCGATGCCAAGCTTCAGAAATCTTTCGGCTCACCCGAACACAGGAAGGTCGCGCGGCAGGCTGTGCGTGAGTCGTTGGTGCTGCTGAAGAATGACAAACACGTGCTGCCGCTGGCGAAATCGGCCGCTCGTATTCATGTCGCCGGCAAGAGCGCGAACAATATAGGCATCAATGCGGCGGTTGGACGATCTATTGGCAAGGCCGCACAGCTGACGTCACCACCGGCGGCACAACGATCCTGAAGGCCATTCAGCAAGCCGCTTCGAGGAACACCAAGGTGACGTTTTCGGAGGATGGGACGGGCGCCTCCGGCGCGAGCGTGGGCGTGGTAGTTGTCGGCGAGACGCCATACGCAGAGATGTTCGGCGACCGGCGGGATGATCTGCACCTGGCGCCCCAAGATATAGCTGCGATTCACAATCTGAAGCAGGCGAACATTCCGGTCGTACTGATTTTGATTTCCGGACGGCCGCTGTTCCTTGACAACGTGTTGAACGATGTCGACGCAATCGTTGCCGCCTGGCTGCCCGGCACCGAAGGAGAAGGCGTTGCCGACGTTCTCTTCGTCGACTATAAGCCAGCGGGAAAACTGTCCTTCACCTGGCCAAAAGCCAGTTCGACCACTCTGCATCGAGGGGGTGCCGGCTATGAAACGCTGTTTGCGTTTGGGTATGGACTGAGTTACTGAGGACAGGAGCAGGTGACGAGGTTGCCCGGAATTCCGTTGAAAAGGTAGCGACCCTCGAACCTTAGGCTACGCGCTGGCAGCCTTGGCAACCGGCTTTTGCTATACCGCCGTGGCAATAGAAGATAACAACAAAGGAATCTGACGATGGCCAATTACGTTGCGAAACTGCTGCTCTACGATGAGTAAGCCGGAATCCACCAAACGTTCGATCTGATCGCCTCGCGCCAGCGCTTCACGTTGCGGCAGACGGTCTCGACACGGCCAGGTATGTGAGCGAACGATTCGGCCATACGTCCATGACTGAAAGCTTGCGATCGGTGTCACCGTGCAGGAGACATTCATTCCTCCGAGCTATGACTGGGGTGTAGAAGCACGGTATGAAGCACACGCCGATCTGAATGGCGAAAGAACCAAACTGCAGGTGTTTCGCCATGCGCAGCAGGGCCTGGGCAGGCAGCGAGACTGCCTGCCCCTCGGGGTTCAGAACTGGAAGCGCAGGCCGAAGCGGAACTGGCGCTGGTCGACGCCGGCTCGCGCCAGGTCGCACACGCCATTATCGAGCGTCATGAACGTTCCCGGATCGGTAACACGCCCAGTCTGGGGATCGAACCCATTCGCGTTTCCAAGATCGTTGTCGGGGTTGCAGAAATGCGGCGTGTTTGTGAAATTGAACGACTCCGCGCGGAACTGCAGGTGAAACCGTTCGCTGATCGGAAAGTCGCGGAACACACCGAAGTCCCAATTAAACACGCTTGGCCCGCGCAGGTTGTTGAAGCCCGAGTTGCCGAGCGCCCCTTCAGCACACGAGCCCGGGTTGTTCGGGTCATAGGTCTGCCCGAATGCTAGCGGATCGTACCAGTAACCCGACCGGTCGCCGACCTTCTTAGGCGAGCCGAACAAATTCGCCATGGTCGGTGAATTACCCGGCCAGCCCGCACCGCACGAGCCTACAACATTGAATGGCGTACCGTCGAAAATGCTGACCAGATTATTGACCTGCCATCCGGAGACAATTTTGGCGAGCATGCCGCTGTTATCTAGCCACCTCTTACCCTTTCCAAACGGCAGTTCCCAGAGACTCGTGACTGCCAGGTTTTGAGGGATATCGAATCCCGTCAATGCGCGATTCATTTTCAAGTACTGCTGCGATTGAATGTAAGGGGTGCCGGAACTGGCGTCGACGAAATTGATTGACTTACTCCAGGTATAGTTCACGTTCAGCATCAGCCCGGCGCTGAAGCGTCGTTTAAGGGAGGCTTGCAGTGAGTCGAAGTGGCCGGTACCCAGCGGCTCCAGGAACGTCGTGGCCGCCGTCCGTCCCCATTGCTGAAACAACGGTTGTGTGGCCTGGTTTGTGTACGGAACCTGGCTGGCATTGATATCGATGAAGCCGAGTTGCCGGACGGAACGCGTCGCGACGTATCCGGCCTGAGCGGTGAAGCCTTTGCCCAGTTCCTTTTGCAGCGTCAAGTTCCAGGACTCAATGTAACCGCGATGCAAGTCTTTCGGCTGTCCCTCGAATCCCACGTTGAGCGGCAGATCGAGAATCCCGCTGCTTGGGATAACAGGCGCCGGGATCGACGGAAGGCCGAGCGCGAGAGTCGTAGCCGGGGTGAAACTGTTCGGCGGTTGCAGGCCGAACGGCTCCATGATCGGATAGTTATTCCGCATCAGCTCCAAGCCTTCGTACGGATCGTTCGTGATGCCGAAACCGGCGCGAATGACGAATGTGTCCGTCGCACGGTAGGCGATGCCGAAACGCGGCGAAAACCGTGTCTTGCTGATGTCGGTTCCGCAGTCTTTAGGCACTTGTCCGACGCCGCAGACCAGGACCTTGTTAATCGTTGGGTCGTAGCGCTCCAGCCCGCGGTCCGTGCGCGTGGGATAAGGAAAATACTCCCAACGGACGCCATAATTCACCGTCAAACGCGGCGTGACATTCCAACGGTCACGTATATAGGCGCTGTACAGCATGGAGCGTATGTGATACTCGTCGGGGAATTGCAGCGACTTACTCGCCTGATCCGGAAGACCGAGGAGAAAGGCTGCGTAACTATTGGCGCGATTCGTGCTGGTACCATTGCTGCAATCCGGCGGATCCTGGCACAGAGCCGTAATCTGCTGTCCGAAATTGAAGCCGCCTTGCGCGCCATAAAACGATCCGCCGCCGATCCACTCAGCCTGGGTCTGATTCAAGCCCTGACGGTAAATGTCGGTACCGAACCGGATGTCGTGCTTTCCGTGAGTCCAGTCGAGGTTCACCACATATTGATACTGCGGATCGTGGCGGTAATACGGCATGTAGTTGACGCTGTTGCCGATTGTCGTGAAGCCGTCCAACTCAAACTCCGGCCAGCCACTCTCAAACTTTCTCGTGCCGTTCGTACCCGGAATGCCCAGCGTATCCAGGCCGACGTTCGTGCCCAATCCAAGCTGCTCGGAATTCGTTCCCTGCAGTGTGAATCCGAAGTAGGCGTCCATCACGAGATTCGGCCTAAAAATATAAGTCGCGCCGAAAGTCGTACTATAGGTGTTACCGCTGCCGTGGCCGGGGTTGCTCGTGCCGCCGATCGGAGGACCTTGCGCGTCCTGAGCCTGAAACGCCGTCGGTGTAGTATCCAGATAGTGCAGGAAACTGAACCGCCCAAACGTATTGAATTTCTCGTTGACGTTCCAGTTCACCTTGGTGTCGAGCGTGTTGCGATCGAAGCCGAAAGCTCCCGACGCGAAGTAGTTGTTCGAGAGTCCCGGAAGATTCTGCGTGGGCCACAGCGAATTCATCTTCTGCGCGATGATCCCGCTCGGCGTGTTCAATAGACTGCTCGGAATGATATTCAAACAGCCGGGGTTTGTCGCGGTGTCGCAGCGCGGGTCGCCGGGCGCCGCCATTGGAACACGCTGGGACGGATCGGCCAGCATGGTTCCCAAATTATTGGCGTACGGGTTGTAAATGGTAATGCCTTGTGACAGGAACTGCGAGAAATCTCCATTCTTCATCGCGTCCGTCGGCACGGTGAACTTCTTCTGAACGTTGCGGTGGTCGAATGTTCCTTCGTAGCTCGCGAAGTAGAACAGTTTGTCTTTCTTGATTGGACCGCCAACAGTACCGCCAAACTGGTTATAGATCGCCTTGGGCTTCGCCGACTGACCCGGAGGAACCGACTCCGGCCAGGCCTGCAAGTGCTGGTTGGTGTGATACTCGAAAGCCGACCCATGCAGGTCGTTCGTACCGCTCTTGATTTGCACGTTAATGGACGCGCCGCCGGCGAGTCCCTGCTCGGCATCGAAGCTGCCCGTAACGACATTTACTTCCTGAATCGATTCGAGTGCCGGAATATATGAAACAACGTGCGGCAACTGCACCGTGGTCGAACTCACGCCATCGATTCTCGTATTATTCTGGTCATCACTCGTTCCGTTCACGTGAAATTCGAGCGATTGCGAAGGATTTGTTGGAATGGAATGGGAATTGACCGGCGGCGAAAAGCCCGGCAGCGTGCGGTAGAGTTGCTGATAATTGCGCCCGGGCGGAACCGGCAGGTTTTCCAATTCCGCCGTGGTTACATCGGAGCGTGTTTCAGCGCGGTCGGTTTGCAACGCCGGCGCCTCCGAGGTGATCGTGACGGACTGTTCGATATCTCCGACGTCGAGCTTCACATCGGTGCGCGTGATGCTATTCGCTTCCACCACAAGATTGCGCCGCTCTAGAGTCTTGAATCCTCTCATCGATACCTTAATTGCATACGTGCCGGGCTGGAGAGCAACAAAGCTATAGGAGCCCGTATTATTAGTGACTGCCGTGCTTGTTACGCCCGTCCCTTGATTGACGGCGGTAACCGGCGCTTCCGGCACAACCGCCCCGTTGGGGTCGGTCACGTTGCCGACGATTGATCCATACAAAACTTGAGCCGGTGAGGTGACAGCCGAAAGTGAAACGGCGGCCACGAATACGAGCCCGGTAATAAAGCCACGACAGCATACATTTGCACATGTGGATTGCAGCTTTTGGCGCATCGCTCCTGATCTCCTTTTTTATGTGTTGAGGTTTGCTGCCGGCGTTGATAGACCGCCGCGCAAATAGATGGCTGACCCGTTCATGCTGACCCCCCAGTAAAACGCCCCAAATCAGCGAATTTGAGGGATCATATCACACGTTCCTTACGGGGTACAAGAAATTTTGAAGCGGATTCTCCCGGGCCTAAGCCCGATCGAGTCGTCGGTGATCGAGGACGACGTTATGGAAGGAGCAGGGGCAGTTCGCCGCACGGCGTAGAGCCGAAACTCGGAAGGTGCGGTGGTCGGGGCGGGAGGATTCGAACCTCCGACCTCCTGGTCCCGAACCAGGCGCTCTACCAGGCTGAGCCACGCCCCGACATCCAAACTGTCCTAGTGTAGCAAGCCTGCCGGTTGGTTCTTATTTCGAGAAAGAATAACCGTTTCGCGGGATCTCAGGTCCGGTCTACAGCGCTTCCGGCATCGGAAGTCCGGATTTTGCTAGCGCTTTCGTAATTAGCGCAATGGCGCCCGCCTCCGGAACGCTTTTCGCAATAGACGTTTCCATGATCACCATGCAGCGCGCCCGGTCCAGCATCTTTTTCTCGCGAAATGACAGCGGCTTGGCAGTTTGGATCATCAGCAGCGTCTTAAACACCTCGGAGATCTCAAGAAGGCTGCCATTCTTCATCTTGTCGGAGTTCTCTTTGAACCGGTCCTTCCAATCCTGCACGCAACTGGGACGGCCTGCTGCCAGGTAGCTCAGCACACGCGAAATTTCGCTGCACTTTGTCACCTTCCGCAATCCGACATCTCCGACATGAGAAAACGGGACCATGATGGTCATGCAGTTCGGAATAAGCCGAAGCAGGTAAAAGCGTTCTTGCTGGGCGCCGAAAGCACGAGATGCTATGTTCTCGATGGTTCCCACGCCGTGGTTTGGATATACCACCTTCTCCCCAACCTGGAAGGTCATACACGGACCTCTTTCTGAATTCGGAATCAGTTACCCGCACAAGCCGAAACGCAATAGTAATGCTGTCGGCATGCTTACGTCAAGACAAAATTAAATATCCTACACATCCGGAAGGGTGGTTGCCTTGAACCGTTCCAAATCGAGAGCCGGATGTACATTTACCTCCATCCTCCACTGGACCCTGGTGTAAGTTCGGACAGGCTCTTCTCTCCGGCCACTCCGATTAACAAAAACATCCTAGTTCCGCCCTTCACAAAAGCCCGCGGTTCCTGCATGCACCAAAGCAGAACGGTAATCACACATCGACTCCCCACCTCGTGGAGCAATTAACGCGTGAGCTGGCAGTGTGCTGGCTCTAGTGATTTGTTCACCCTCCTCCGCCTGGGGTTCCGCCGTTTTTATCAGCCTCCCTCAACACCTTGGACACCGCCCTTTCTGCTATTGACGGCGCCCCGAATCAGAACGTGGAAACAGCGACGCAATGAACCGGTTGCTCGAATACTTGCCACGAGCGCACCTGAGCATTCAGACTGTAGACAGGTTCCTCGTGAAGTGGAAAATACTCGCCTTAATCACATCTTCTTTCTCGGTAGTACTCCTGGCGCTGGGTTGGACCTATCTGAGATTCGGCGCCTTCAACGCATATCCAATCAGATCGCTAAGCGCACCGGCGGTCATCACGCAGGTCAAAAAGCTGAATCAGCTCGTCACCGTGAAATATCGCATACAGCGCGTTGTAGGCATGACCGAATCCAAGGTTCCAGCCGGCGAAGAATCGATCCTGCTCATGGTGGAGGGGCAGGCCCTCGCAGGCGTGGACCTTGCGGCGCTAACGCCGGACGAGATCGTGATCAGCAACAGACGCTCCGTCACTCTGCAGCTCCCCGCGGCCAAGCTTCTGAATGTCTTTCTGGACGAAAAAGCAACAAAGGTGTGGGATCGCCACATCACGTGGTGGACGCCGTGGGTTACCTACGACCCGAACCTGGAGCACAAGGCCCGGCTCCAGGCAGTCGATGAGGTTAGGGCTGCGGCGCTACAGATGGGCATTCTTGATGAGGCGCAGCGCAATGCTCAAAATGCGATAGCCAACTTTCTGCTGGCTCTTCACGTGGACGTGAGCTTCAAAACGCCCGCAAGCCCCGATTAAACAACGGATTGACGTGGTTCGCTCGGAGCTGATCCGACATCAGTTCGTGCCAAACGACGTGCGGTTCGCGGGCGAGGCATGCCGCGGGTCGGTTGCGAGAAGTTCAGCGAAATGGCAACTGATTTGTCGCAATCGCCGCGGCCTGCTTTTCTCCATGTTCCTCGGAAGCAGGCCGCCTCTTATATACGCGATGTTACAAAACGTTTTGGTCCCAGTTCTGCAGAACCTTCTTCACCTTCTGACAGAACTGGTCGGCGAGTGCGCCGTCCACCAGCCGGTGATCGAACGTCAGTGCAAGATATGCCTGAGAGCGGATCGCAATGGCGTCTCCCTCAACCACCGCAGGCACTTTCTCCACAGCGCCTACACCGAGGATCCCAACCTGCGGCTGATTGATCACGGGCGTCGCAAAAATGCTACCGAAGCTGCCAAAGTTAGTGATGGTGAATGTGCCGCCCTGCACCTCATCCGGTTTTAACTGCCGTGAGCGCGCGCGCGTCGCGAGGTCCACGATGGATCGCTGCAGGCCCGCCACGTTCTTTTCGTCCGCATTGCGAATCACTGGAACGATGAGGCCCATCCCTTCGTCCAGCGCCACCGCGATTCCGATATTGATATCGGTGTGATACACGATATTGTTGCCGTCGATGGACGCATTCACCAGCGGAAAATCGCGCAGCGCTTGCGCGGCAGCCGCAGTGATGAAGGGCAGAAACGTCAATGAAAAGCCATTTCGCGCCTGAAATTCGGCTTTTGCCTTCTCCCGAAGCTTTACGATCTTCGTCATGTCCACCCGATGAACGGTTGTGACGTGCGCCGAAGTCTGTTTCGATGCGACCATGTGCTCGGCGATTTTCCTGCGCATCGTGGACATGGCTTCGACCCGCGTTTTGGGCGCTTCGGCGAGGGGCATGGGCGGCGCGGCCGGCGTGCCGGCCTGAGCGGGAGCGGGACTGGCCGCGGCCGGGGGCCGTGCCGCGGGGGGAGGAGCAGCCGCCTGACTCACCGTGCGCGCGCCTTGCGAAGCCATGTAGGCTTCGACATCCTGCTTGGTAATTCGGCCACCGACGCCGGTGCCGCGCACCTGCGACAAGTCTATGTTGTACTCGCGCGCCATCTTACGAACCAGCGGCGACAGTGGTCCGGTTTCATCTTCCGCTTGCGGCGGCGCTTGCGGAACTGGCTCTGAAGGATAAGGACCTGCCGCAGCCGCTTGCGGAGCAGCCGCTTGCGGGGCGGGAGCCTGGGCAGGAGGAGCCGGAGGCGGAGGCGCCTGAGCCGGAGCAGCTTGCGGAGCGGGCTGCTGGGGAGCCGGAGCGGATTCCTGCTTCGGCGGCGCTGCCGATGCTCCGGCGCCATCGTCGATTCTGCCGACAATCGTGTTAATGCCAACCGTGGCGCCTTCCTGAACTAATATCTCGCTCAGAGTCCCAGCCGCGGGAGACGGAATTTCCGTATCGACCTTATCCGTCGAAATCTCGAACAGTGGCTCGTCGCGCTCCACCTTATCGCCGACTTTTTTCGCCCAGCGGGTCAGTGTTCCTTCTACGATGCTTTCGCCCATTTGGGGCATCACAACGTCTGTCATTGAATCTCCTGCGCTTCGCGGTATGCCATCACCAATTCATAGTCGAATACCTTCGCGAACGAAGTGGCGATGGCTTCTTTCACCTGTTCACGATTGGCCGTACAGCCTACGCTGCGCAGCGAACACACGGGCTTCGTCAATCCACAGGGAACGATGTACTGGAAATAGCTCAAGTCGGTATCCACATTCAATGCAAACCCGTGCGAAGTAATCCAGCGGCTAATGTGAATCCCGATTGCCGCAATTTTCGCGCCGCCCACCCAGACGCCCTCATGACCGCGCTCCAAAGAGCGCTCGGCCTCAACGCCCAAACTAGCTAGCGCATCTATCAGAAACTGCTCGACGCCCCGGAAGTATGCCCGCACGTCGCGTTTCCATTCTCGCAAATCGAGAATCGGATATCCTACTACCTGCCCAGGGCCGTGATACGTCGCTCCACCGCCCCGATCCGTCTCTTCGAATGCGATACCGGAGCGCTCTAGAATCTCCGGGCTCGCCAGTACCTGCCCCTCTTTCGCATTACGCCCAAGCGTCACGACGTGCGGGTGCTCGACAAAGAGAAAGCGGTCGATGCCGCCTTCCCGCTTCTTTTCCTCGACGAATTGCTGCTGAATACGAAACGCCTTCATCCACTCCATGCGGCCGAGATCCAGGAGCTCACATTGCCTCATAAGATCGATTTTGAGAGCGCAGCGCTCCCGTGTTCATCTAAATTTACGCGTGATTTACGCGTTGATCGACAAGCCGTAAACCGCGTTGAAGGCTTCTCCAACAGCCTCAGACAACGTCGGGTGGGCATGTATGGTCGACATCATCGACTCAACGGTTGCCTCGGCTTCCATCGCGGTCACCGCTTCCGCGACCAATTCGTAGGCATGCGGCCCGATGATGTGAACCCCAAGAATCTCTCCGAATTTCTCGTCCGAGATCACTTTCACGAAGCCCTCGTGCATCCCCAGGATTGTGGCTTTACTGTTGCCCGCGAACGGAAATTTGCCAACTTTCACCTGATAGCCCTGCGCCTTTGCTTGCGCTTCCGTGAGTCCGACGCTTCCGATGCCTGGTTCTGTATAGGTGCAGCCCGGAATGCGGTTGCGATTCAGCGGTCTAACCGGCTTGCCGGCCATGTGCGCCACCGCCACCATGCCTTCCATCGTGGCCACGTGCGCCAGTTGCGGCGTTCCAGCTACGATGTCGCCAATTGCGTATACGTTCGGCTCGCCCGTACGCTGAAATGCATCTACCTTGACGAACCCGCGGTCAAGCTGAACCGCAGTTGTCTCTAATCCGACGCTGTCGGTGTTTGGCTTCCGTCCAACGGCAACCAGCAGCTTGTCGAATTCAAGATCTTCTTTCTTGCCGTTCGCGAGCGTGGCGGTCAGACCAACGCTGTTCGAATTCTTCCGGATATTTTCCGCCTTCGCTCCCGTCTCGACACGAATGCCTGTTTTCCTGAAATACCGGTCGAGCTCTTTCGACACGTCTTCATCTTCCACCGGAACCATTCGCGGCAACATTTCCAAAACTGTCACTTTGGACCCGAAGCGATTGAAAATCGACGCAAACTCCACGCCGACTGCGCCTGCGCCGATGACGCCTAAGGATCGTGGCACGCCGGTGAGATTCAGAATTTCGATGTTCGTCAGAATCTGGTTTGCGTCCGGCTGCAGACCGGGCAGCATGCGAGCCTCCGATCCGGTTGCGAGCATGATGAATCGCGATGCATAGGT
>JAICLJ010000025.1 GCA_025927575.1 Bryobacteraceae bacterium | reverse complement strand
CGTCGCCATGGCATCAACCGCCTCCTTAAGTTCGACAAGCTCGTCTTCGGCGGCACCGCAGAGGCGCGCGATCGCCTCGGGCGCCCCCTTTGCGCCAACAACCAATTGGTCGTCCTCCTGCCATACCTGGGCGACGGCCAGCAATTCCGGTCGAAGGCCATAGGTTCGGGCAAGCCTGCCTCCCGTTGCGGCTCGTTCGATGAACACGCGTTTTCCCAGCTCATGGAAAGCTTTGTCCATGGGATCGAATGGCTCCGGGGCGCTCGCAAGAATTCCAAATCGCAAGAGTTCGGCAAAAATGGCAGGGACGCGCTCGCCTGCCTCGACCGCGAATGCCGCGCCGTCAGGGAGCCGCAATTGTGCAATTGTCATTCGGTTCTCAGTCAGCGTTCCCGTCTTATCGGTGCAGAGAACCGTTGCAGATCCGAGCGTCTCGATTGCTGACGCCCGGCGCGTCAGGACGCGGGCACGGGAGATCCGCCAAGCCCCCAGAGCCATGAATACTGTCAGCACAACGGGAAACTCTTCCGGCAGCATAGACATGCCGAGGGCAATGCCAGCAAGCACGGCGTTTAGCCAGCTACCGCGAAGAAATCCGTACAGAAGAACCGCCAGGACGCTGATTGCCCCGCCGATCAAGGCAAAGAGACGGACCAAGCGGCGCGTTTGTATTTGCAGACGCGGCGGTTCGGTTTCGAGTGTACTGAGGGATTGCCCAATCTTGCCAATCTCACTGCGAGGCCCGGTTGCGGTGACCTCAGCAATGCCCGTACCCCGCACGATCAGCGATCCGGAGAAGACTTGAGGCAGGTCGTCACCACCGGGCTGGAACGCCGTTTCGTGCATTCCCGTAGAACGCGCCACTTTGCGCACGGGCACGGACTCACCGGTCAGCAAAGATTCATCTGCCTGAAGATCGTCCGCTTGCAAGAGCACGCCATCGGCAGGAACGCGGTCGCCCTCCGAGAGTACGACGAGGTCCTCGCGCGCGACTTCCCGGCCCGCGATTCGCCTGCGCTCGCCATCGCGTATGACCAGGGCCCGCGGGCTAGTAAGGTTGCGCAAAGCCTCGAGCACCCGCTCAGTGCGGGTCTCCTGCACGACCGTAATAACAATCGAGAGTATGCCGAAGGCGAGCAGGAGAATCGATTCCTTCAAATCGCCGAGCGCAAGATAGACGACACCGCCACCGAGGAGAAGCATGAGCATCGGCTCGCGCATGACTTCCAGAACAATTCGGAAGGAGGTACGCTGGCGGTCGCGAGGAAGTTCGTTGAAACCCTCGCGTTTGAGCCGGGCCTGTGCCTCATCCTCACTGAGGCCCACCCACCGGACTGCCATTGAACTTTTGTCGGTCATACTTCTCGTTACAGAACGCTTCGCTCTTCAATCCAGAGGTAAACCGTAGGAAGAACGAGCAGTGTTAAAAGCGTGGACGTCATCAATCCTCCAATGACAACGGTCGCCAAAGGCCGCTGAACCTCCGCGCCCGCTCCGTGTGAAAGCGCCATTGGCACAAAGCCGAGACTGGCCACTAATGCAGTCATCAGTACAGGCCGGAGGCGAGTAAGTGCCCCGACGAATACTGCTTCCTCGACGTCGTTCGTTTTCTGCCGAAGTTCGAGGATATACGAAACCAAAACGACACCGTTGAGAACTGCGACACCGAATAGCGCGATAAAGCCAACCCCTGCCGAAACGCTAAAGGGCATGCCCCGAATCAGTAGCGCCACAATGCCTCCCGTTGCTGCCAATGGTACGTTCAGCAGGATCAGAGCGGCCGTTCGGGACGAATGAAAGTTGAGATAGAGCAAAGAATAAATCAAGAGAAGAGCTAACGGCACAGCAACAGCCAACCGTCTGGTGGCGCTTTGCAGTTGTTCGAACTGACCTCCCCATTCAATCGAGTATCCGGCAGGCAGGCTGACTTTCTGCTGTACGGCGCGCCCGGCATCCGCTACAAAGCTCGCCAGATCCCGGTTACGAACATTGACTTCGACACTGATGCGGCGCTGTGCATTTTCCCGGCTGATCTGCGCTGGACCTTCCTCTTCAAAGACATCGGCCAGTTGACTCAATGGAATGAAATGGCCTTCGTCGTCGCCGATTGTCAGGCGGCGAATCTGCGTTATGGAATTGCGGTTATCAGGCTCAAAGCGGATCTGCAACGGGAAGCGCCGATTGCCTTCAAACACCCGGCCGACAACTTTTCCTCCAATCGCCTGGATACTGTTTAGAACGTCACCGGCATCTAAAGCGTGACGGGCGATCGCCTCCCTATTGATCCGAATTCGCAAGTACGGCAGGCCTGCTACACGCTCCGCTCGCACATCCTCCGCGCCCGGAATTTTTTCGACTACCGCCGCAATTTCATCCGCCTTCTGTTTCAGCACCTTAAGATCGTCTCCGAACAGCTTGATAGCAATATCGGACCGCAGGCCGGCTTCGGTAAGTTCCTGCATGCGCATCTGGATCGGCTGTGAAAAACTGTAAGCCGCACCGGGCGCTTCCTGCACCAATCGTCTGCGCATCGCCTCGATGAGGTCAGATTTCGTGCGAGGCTTTGGCCATTCAGATCGCGGTTTCAACATCACGTACACATCGCTTTGATCGAGCGCCATAGGATCGGTTGCCACTTCTGGCCGGCCCGTGCGCGAAAACACGTGTTGTACTTCAGGAAACTCGTGAAGGACCTTCTCGATGATTTCGTTTCCATGTAATGATTCGTCAATCGAGATTCCGGGAAGCCGATACATCATCACCAGGATGGAGCCTTCATCCAGTTGCGGGATGAATTCCGCCCCGAGCCTCGTAGCGCCGAGAACAGACATCCCAAAGGTTGCAACCGCGATGGCCGTAACGATGATTGGATGGCGCAGCGATCTCGCGAGCAGCGGCTCGTACGCAAGATGCAAGCGGCGCATCAGCCAGGTTTCCTTCTCGTGCACTCCTTTTCGGAATGCGAACCAGCTCAAAACAGGCATGAGCGTTAAAGCGAGAATTAGCGAGCCCATCAACGCAAACAGAACCGTGGCGGCCATGGGCCGGAACATCTTGCCTTCCACCCCACCGAGCGTCAGAATGGGGACGTACACCAGGACAATAATCATCACGGCGAAAAAGATCGGGCGCGCGACTTCCTGGGCTGCGTCGCGTATCGTGTCCATTACCGATTTTCCGTTGTTCCGGTGTCCGAGATGCCGGATGATATTTTCGACCATGACGACCGCTCCATCCACGATCAGACCGAAATCGATCGCTCCGAGACTCATTAGATTTCCCGAAATTTTGGCCTGGACCATGCCGGTAAAGGCGATGAGCATGGAGAGCGGAATGGCGGTCGCCACAATGAGACCGCCCCGCCAACTGCCAAGGAGCAGGAGAAGAACGGCGATAACAAGCAGTCCTCCTTCAATAAGGTTGCGGCGAACCGTTGCAATCGTCCGATGAACGAGATCGGTTCTGTCATATAAAGGAACGATCCGGACACCTTCGGGTAGGAACTGTTGAATATCGTTCAGCTTGGCTTTGACCCGCTCGGCCACGGCTCCAGAATTTTCGCCGATCAGCATCATGGCGACACCGATAACGATCTCGCCCTGTCCATCTTCCGTGGCAAATCCCTGCCGTACCATCGGAGCAAAATGCACAGTTGCCACATTTCGAATCAGGATTGGAGTCCCGGTGCTTGAAACCCCGATGACAATGTTTTCAAGATCGGAAAGACTGCTAATCAGCGCCTCTCCTCGAATGAGAGATTGCTGTTCGAAGTGCTCCAGGTAAGCGCCGCCGGCATTCGCATTGTTCGACTGCAAGGCAGCAATAACTCGCTCCAAGCGGATGTGATACGCAGTGAGCTTGTCATAATCCACCTGGACCTCATACGTCTTCAGTTCGCCGCCTTGCGAATTCACTTCCACAATTCCGGGAACGGTCCGTAGCTTGGGCGCAATGTCCCAATCGAGGATGGTTCGCAGCTCCATAGGAGACTTATCCTTAGCCTTCACTTTGAACTGGTAGATTTCTCCCAACCCTGTCGAAAGCGGCCCCATTTCCGGCGAACCGATACTCTCCGGAATCGATTCCTTTGCTTGCACGAGCCGTTCGCTCACGAGCTGGCGAGCGCGGTAGATGTCCATGTCGTCGTTGAAGTAAATCGCAACGTAGGAAATGCCGTTTTTCGAAACGGACTGAATGCGCGTCACGCCTGGCAATCCCGTCATCGCGGTCTCTACGGGGAATGTTAGGTACTGTTCGATTTCCACCGGCGACAAACTCGGCGCTTTTGTTAGAACAAGGACCTGGTTCGGGGTGATGTCGGGAACCGCATCTATAGGGAGCTGGCCGAGCGAAAACACCCCAAATGCAGCAACGAGGATCGTAATGATGAGAACAACGAACCGGTATTTCAATGCACCTGCAACAAGGGCCTTCATCGTTACTCTTCCTCCCCAATCTGACCGCTGAGAGCAACGGATTTCAAATGAAAGGAACCCACGCTGACGACTTGTTCGCCTTTCTGCAAACCCGATTGAATTTCGGTTTCCTCTTCGAGCGTTTTACCGGTTTTGACCGGACGCACTTCGAAACCAGTTGGCGTTTTGCGGATGAACACAACTGAATTTCCATTGAGGTCTTGAATGGCGGATGCTGGCACGATCAGCGCCCGCCGGCTGAAGTGCGTCGGCAGCTCAATCGAGGCGAACATGTCCAGCTTCAGCCGTATTTCGGGATTCGCCACCTCACACCGAACCCGTGCTGTGCGGGTCTGTGGATCGAGAATGTCGCCCAGATACGTCACCTGCCCTTGAAACCTCTCCCCTGGGTAGGTATCGACAGTGATGACGGCAGGCGCACCCACCTTCACCCGGCCGAGGTCTTGCTCGTATACCTCAGCTTGCACCCACACGTGCGATAGATCGGCGATTGAGAACAGTTCGCGGTCGGCATCGAATACATCGCCGGGAGCAGTCTGAGCTTTGATGACTACGCCGGCGAAAGGCGCGCGGATCATGGTAGATGGATTGCTCACATTGACCTGCTCCACGCCGAAGCGTCGAAGGCGGCTGACCAACCCCGCCACTACGCTCTCCTGAACCCGCACGCTGTCTTGCGCTGATTGTGCTTCGACCCGGCTCAGCTCTGCATTCTTCTTCGCGATCGCGCCGAGATCGCTCAATTCGTTGTTCCGCTCCGCAATTCTTTGAGCAGACGCTTGTTGAAGTTTCAATCGCTGCAATTCGGCCGCGGCGCCTTGATACTGGGCCAAGACTTCGCCCGCTTCGATGTTGTCAAACGTGGCAAGAGCCTGACCGGCTCTTACGCGGTCGCCGACGCGAACATCGACTTTCTCTACTCTGCCTCGCGTGAGGGGACGCACATGTCCAATCCGCGTGTCAATTGCTTGCACTGTTCCGACAACGTGCAGATATTCCTGCAGCTCTTTGAGCGCGACGCGACTGGTCCGAAGCCCTACATGCTGCTGGGCCTGAGTCGTCATTTCGAGAAGCTTGGATTTCTGCTTCGTTTCCTCATTCTTTTTCCCCGTCTCCTTTGGACCGGAGGAACAGCCGACCATCGTGAACAGAAAAATAACCGTCAACAAAACTCTCATTGCAGTGAGCCTCCGGTAGCCTCTTCCAACTCCGCGTAGGAGCGAAACAATTCTGCTTGCGCGTCGATATAGCTCAACTCGGTATCGAGTAGTCGACGCTGTTCGTTAAGGATGTCGAGCAGGCGAAGCTCACCAAGGTTGTACGCTTGCCGCATAACAGCTAAATTCTTCTCCGACTGGTCAATGACATCTTTCGTGAAAACGTCAGCCGCACTCTGGGCAGCACGCCAACGCTGGTAAGCGGCTTCGACCTGAGTGGGGATGACACTCTCCAGGTATCCTCGCCGCAGTCCGGCCCCAGACTGACGGGCAATTGCAGCTTCGATATTGCCGCGATTGCGCCTGGCCCTCGAAAGTGGAATAGAAATACCGAGGCCGACGGAGTCGCTGCGGTCTCTAATCGGCACAAGAGCGCCGGCTTGCGTCAACCCCAACTGATCGAAAGCTGTATCCGCATGCGAGTACTGCCCTGAGAGCGTAATGTTGGGTTTCGTTGCCACTTCGGCCAATTTGGTTTCTCTTGCTGCCTGCTCTCCCGCAATGCGGAGCGCAATCAGATCGGGGCGCTTGCCCAGCGCCAAAGACTTTAGATGTGGCAAATCAAAAGTAACCGTTGGCGGCTTGAGCGAGGAGGAAAAGGAAATCGCCTCGGTGCTCGGAACGTCCACAACCGCTTTCAACTGGAGAATGGCATCGCGAACGCGCCCTTCCGTCAGCATGCGCTGCGCAGCATCGCGGTTGAGTTCGACTCGTAGCAGGTCTGCTTCCAGCGGTGCGGCGTCTCCCTTCTCTACACGCGCTTGCGTGAGCCGCAGGTATTCACGATTCACATTGAGAAGGCGGTCGAGCACCGCGAGTTTCTGTTGGTCGGCTACAGCATCGGCATAGCGGCTCCTTACCGCGAAGGACACCGATCTGCGGCGGTCATCAAACTCGGCCTGAGCTAGAGCTACGGCCTGCTCTGCAACTGCAACACGTTTAGCTCGCTTGCCGAACGTTTCAAATGTGTGCGAATAGCTGAGACTGAAGCTGTCCTCCGCCGCGTTTCCGAACGGTTGGCCGGCAAGCCCGTTGAATTCTAGGGTGTCACCTGGTCCGACGCGTGCCTGTTTGAGTAATCCCTGGGCCTCGGCAATCCGCTCTTTCAACGAAAGAAAATTACGATTCCTTGCAATTGCTGCCTCGACGAGTTGATCCGGCGTCAAGGCAGACAATACCGCCTGCGGCCACGCCGTCGCCATAAATAGGCACAGGCCGGCCGACAGGGCGAGCGCCTGTCGATACATACACAACTCCCTTAAAATTTGAATGAAAACTTTTGGAACTGCGGCTACGCGCGAGGAGGGTGGAAAAGAGGATCAAGTGGAACGGCCGGCGCGTCAACGACTATCAACGGAACGGTCGCGGTCATGATCAACGTTGGTGAGAGCACCACGTGGATCGCAGGAATGGCCGTCGGCGAGCAGCAGAAGCAATCGTCTTGGGAACAGCTTCCTTGCAACTCGTTTTGCACGGTCGCCTTATCCTGCCAAAAAGCCCCAAGCATATCGACAGCGATGAGATCCAACGCCGCGCTCAGCAATAAACAGAGAGCTGCAAGGCTGAGCAATTTGGACCAAACTAGCATTGCGATCCGATAATGCCGGCTGAAGGGCTGGCTCCATTTAACTATAGCCGCTTCCCCGCCCTCCTGCCCGTTCCCGAACAGATCACCTACGATCACACTTATGCACTCTTACCTTCTGAAAAGAATCTTAAGTAGTCGTGGATTTGATCGCGTACACGCCGGAAGATCGTGACGCGCTCTGCCTCTGACCCGACTGATTGCGGCGGTGGATCCTCGAAGTTTCGATGAACCCGTTTTGTAGCGCCGGGAAAGATTGGGGAGCTTTCGTTCGCATCTTGGCAAAGCGTCAGGGAATAATCGACCAAGCCGAAACAGTGACTTGTTTTGATTCGATGCCGACGGCCCAAACCTCACTGAGACACCTGGCTACGCCGTGGTGGCCAATTCAAGTTTCGGAGCGCCTGGCGAACGCAGGATCCGAACATCGCGGATAGGCGGTTGGCCAAACAAGCGGCTGTATTCTCGATTAAATTGACTCGCACTTTCGTATCCCACCTCAAAGGCGACCGTCGCGGCGTCCAGATCATCGGCGAGCATCCGCGCTCGGGCCGCCTGCAATCGAATTTGCTTCTGGTACTGAAGGGGACTCATTGCCGTGAGCGCGCGAAAGTGGTGGTGAAGAGTGGAAACCGCCATGCCGGCAACTTGTGCCAGTTCTTCAACCCGAAGGGGTCTCGCATAGTTTGCCTTGATCCAGGCGATTGCTTTGGCCGTGCGGTGACTCTGGTCTCCTAACGTGGCGATTGCTCGTAATCGCGCCCCCTCCGGTCCACGCAGGATTCGATACATGATCTCGCGTTCGATGAACCCACTCAGAAACGGGATGTCCTCAGGCTTTGAAAGGAGATCGAGCAAACGACACCAGGCGCTGAGGAACTCCGACGTCACCGGACCGGTGGACATTGCGGGGCTGTCGGGCGAGTCGTCGAGCAGGTGGAACTCATCTCGGCTGAGAAACTCACGAACGATCGAGATGTCAAGCTTCAGGTTGACCGCAAAGCAGGGTGCTTGCTCGCTTGCTTCGACCACACTGGCCACAGTTGGCAGATCGACGGACGTGAGCAGATACCGGGATGAATCGTAGGTCAGTGTCTCACCACCAATCTGTACCTGCTTTCGACCTTGCGGGATCACAATCACGCTCGGCTCATAGGTAACGGGGCACCCACCCCTCGGAGCGGTTCTCCGGTGCAAGGTCAAGCGAGGGATGGCGGTTGCCACCTTCTCTGCCGAGCCGGTGTGCCGAGCAACCTTTGAGGCTAACTCAGCGTTTAGTTCATGCATTCGGTCCGGCGCTGCGGCGGCTCGATTCCCGGTGTTTTTCACCATAAGTTTCGATCTTCCCTACTCAGGATAACTACGAATTGCGGTACGTGAGCAACGGCGGAGACACGATTCGGCAGGATTAGGCAACGATTCGGCAGGATCGGGATACCCGTTCTGACGCTTTTCTCCTTAGCCTGAAAACAGAGGATACGCGAGAAGCCATGCAAAAACGCACACTCGGGAATCGTGGTCTGGAAGTGTCAGCCCTGGGTCTCGGCTGCATGGGGCTGAGCGCCAACTACGGCCCGCCGACGGAGCGACAGGCGGGCATCAAGATCATCCGTGCAGCAGTGGAGCGCGGCGTCACGCTCTTTGACACTGCCGAGTCTTATGGTCCCTTCACGAACGAAGAACTGGTGGGAGAAGCGCTTGCACCTTTCCATGATCGTGTAGTGATTGCCACCAAGTTTGGATTTGGCATTAATCCGGACGGCGCTCGCTATGGTCTCGACAGCCGGCCCGACCACATCCGGCAGGTCACGGACGCAGCGTTAAGCCGATTGAAGGTCGAAGCAATCGATCTTCTGTATCAGCATCGCGTCGATCCTAGCGTACCGATTGAAGATGTGGCGGGAACAGTCAAGGGACTCGTCGAGCAGGGCAAAGTGAAGCATTTCGGTTTATCAGAGGCGGGTGCCCAAACGATGCGCCGTGCACACTCTGTTCATCCGGTCACAGCCGTGCAGAGCGAGTATTCGCTGTGGACCCGAGATCCCGAACAGAACGGCGTACTTGCTGCGTGCGAAGAGTTGGGAATTGGTTTTGTACCGTTCAGCCCTCTGGGCGCCGGATTTCTAACTGGAAAGATTGGGACGGCGACGGAATTTGACAGCACTGATTTCCGAAATCTATCTCCGCGCTTTGCGCCTGAAGCTCGCGCGGCCAATCTGGCTCTTGTCGATCTGCTGAAGCACATCGCCGAAAGAAAGCACGCTACGCCAGCGCAGATTGCGCTCGCCTGGCTGCTGGCGCAAAAGCCCTGGATCGTACCTATTCCCGGAACAACAAAGCTTCACCGGCTTGAGGAGAACCTGGGCGCAGCCGGCATCGAACTGACGCCGGACGATCTACGCGAAATCGAAGATGCCGCCTCAAAGATTACGATCCAGGGTGCTCGGCTTCCTGAATCAGTTCTAAAGATGTCGGAGCGCTGAGAAGCAAATGAAGATTTACTTGGATGCGTGCTGCCTCCGCCGAGAATCCCGCGCCGACGCGTCTGCGCGCCACTAAGCCGCCCTGCCGATGATGGCGGCTGTCCATGGCTCGGACCTCGGCTAAACCACGATCTCGCTGTTCGAGCGGATCGGCCGGATGTTCTCAGTGACGCCGGCTATGGGCGCCTCGATGCTGCCGGGTGTGCCGCCCTCGGCGAAATGGTCGTGCTTGCTGAGTTCGCCGAACTTGAGGCCGGTACGTTTCTCGAGATCGCTGATCTTGATCTGCGCCGCGCCCACGTCGAAGGCCTCTTCGAAGCCCGGCAGCTGCTGGATTTCCTCCTGGGCGAGGATGAAGCCGGTCGCAGAGGGCGTACCGTCAGCTCGGATGAGCACGCAGACCTTCCAGAACTTCAACGGGCAGCGGACGGAGTAGTCCATCTTCTCGTTCTTATAGATCGGGTCGCTGTTGGAGAAGAGCGGTCCGGTGATGACCATCATGCGGCGTTTGTCGGGCTTGACGTGCTGCTCCAGCAGGAACTGTTCGAGGCCCTGCCATCGATCTTTGCCCCTATTGAAAGCCGAGGCCTGGAGCGAGCAGTTGGTGAAATGGAACGTGTCATTATTGGCGGCGGTCGCCTCTTTGACGTTCCTGCCCCAGGCGGTGTCCTCGCGGCGCGTGAGATGACCACGATCAATGCCGCTTTCGAAGGCCTCCTGTCCGAGTTGCTCGCTCTCATCGATCCGGGGATCCCGGTACCAGCGGTCTCCCTGGCGCTTGCCGATGTTTGGGCGGTGATCACCGTCTATATTGGCGGCGGAGAACCAGGCGGTGCGGCGGCGCTTGTTCATGTACACGCTGTAGTGGTAGTAGGCGAGCTCGAACCGGTTGCCGTTCTTGCGCTCATCGGATGCCACCACGGCGGTGTCATTCTCCATGGTGGCACGGAGCGTGGGGAGCGGAACTGAGATCGTCTCGAGGAAATCGGGATCGTAGCCGGGGCGGTCGCTGTAGTCCTGGTCGACCACCACGCGCTCTTCGGATTTGACTTCGACGGGAGCAGGCGCGGCGGCCGCCAGAGCGGGCTGACCGGCTACGACCGGCTTCCCGACGGATACGCTGATGTGCACCGGGATGGTCCACGAGGCCACTTGTCCGGCAGCCGGCGCGGATACGGCCTGCGCGGGCGCGGAGGGGGATTGCAGCGGAGCGGCGGGCGCCGAGCCCGACGGTGCGGCAGCGGCTCCTGCGGCAGCAGGCTTCGGAGCTTCGTCTTCGGTGCTGCGCCACGCCGCTTCCCAGTCGTTGGTGAAACTGACGCTTCCCTGGAAATTCAATAGGGGCGCCACGCGGCGATCGCGCGACAGTTCATACATTGGCACGGCATAGTTGGCCTTCAGATATTCGCCCGCGAAGTGCAGAGCCACCACCTGTCCAGTCTGGAGATCGATAATGGCGGAACCGGAATTGCCGCCGAGAGTGGAGGCGTCGTGGGTCATGGCATTCACGGTGTTTTCGAAGCTCGCGATTCTGACTCGCGGCCGCACCCTGCCGGGCTGGAGTCGCTTGATGTTGTACTGGCCACCAAAGATGCGGTCCTGCACATCGAGGCCGCTGCGGGAGTCTCTCGCAGGGTAGCCGACCACGATGATGTCGCGGCCCAGCAGGTCCTCCGGCGCGCTGACGGAGAGCGGCAGTGCGCCGGTGGCCGGCAGCCCATCGACCCGGAGCAAGGCCATGTCCCAGAAGGGGTGAATCATCGCAACGCCGGTGACCTTGAGCACTGCGGTGTGATCGTCGTCGGGCGTATCGATCTGGCGCTTGAAATCGACCACGGAGCCGCCGATCTGGTAACGGATGGTCATGCCCAGGCCGCGCGAGAACAACTGCGCCACGTGGCGGTTGGTCATGAGCAGGCCGTCGCCGACGACGAAACCAGTGCCGCCGTAGGCGATTAGCGGGTTCAGCGGGAGTTCGATCCGTCCGATTTTAGGAAAGAGGGCGGAGAGGCCGGACTTGATCGCGACGGGATTGAGTTTGGACCACGGATCCGGCGCGTCATCGTAGGAATTACCTCGAACGAACACCACCGGCCGGTTTTGCGGCATGACGATGGCTTCCAACGCAAACAGTTCAGGCTGCGTAAGATCGTCGTGGCGGTTCTGGGCGAGTTTGTGTAAACCGGATTCGGCGTGGGCACCATGGTCGACGACAGGGCCGGTCGCTTCGAGAGCGAACGCGGTTTCCTCTCGCGGTGGCTTGGCGATTGATTCGATACCCGCGGGGGCAATCTGATTCAGCATGTCTTTCAGGCGTTTAGCTTTTTCCAGAGCGTCCATGGATTCCTTCCAAGAAATCATCAACTAGTTTTCATAAACACGAACCGGGGAACATAGCGGAATATATCGTGTTGCTGGATAATGCCGGTTTGATACTGAGGACCGGGGCTGCTAAAGAAGCCGTATGCTCATAGGCTGTCCAGACAAACCCGGTGCTTCGTTGGCTCCTCCTTGAGAGATCTTGGCCAACCCATCGAGATAGGAGTCCAGACTGTGGGCGCTAGACCCCCCTTTACCGTTAACTCCAATTTCGACACCGACGTGATTCCACCCGGTAATCACGGTGGGAACGTGCGGAACGATGTCGAGTGCGTTAACGACACGGAAGCACTTCGAGATTTCTTTGTTGAAATGGATTCGAAAATCTATTTTGCCGGCCCTTGGCCCACCAAAAGTACACACGTCGATGTTGGTTTTGCCTATATTGCGTTCGATATCTGCAGCGCAGAGAACGGCCATAGCGCCGCCCAAGCTGTGACCCAGTACTGTAATGCGGGTAGCGGAGCCGATGTCTTTGAGAGCAGCCTGAATGCTCCTCTTCACTTTGCGATAGAAAACGGCAAAGCCGACATGCACAAGACCCATACTGGGTGATTCGAAGAATGGAACGGGAACAGGAGTGAAGTCCGCTAGCCACTCGGCCGGGGTCTGAGTGCCCCTGATTGAGATCAGGATGGCCCCGGTCGCTTCTTCCCTGACCACAAACCCGAACGCGGAAGGGTCGGCGACAGCCTCAGTCGATTCGTCGATCGCTCCCTGAATCAGTGCTTTCCTGTCGTGCTCGACGGCCCGCTGTTGTTCTGGCGTAAGCGTTGCTTCCACATCCAAAGCTTCTATACCGCTCACGCGAACGTCTGTCAAGCGCGTGTAACCGGCCGGCAACTGGAACGGTGTCTGCGCCGCAAGTTGGTACGACGCGTTTAGCAGTGGAATGTAGGCGGCGATAGCGCGGCGAAGGTCGAAATCCGTTGCTGGGACAGCCTTGGCTTCGATTTCGGCCGCTTCGACCCCGGCGAGTAAACGTTGCTCTCCCACAGTTGGCGCCTCCAACGTGGGAGAACCGATCGAGATCGTAAATTGCAGAGGGATCGTAAAGTTAGCTAAAGGGGCGGATGCCTGTTCACAGGATGTCACTTTATCGATCGCGTTCACTTTGCTCCTCCGATGCGTTTGCGTAAATTTGTCTATGCAGGCACGAATCGTTCCACTCTCTTGAACGTCACATGGAAAGTGACGTCTGCGCTTCGCCATCGGACCCCAACCGCAAACAGATCGCGAGTCTTAACGTGGAAATAGCTCGCCCTAATTCAAGGACAAATCGGATCTGCAATTCGGGAACAACATTATCACCCGGATGCTCTAACTCGCCGAGATTGCGAACATCAAGCGATTCGTAGGTCGCGATCCCGGATCCGCCACATCCCAACTGAGGCACGTGCCAACCGCGTTTATTGAATGGAGGTAGTAATGGAAAGTTGCACCCCAGTAACCTGTTTGCACCGTTCCAGAGGGGCAAGTCGGTCATCGGAAAAGTCATTTGGCCCGTGCGACAAGCTAAACAAGAATGGCAGTTCGTCCACTATAGCCGGAAAGCGTACGCCTGTCTATACTTCTGAACATAGATTTACGACAGTGACTGGGCGGCATGGATTGATCGAGTTTGGCTGTTTTTTAAGCTATGCCGCTTGATGAGGTTTTAGCAGTGTTCTATCCAACAGCCGCTGGCAGCAATATTCTGCTAGACTGCACGCTTTAGAGGGCATTGATTAAGAGTGAAACTCCTCAATGAAACAGTTATTGCGGAAATCAGGGCCAATCCGGAGTGAAATTACACAGGAATCAGGCTTGTCTCGGGCGAGAGCTATCCACTCAGGTGAGCTTATCTGTTTCGCAAATGACGTGCACGGCTTCTACTGGAACAACTGAGGACACGTGAAGTTATCGGTCACACATGTTGCATAAGTCACTTTGTCGGGACCCTTATCGCCTCGGAATCGACTTACTATTGACGTTCGGGATCTGAGATCGTTATGTCTCGGTTTCCAGACTCCGAGTATCGCTGAAGGGCAGATCGGATACGAAAAGCGGCGGATTGACTGTGTCCTTTGGTTTGATCCGAACAGTGAGCACATGCCGGGCGCCGTGCTTAACGAAAGTGACGATGAGCGTCGCTTCGTCTTTGCAGCCTTCTAGGGTTTGACCCCAAGAACATCGAGAGGCAAAAATCTTTTTTCCCGCAAAGGGTAAGTTTCGGGACGAAGCAGCGCCCCGTATGTCGGTCCCTGCCGAAGCGTCGGGCGAAGTCAGTCACGTTTCGACTTCGTCCATTCAGTGTGCAAGAGCGTACGCGATATGATCCAACGGAGAGACCATGCCCCGTATGAAGACGATTATAACCTTATTACTGACCGCTTTCCTTATGCATGCAGCCGACCAGCTGGTGGATGACCACATCATGAAGGTGACAACGCCGGCCACGGTTGTGTCCACCCGCAAGGCGCTGGTTGATTTTATATGGGGGACTTCCTGGGCCGCTGTGCAGAACAAGCAGCCCGAAGCCGTGCAGCGCGGCTACATACTTCAGCCCGGTGACGCGATGCCCGCGCACCTTGACAATCTCAAATCAGTGGATCGCCTGGACGTCAGCACCGAAGCACGTACAAGAGCGGGGCGAACGGAGACGATCACGTCCACTGCGTTTATCTTGCATCCCGCGAAACAGAATCTGCATAAGGCCGTGATCGTCCATCACGGACATGGATGTGAGATGGTGGACACCGGCAAGTATCCAGTGCATCTTGAGTTGCTCATTCGCGAACTGGTCTCTGCGGGATACACTGTGGCGGCAATGCGGATGCCCCTGTTTCAGAGCCCTTCTCACTGCGGAGTGACCAGGGTGCATGACAGGCTCTTCGACGCCGCTCTTCAAGACGGCTCGCCGCTGAAGTTTTTCATGGAGCCCGTTGCACGGACGGTCAATTACCTGGCAAAACAAGAGCCTCCTCTCAAAGAGATCGACATGATCGGGTTATCCGGCGGGGGCTGGACAACCACCGGATACGCTGCGCTAGATCCTCGTGTGATGAAGAGCTTTCCCGTTGCCGGCACGGTGCCCCTTTACATGCGGAATGGTCACTACAATCACGATCTGGAGCAGTACTTCAGCCCGGTATACAGACTGGCTGGATACAAGGACCTGTATGTGCTCGGCGCCGCGGGAAAAGGGCGTTTGCAACTGCAAATTCTGAACCGGTATGATGATTGCTGCTTCGGCGAGCGACAGCACCTTCTTACGGGCGTTTCTTACAGCAATGCGGTTCGTCGTTACGAAAGTGAGGTTCGGACGGTCCTCGGGTGGCTGCAGACCGGTGGATTTGCGGTCCACTTAGATGAATCCGCTCATTACCATCAGATTTCGCAGCAGGCGATAAGAGAAGTTATTCTCCCGGTGCTTGGCGGGGGCGTGCTTCCCGAGCGCTGAATGCTATTTTCAGAACGGTTGCGCCCCGTCCACGCACCCTTCCCATGGGGGCAAACTATTGCCACTGAAAAAAGTGGTCGTTTGCACTAAATTCGATTTATACTGCCACAATGTCGCCAATCGAGGGATTTCAGCGCGATCTCCCTGGAGTACGCCTCACTTTTTCCGGTGACATACGCGTTTTGCGCCTTCGAGAAACGGTAAATAGTTTACCGTTCACGCGCCAACAGTTTCAAACAGGCGCTTTGTTTTTAACCGACATATTTCAGCCGGCAGATAAGTTTACGTAACCCGGCGCTAGACGTAGGAGGACTAAATGTGCTCAGGGACTGCTACATCTTGCCGCTCTATTCCCATACCCGGCTTGTCGCCGGTGGCGCCTGCATTGATCCTCTTCCTGGCAAGTCAGGCTTTTTTGTCCGGACAGGGACTGACCGGGCAAGTTTCCGGCCGTGTTCAAGATCCGAGCAATCAACTGGTTGCCGGAGCGGAGGTGACGCTCACTGCGAGCGACACGGGGTTAGCGCGGACGACGAAAACCACTGATAGCGGAGAGTTCCTATTTGCCGAGGTGCTTCCCGGAAAATTCGATCTTCGGGTCGAGTCTTCAGGTTTCAAGAGGTATGAACAGAAAGGCGCGGCGCTCTTTTCCGGCGAGCATCTTGTCGTAAATACGATCACACTTCAATTGGGCGAAGTGAAAGACACAATATCGGTGGAAGCTAATCCAGCCCCAATATCAACTCAGAGTTCGGATCGTTCAGGCCTAGTAGATACCTATCAGATGCAGCAACTTTCTCTCAAAGGCCGTGACTACTTAGGGCTGCTGAAGCTCCTCCCTGGCGTTCTGGATACGGCTAGCGCCACCAGGGAGGCGCCGGGAAATCGCGCCTTGATCGGATTGTTCATGAATGGGAACCGTCAGGGCACTCTGAATCTCAATTTAGATGGCATCTCGACACTTTCTCTCGGCGGGGGCACCGGGCCATTCCTCGAGGCCAGCATCGACGCCGTGGCGGAGACCAAGGTGCTACTAACAAACTATCAGGCGGAATACGGGCGCAGCGTGGGAGGCACAATTAACACCGTGATCAAGAGCGGCTCGAAGGATTTCCACGGCGGCGCCTACTATTACTTCCGCAATGAGGCCCTTAACGCGAACGATTTTTTCGCGAACCGCCAAGCGCTTCCACGTTCAAGCTACCGCTACAACAACCCTGGATACTTTGGAGGCGGGCCCGTTCTCCTGCCGGGAACGAATTTCAACAGGAACCGCGACAAGCTATTTTTTTTCTGGTCACAAGAATTTTTGATTAGAACGGTCCCCTCCAGCGTTTCATACCAGACGTTTCCCACCGCCCTTGAAAGGACCGGAAATTTTTCTCAAACCGTGGATCAGAACGGGAAGCCAATACTGATCAGAGATCCGCAATCCAATGCACCATTTCCAGGTAATATACTTCCGCCGAGCCGCATTGATCCGCAGGGGCGAGCTTTACTAAATCTATTTCCGCTACCCAATACGTTCGATCCGGCGCATAGCTACAACGATGTCTTCCAAAGGCCGATTGACCAGCCCCACAGCGACACAATCTTGCGCGTCGACTGGAACATTTCTTCCAACACGACGTTCTACGCCCGGGGGATCAAAGACTACCAGGCAACTCGGGGCGACTTCGGTTTCGTGCTGGCCTCGCCGGCATGGCCACAACTGCCAATAAATTACGAAATTCCCTGCCAGGGAATCGTGGGAACCCTCATTCATGCATTCAGCCCCAATCGTGTAAATGAGCTTACGATGGGCGTAAACCGCGGCGTCCAGACTGAGGAGCCACTGACGGATGAAGGGCTCGCTAAAAACCAGCGATCAAGCTTGAGTTCGTATATCCCGCAGTTCTTCCCGGGGGCGAATCCATATAATGTCGTGCCGAACGCTACGTTTGGAGGGATTCCAAACGCCGGGCAACTAAACATCGACGCCCGATTCCCATACTTCGGCAGGAATAACGTATGGGTTTATATGGATAACTACTCCTGGATAACGGGAGCGCACAATCTGAAATTCGGCGTCTACGTGGAGCACTCGGCTGTCAATGAAGCAAATGGAACTGCATTCAATGGCACGTTCGCCTTTGACCGTGATCCGAACAACCCGCTGGACACCAGATATGCGTTCGCAAATGCGTTGACAGGAAGCGTAACAAACTACAGTGAAGCGACGGGCCACCCGGGCGGGCACACCAGAAACAATCGCGTAGAATGGTTCGCCCAGGACAACTGGAGAGCGACACGCCGCCTTACAGTTGATGTTGGCCTTCGATTTTACTGGCTGGAGCCGACATATAACGCGAACACCCAAACCGCGGCTTTTAGCCCTGAAGCGTACAGCCTCGGCGAACAACCGCCTCTTATCCGGCCTTATGTAGACCCCGCTACGAGTGTGCGCGAAGGAAGGGATCCGATCACCGGCCAGGTGTTCCCTGCCGTGAAGATCGGAAGTTTCTCGAATGCCGCCGGCACGCCGAATCAGGGAATGGCCATTTTCAACGCCAGCGGCGCGATCATAAAGAGCCCTCCGATTCAGCTCGGCCCGAGAATCGGATTCGCGTGGGATGTTTTCGGTAATGGCAGGACGGCTATTCGTTCCGGCTTCGGAATGTATTATGACCGCTTTCCGGATGACCAGATTGCGCAGCTAGCCGCATCGCCACCGCTCGTGAATACGCCATCCGCCAATTACACAACCATTTCTAATCTACTCTCGACCCCGTTAAGCCTCAGTCCAAACACTGTTTGGGGCATTGATGGCGGCTGGAAGCCGCTTGCTGTCTATAACTGGAGCTTTGGAATTCAACAGAATGTCGGGCTGGGAACCGTGCTGGACGTGTCCTACGTGGGCAATGTCTCACGGCACGGCATGCAGATTCGCGATCTCAATGCCACACCTTATGGCACAAATTTTCTCCCGGCCAGTATCGACCGGACGTTGCCTGGAACTTTGCCGTTGCCTCCGAATTTTCTCCGGCCGTATCTCGGATTCGCGAGCATCCAATATATGGAGTTCGCCAGCAATTCCAACTACAATGCGCTGCAAGCCCGGCTGAACAAGCGATTTTCTTCGCGAATTACGTTCAGCCTGGCATACACGTGGTCGAAAGTTCTGGATGTCGCCGACACGCCGCTCTCCCCCGTAAACCCGGTGATCGATTTCAATTCCCGAAACTATGGGCCTGCCGGCTTTGATCGCAGGCATAACCTGGCAATCAGCTTCGTGTACCCTCTTCCGTTCAACAACTGGACGGGTAATGCATTTACGCGACAACTGCTTCGCGGGTGGCAGATCTCGGGAATTGCTTCTTTCATCAGTGGCGCCCCACTGCCCATTAACTACACGTTTGTTACGGCAAAGGATGTAACCGGTGCAACCGGGATGGGCGTGGACAGCCGAGTCGATCTCACTTGCGATCCGAATCTCGGGCATGGAAACACGTCGTTTTATCGAGCTTTCAATACCTCCTGCATACACGCCCCCACCAAAGCTGAGCTAGGAATTGGGGACGCATCAAAATACCCATTCGTCGGACCAGGAGTCGAGAATTTCGACATTTCGCTCTTCAAAGAGTTCCAGTTCAACGAAGCACGGCGGCTGCAATTCCGTCTGGAGTCCTACAACACGCTTAACCACGCGCAATTTACGGTGGTAGATAACAACGCTCGTTTCGACTCGCTCGGGAACCAGGTGAGCACATCACTAGGTCAGTACACCGCTGCGGCACCATCGCGGCGGCTGGTGCTCGGGCTGAAGTTCTATTTTTAACCGCCGATGTTATCTCCGCCGGCAGTTGCAAACGACGTGACAGACGGGCCGCGGCGCGGGGCGGCGCGTCTGATTGCGGGATTCACGCCGCCCCATCTACCCCCAACTTCGCGGAGGGCGTTTCGATTTCAGATGGCCTTCAGCCTTCTGTATGCACTCTTCGAGGGCATTATGGCGAATGCAGCCCTAATGGCGGTTAAGGCGATGAACGCCACCGACGTACAACTCGAAGTTCCGATCGCCATGACTGCCGTCGGCCTATTCAGCTCTGTGCTGCTCGGAACGGTGATGGCGCGGCGCCGCAAGAAGCCGTTCGTTGTTATTCCGGGGTTCGCGGCGGCAGTGGCCTGCATGGCGATGGCGTGGATCACGTCCGCAGGGTGGTTTCTCGTGTTCGCCGGGGTGATTTCAATCTTCGACTTCGCGATGCGGCCCGCCGTGCCTTCGATCATGCGGCTCGTATATCCGGAACACCACCGGTCGCATCTCTCCGGGACCATGCGGCAATGGTCTTCCATTGTATTCCTGGGCGCTACGCTTCTATCATCGGCGCTACTCTCGGCGGCAAGTACGTCCGCGCGGGTCTTCATCACGATCCGCGTCGAAATCGCGCTGGCGAGTCTCGCGTGCGCAACCGCGTTCTGCTGTTTCTGGCAACTTCCCGATCATGGAGATGGAAGCGAAACCGAAGCGTCCCCTCGTACGAAGCTCGATGGCGGCTTTCGCCAGGCAAACCTTGCCCCATTTCTGGACCTACGCTTCCGGCGCTACCTGGCAGTGTTTTTTCTCTTTGCTTTCGGCAATCTCTTCTATCAGGGAGTTGTGCCGGCATTCTTTGCGCGCGATATGAACCTCGGATACGTACAGGCAACACTGCTGATCCACATCATTCCCAATCTGACTGCGTTCTTGTCCGGGGGGTACCTGACTGCCTGGTTTGAACGCACCTCTATCTGGCGATCTTACGCAGTCGTGACCTTCCTGTGGGGACTGGATCCGTTCATTCTGGCGATAGCCTCCTCGTTCTTGCCCGCCGTGATTGCGGCGAGAATGGCACGCGGCCCAGCCACGCTCGGAAGCATGGTGATTTCCTTCTTTACCGGGGTGCACTCCTTTGCGCAGCCGGGAGGGGCTACGACGCGTTACATGTCCGCCCTGTTTTTGGTAACCGGGATTGCACGCCTGACGGCGCCGGCCACCGCGGCATTCGCTCTCGCGTATCTATCGCGACAATCAATCATTTTTTATGGCTCACTCGCGATTCTCGCGTCATCGGCGTTGTTCTTGTGGAATGGGCGCAAAGAACCGAACGCCCGGGAAATCGGCGATATGGTCCACAGTTTGCAATAGGACCAGATGGGTGAGATTTGGAGGCTGGAGGATGAAGCTTTTGGTTTCGTGGATGCGAGAGCTCGGCGGTTACGTGAGCCGAGAATTCTACTACATAATGCAAGACCTCATTTCCGTCCATGGGTGGCGGCAGATGCAGCCCTCCGCCATGCCGCAGTGTCCTGGTTCTGTAGAGGAGTGCTTGCTAAACGAATTTGGCGAGATTCCGGACGTTGTTCTGTTTTGGGAGGCGTACGACCTGTTCAACCTGGTTGCCCCGGCACTGAAAGACCTCGGCTGCCGCACGGTCCTATTCGCCGACGATATGCACATGCTGTGGGGACAAGAGTCAAGGCGCTCCGCCAAACTGCAGGCCTTCTCGCAATGTGACGTGCTGCTTGCTTCCTATGCCTATGTGTTTGACGAGTTTTACCCGGAATTGCGCGGCCGGAAGACTGTTGTCTGGACCCCGCATTCCGCTTCACCGGACTTTGGTCTTCCGTTCAATAACGATCCGGAGAACGCCGTTCTACTCAGCGGTGCTCTAGGCGGCCTCTATCACCTGCGATTGCAATTGAAGGAACTACAAAAACAAGGGCGCTACCCAATTGTGCAGCACGCACATCCCGGTTATGCCGAAAACTATGATTACGATACCGATACAAGAGTCGGCGTTGGATACGCCAGGACGATTAACCGGTTTAAGGCCGCATTCACCGACGCACTTACACTCGGATACGTTGTCGCCAAACACTTTGAAATTCCGGCTACCGGAACGCTCTTGGTTGCCGATGGGGCCGTAAGCGGTCCGTTGAGAGAACTCGGCTTCTGCGAAAATGCGCACTACATCCCAGTTACGGCAGAGAACCTGGAAGAAAAGATTCAATATATTCTCGATGAACGCAACCGTGTGGAGATTGAAGAGATCCGGAGACGTGGGCAGGAACTCGTTTTGAACAATCATAGAACCTGGCACCGGGCCGAGCTGATTGATACTGCTTGTGCTCCGCGAGAATATCTCGCTTTGTACGGGTAAACTCTTGGCGACGGAATGCTGTGTTTGCTTTTTGAATTGTGCTATAGCTAGCTGGCCGTATGACGAGTTTTAAAATCATCATTAACTGCGGGCCTTGCGAGCGTTTCGTCGGCAAATGTCTGGCCTCAGTGCAAATGCAGTCTATGGAGCACTGGCAAGCCTATGTAACGGTGGATCCCTGCGGCGACAATACTTATGAGAACGCCAGTCGGGCGGCGGGCGGCGACTCTCGCATTCATGTCAGCCGAAATGAAACGCGTCTCTACTCGATGTGCAATCTTGTCAGAGCCATTGAGAGGAGCGATGCCGCTTCGGAGGACGTGATAATCAGTTTGGATGGAGACGATTGGTTTTCCGACCAGCATGCCTTGCGCCAGATCGCCAGCGCCTACGAAGAGACCGATTGCTGGATTACTTATGGCAGCTGGCTTTCGAATGTCGTCGGCCCCTCCAATCGCCGCGACGGATTATGGCCGGCTTACCCGGAAGCGACAAGCGATTTTCGCGGGCACCGCTTTCTCGGTACAGCGGTGCGCACCTGGAAGAGGTGGATTTGGGATTACCTTGCTGATAGCGATCTTCGTAGCGATTCTGGTGAATACGTCCGGGTTTCCGAGGACCAGATGATCATGATTCCGCTCCTCGAACTCTGCGGCACATCGAGAGCAAAGCATATTGCAGCTCCGATTATGGTCTATAATAAAACCGCTCAATATCCCATTGACGAATCAATTATGTCCGAGGGCCTGCGTAACGGGCACTTAATAGATACAAGAGCTCGTTACCCAAGGATAACGACAAAACAATATAAAGAAACAAAAGCTAGAGAAGCATTTGCGTGAGGAAATGAAAGAACACACGCTCAGGATCATTGTCAACTGCGGTCAAGCCGAGCCATACATCGGCAAATGTATTTCCTCGATCCTCTCTCAGTCATTCCGGCGTTGGGAAGCGTACGTCACGGTAGATCCCTGCGGTGATCGCACATTCGAGCAAGCCGTACTAGCAGCCGGAGGCGACCCTCGTGTCCATATTCGGCAAAACAGCACCAGACAGTACTCAATGGTGAATTTGATTCAGGCGGTCAAACGCAGCGGTGCGCACCGGGAGGACATTATTGTCATATTGGATGGCGATGACTGGTTTGCAACAGAAGATGCATTGCGTATCATTCATGACACCTACGAAGAATTTGGATGTTGGATGACGTACGGAAGCTGGTTGTCGGATCAAGGCGATAACCAAGGCAGGTGGCCGCCTTATCCGGAAGAAACAACCGATTTCCGCCGTTCCGAATGGCTTGGCACGGCTGTTCGCACATGGAAGCGATGGCTTTGGGATTTGATTGACGACCGGGATTTCCGTGATGCCGGAGGGGAGTACTTCCGAGTTACTGAAGACCGTGCTTCTGTTTTGCCGATGCTCGAGATGAGTGGGACACGCAAAGCGAAACACATCAGTGAAGTGCTGATGATCTACAACCGGTCATCACCCTATGCGTGTTGTTACACCTGCAGGGATGACATGCTTGCGAATGCCGAGTATTTGCAGATACGACCGCCGTACAAGCGCTTAGTAGAAGCGGCGGAAGCCCCCAAGAAAGAGCTGCCGGCAGCCAACTACGGAAAGAGGGCGCCTGTCCGGCGCAGGGTGAAGGAGCTGAACTTCGACTCAAGTGGGGGCGATTCGGGCGTCACAGGGTACTGAATCGGTTTATTTCTAACCGGTATTCCCGAAGATAGTCGTTCGCCATGCGGCGGTAATGATATTTCTCTATCACGATTTCTCGGCAGCGGGCAGGAGAGATCTTTCCTATACGGTCGAGCGCGGCACGCCAGTCCTCTTCCCGATCGCACAAGATTCCCGCGTCCGGCGCGAGCACTTCTTCCGTGCCACTGCTCCGACTTGAAATCACGGGTGTGCCGGAAACAAGGGCCTCGAGGATGGTCAGGGGACATCCCTCTTTCAAACGCGAAGGGAAGAGGAGCGCTCGAGCGCCCGCGATCAGTTCGGCCTTCTGCGAGCCCCGAACATCGCCCATATATTCCGCCCCGGCGTCGGCGCAGAGTTCGGAAACTTGCCGGATTGTGTCGTAATTTAATCCAGTGCCGGCAACAACGAGATGAAAACCGACGCTCTGCGACAGTTGCAGCGCTAAGTCCAGACCTTTATCAGCAGCCCTGTTCATCGCGCAGAGGAACAGCAGGTAATCATGCTTCGTTTCTGAAAAGATGAAATCGTCGGGATTGATGCCATTCACTACGAACCGGCTCGATCCATACGCCTGCGCAAGGGAACGAGACACGAACACCCAATTGGAGCCGAGTGGTTTCTCGTGCTCGAGCATGTGACAGGTCAGCAGGCAGGGTATTCCGTGAATAGCGGCAAAGGCCAGTGTCTTCTCCGCAAAGCCGGGGGGGCCGATCGGCGCGTGAACGACATCGACATCCGGAATAATCGAGGGAACCTGAGTAACCCCGAATGGCATCGGGAGGTCGGCGCCTTTCTCGACAAAGTACAAGACCTCATTTCCTTCCTCGGCCAAGCCTTGCGCAAGTAGATCGTGCAGATGGTAACCGGACCCGGATGGATACGAGCGGGGGTGCAGACCGCTGCTGGTGCGGCCGAACGCGGGATAGCGATGAGGTGAAGCCAGTAAGATACGCATGCCGGTGAATGCTGGTATCGATGCAGAATCGCTTTCTACGGCGCCGAAGCTTCTTCCATGGCTCTGATTCGAGGCAAGACGTTCCTTCCGAACATTTCGATATCCTGCCCCTCGGGTCCCCCTCGGACGAGGTATTGGAAGATTCCGGCTCTCTTGAAGCCGTGAATCGCGGCGGCGATCTCCTCGAAGGAACCGATCAGTGCTGCTGGTCTGTCGAAAGCTAAAGGATCGCTCCTCCAGAGAGAAGGCGTCAGCCAGGTCGCGGAATTGTCGAGCCGGTCCGCTCCGATATCCGTCAGAATGAATGCGGCCGCATCGTGTGCCTCCTCCTGCGTTTCACGCGCGACAACAGAGCTGAGCAAACCAACCTTCTTTCCAAAATGCAGTACAGGCAGCGCATCGGCGTATACCTGGCTAGGGCGATTTGGAAGACGCCACAAACAGTCTCCCTGTTTGATTCCGAGGAAGGCGGTCTCGGCGCTCTCCCCTTCGACGTCAAACTCAGGACATTCGGACGGATCAAAAAGCTTGCGGCAATTGGTCAGAAACTCGCCAGCCTGGATGAAAATCCCTTTCCGCGCGGTGGCTTCTGCGGCGTTGAAGCTCATGTGGAAAATCAGGCGTTTTCCGAGTATTGCCCATGCTTCTTTCATCTCGCGGCCAAACAATGAAGACAGCACGGTCTCGAAAGGCGCCCCAATCCTGAACTTAAGACGGGTTATCTTCAACCCCGTCGCTATGGCGACCGCCAATGCATCCCTGAGGTCGGCTGTCGGAGGGATCTGAACGGATTCGAAGCCCAATGCTTCCGCGCAGCCACACTGCTCCGCCAATGCGGCTGCATCGCCAGCCCCTTCTTGCCCACAGGGCCGCCAGTGAATTTTGATAGGAGGTTCCGCCCTCATTCGCTTCAAGAACCGCAAGGAAGAAGGAATGCTACCACGAATCGAATCGGCGGAGCTGTAAAACAGCGCTTGATTTTTCGTGGCCGGGGGTTCATACTTTCATCCTATCCAGGGTTTTATCCGCCCCGATGAACCGCCCAACCCGGACGTGTTATTTGACTGCCTTACGCGTGCTCAGCGCTGCGATGGCCCCGACCCAGGGTGCGGCTATCGCGCTGTTTCTATTGGCGACGAACGCTCCCGCGCAAGCCATGCACCACCATCACATGGCGATGTCCGCAAATGGGGAAGTTCAGCCGGTCTCAGTCGCCGGGCTAGTGATTCCGGATACCACACTTATCGATCAGCATGGCCATAAAGTGCGGTTTTATTCCGACCTTGTCAAAGATAAAGTAGTCGCCATTAACACTATCTTCACAACGTGCACGACCATCTGCCCGCTAATGGGCGCCAATTTCTCAAAAGTCGAAAGGCTGATAGGCGACGCGGGTCGCAAGGCGCAGTTGATCTCGATCAGCATCGATCCGTCGGTAGACACTCCAGATCGGTTGGAAGCATGGAGCAAAAACTTCGGTCAACCCGGGCCGGGTTGGACGCTCGTAACCGGGGCCAAGCCGGATGTAGATGCTTTGCTCAAAGCGCTTCAGATCTTTACTTCAGATAAACAGGATCATGCGCCGGTGGTGCTCATCGGCGGGAACGGCAGCGGGAATTGGATTCGGACTTCAGCCCTGACCCCGCCGGCGCGTATTGCCGAACTAATCCAATCTCGACTGCAACTAATGGGAGCACCTACTCAGGCGCGGCACTGAAATGTTTTCCAATCGATACATTCTCCTTTCGCTTGTGGCGATCGTGGTAGCGCTGAGTTCACTGTCCCTTGCTCAACAGAATCCTCCGCCGGCTGAAGATGCCCTTTCAGAAGCGGCACACCAATACTTTACGGACGTTCCCCTGGTGACGCAAAACGGCGATTCAGTACGTCTATTTTCCGATCTCCTAAAGGGCAAGGTTGTCGTGATCAATGCCTTTTTTTCAACATGCAACGGGAGTTGCCCCAGAGTGTCCGGAGTACTTTCCGGGCTACAGGAGCAACTTCGCGATCACCTCGGCAAGGATGTCTGGTTCCTGTCGTTTTCCGTCGATCCGGAAACGGACACACCGAAAAAGCTCAAGGAGTACGCGGATCGCATGCACGCCGGACCCGGATGGCTCTTCCTGACTGGGCAGCCGGATAATGTGAATTTCGCGCTTGCCAAGCTCGGGCAGAAAGTAGCACGGAAAGAAGATCACCTGACGCTGTTCATTGTCGGTAATAACAGGACAGGGCTGTGGAAGAAAGTTTTCGCCCTGACCAGCACGCCAGATTCGTTGAAGGCCGTTGTCGAGAGCGTTTTGAACGACAAAGGTTAAGTTGTGGCATACCTAGTTTTCCTGCTCTTACTGCCCTGGCCGGCGATCGCGGCAGCGGCTCAACCACTGCAGAATCTGAGCCCACTTACAGCCGAAGAGCAGCGCGGTCAGCAAATTTTTGAAAAGGGCAGGAGCGCGCGCGGATCTAAGATCGAGGCTTCGCTACCGGGGGGCGTTCGAGTGCCTGCATCGGCCGTTCCATGTGCCGGATGCCACGGCATCGACGGCTTAGGGCGGCCGGAAGGCGGCATTGTCCCCGCAAATGTTACCTGGGATGCGCTTACTAAGCCGTATGGCCATGTTCGTCCAGACGGGCGGACGAGGGTTCCTTACACGGACCGCACCTTAAGGCGCGCCGTCACGATGGGATTCGATGCGAGCGGAAATGAGTTGAGCAGCGTGATGCCTCGCTTTCAACTCACAATGCGGGACGCGGCGGATCTCATTGCCTATTTAAAAAAGCTCGGTGAAACTGTCGATCCAGGATTAACGGCAAGCACTGTGAGATTGGGAGTGCTTCTACCACGAGAGCAAACGGTAAAGAACAAACAACTGGTTCGACAAGCGATGCTCCATTACTTCGCAAGCGTAAACGGCGCGGGGGGTGTCTTCGGCCGGGCAATAGAAACGAGTTTCACAGAACTGCCCTCCGATACGGCACGGCAATCGGCGGCGATTCTCGACTTTTTGCACGACCAGCACGTATTTGCAGTGTTGGGTGATTTCACCGGCGCGGAGCCGGAAATCGCGGCCGTCATGCTGAAAACGGCGACTCCGGCAATCGCGGCGATCGCTCCTTCGCCGCAAACAGATTCACCGCTCAACCGGTACGTCTTTTATCTTGACGGAGGAGTAACGGAACAGAGGAACGCCTCCGACCTAAAATCTGCTGATCAAAGGAATTGGGAACGGGCCACAGCGGCTGCCGAGATTATCACCGAGGCCATGACGCGTGCCGGGCGGGCACTGACACGAGGCGGCCTTGTCCAGGCGTTAGAAGGCTTTTCTAACGTGCAAACCAGTCTCCCCGCGCCCGTCAGCTTTGGCCCCAACCGGCGAGTCGGCATTAGCGGTGTTCAAGCTAGCGCGCTCGATCCCAGCAACCCTGCCATGGGCGGCCGGCTATGAGGGCTTTGTCCGCCGGGGCGCCACCCAAGGTTAATCTGAGCAACGTTTCTGGCGGAATATATCGAATTGAAACGCGATCCAGAAAATTTTGGTTGGACAATGACGAGATTTGATTTACACTACTCGAAAATCGGAGGTGTTGCAGCGGCATTTTACGGCAACTTCCTTACTTTCCGGCCCTTGGACAGAGTACACCCAATCGACCGAAACCTTCTCTAGCGTTTCGAGGGACTAATGAAACCAGGATCAGCAGTACAGGTTGTCTGTGCAGTAGGATGTTTATTCGCCATTCCATCATTGGCCAGCGCCCAAAGGACAATAACGGCCGATGTCGTTGCTCTCGATCAGGCCTTCTACAACAATCGCATTGGCGCGTTTCAGGCAGGCGGGATGATCTTCGCGCTGCGCCGGGACGTGGTCAACAATACCGATCCCCAAAGTCCTGACCTTACGGCGGGTCACGTAATGTTGCGGCCCGACAAGCGTCCGAGGCCGATCGTCCTGCGCATGAACGTTGGAGATTGCCTCCAAGTAAACTTTGAAAACTTGCTGGCCGATATCCCTTCGATGGCCACAGGCGGCAATCCGCCCTTCAATCCTCAAAACCTCCGAACCGTTCCTGATCCCAACTCAGCAACATCCTCAGTTTCGCAATCTGCCACACGCCTGGCCGGCATACACGTCATGGGAATGGAATTGAAACAGGCGATTGGTGACGACGGAGGCTGGAATGGCGCAAATCCGAATAGCCTGGCAGCGCCGGGCGAGAAAAAGACGTACCGATTTTGCGCAGTGGCTGAGGGCGGGTATTTGTTGTACAGTACTGCCGCTACAGTAGGCTACCAGGATGGATTCGGCGGTCAACTGACGCAAGGGCTATTTGGCTCTGTGGCCGTGCAACCCAAATCCGCTGAATGGTACCGCAGCCAGGTTACTCGTCACGATCTGGATCTCGCGACCTATCACGCCGACGCTCTGCCTGCGGACATGCAACTCACGCCGAAAGGCAACCCACAGGACACATTCACCGCGGAGGGCAAAACTTACAAGCTATGGACCCTCACAAAAACGGGAGCGGGCGCATTTACCGCCGAAATTACCGAGGTAAATCTGGCAGGCGATCCTGTAGATCAGAACGGGTTGCTGAAGACTCGCGATTTCCATCCGATCATCAATTACCAGGCAACCTACCCAACAGGGTCCACTTACGCAAACGGCAACCCGATTCCGAACGGAACTCCCATCCTTGCCATGCTGGACCAACAGAATAATATTGTCCACAGCGATTTGACGGCTATCATAACCGGACCGCAGGCGGGCCTCTTCCCGGCAGACGACACCGATCCCGTGTTTCTCCCTAATCCGTCGTACCCCGACCGTCGCGAGCCTTATCGCGAGTTCGCCATCCACTATCATGACGATCCCGTTGCAATTCAAGCTTTTCCGGAATTTCAGGCGCTTCAAACACCTCAATGCCAGGCAGCGAATACGTGTGGCGTAACGTTTGCGTTGCAGGCCGCTCGCGACTTTTTCGCGATCAACTATGGGATGGCCGCAATCGGTCCCGAAGTGTGGGCAAACCGCATAAAAGTGGGCCCGATGAGCCAATGCGCTACCTGTAAGTTCGAGGAGTTCTTCCTCTCGTCATGGGCAGTGGCCGATCCGGCAATGATTGTCGATTTCCCGGCGAACAGCGGCAAGACAGCAACCAAAGCTCTCTATCCAGACGACCCATCGAATGTGTATCACAGCTATCTAGGGGATCACGTCGAATTTCGGATCCTGCATGCCGGCACGAACATTACGCACGTTCACCACCAGCATGCACATCAATGGCTGCACAGTCCGAACAGTGACGAAAGCGATTACCGGGATAGCCAGATGCTCAGCCCAGGGGGATCCTACACGCTGGACATGACGTATTTCGGCAGTGGGAATCTCAACCAGACTGTTGGCGACTCGATCTTCCATTGCCACTTCTACCCTCATTTCGCGCAGGGCATGTGGAGCCTCTGGCGGGTGCATGACGTGTTTGAGGCCGGCACCAAACTTGATGGCTACGGCGTGCCAGTGCCCGATTGGAATCGCGCCCTGCCGGACGGAGAAATTGCGAGCGGGACGCCGATTCCGGCGGTAGTGCCGATGCCGACGCTGGCGATGGCTCCAATACCCATCAGGACGAGAATCTGCCCGGTCTCAGGGGCGAGCGATTACGTGCAATTCAGCGGCGACACGTGTCCGGCGGTAAGCGGGAAACCGGTGGGCTACCGCGGGCTTGTGAGTCAGAGTGATCTGAACAATACGGCATTGATCGAAAAGAATCCCGGATTTCCGTTCTACATTCCGGGCGTCGCCGGGCAGCGTCCTCCCCATCCGCCGTTGGATTTTGCGCCCGACGAGGACAGTAATGGCAATCAAATAGTGATAGCCGGAAAGAAGCAATACCTCGACGGCGGTCTGCCGCGGAGCCAGTTCCTACAGGAGCAAGGAACCCTCTACGAGCAGCACAACGCATGGGATTTCACGAAAGAGAACGATTCATTGCTTGGTGTGGAACTAGCCGAAGACGGCACCAATGTAGAACAAGCGGCAATGGCGACTCACGCCGTAAGGAAACATCCGAGTGAGACGCCCGACGGCCAGCCTGCCGATTTTATCCTGAATGGGCAGCCGCCTAAACCCGGAGCGCCGTTCGCGGATCCGGGCGTGGATATCTTCGGCAATGCTATCCCCAACTCCGATTGTGAGAAACACGAACCGGGATGCGTACGATACAAAGCCGCGGATATCCAGATGGACGTTGTTCTCAATAAGAAGGGATGGCATTATCCACAGCAGCGCCTGATATCGCTATGGGGCGATGTGAAAGATAACCTCAATGGGAACCGCCGTCCCGAGCCGCTGTTCTTTCGCGCTAACTCGGATAAAGTTGTCGAATATTGGTTAAGCGATCTGGTGCCCGCAAATTACGAACTCGATGATTTTCAGGTTCGTACACCCACTGACATCATCGGACAACACATTCACCTCGTGAAGTTCGATGTAACCGCATCGGATGGCGCCGGCAACGGCTTCAACTACGAAGACGGCACGTTCAGCAACGAAGAGGTCGTGAACCTGATCGCACACGTCAATAAAAATGGCGGTCTTTTCTCGACAGACGCGGCTCATCGCAATCCGCTTACAGCCAAGGAGATTCCCTATTTTGCGACAGAATTGCCCGGGAAATTCCCCGGAGCTCAGGCGACGGTCCAGCGATGGTACGCAGATCCGATCTGGGATTGCGCAAAACCAATCCAACCAGGCACAGCTCCCCTGCCCTGCACGGTCGACCAGGATAGGACACTGCGAACGGTATTTACACATGACCACTTTGGCCCCTCTACACATCAGCAGGTCGGTTTGTATGCCGGTCTGGTAATTGAGCCCAAGGACTCGAAATGGTTCGACTCTACGACGGGCGTTCAACTGGGGACCCGGTTCGACGGTGGGCCAACCACGTATCAGGCAAATATCAACCTTGCGGACTCGACCAAAAGCTATCGCGAGTTCCTGCTCGAATTCCAGGATCGTCAGCTGGCATATTTAAACACAAGTATCACCACGCCGAAGCCTTACGAGCAGTACGGACCGGATCTGCCTAAAAAGAGTCCGGGCGGACCATGGGGCTGGGTGGACGCGGACCACGCGATTAATCCGCCTCAATATGAGCCGCAACCGGGCCAAACGGACCTCATCCCGGGCAGGCCGCCGACACCTGACCTGATTACTAATCAGATGTTTGAGGGCGCCTACTCCCTGAACTATCAGAACGAACCACTCGCTTACCGCGTGGCATCCGGGACCAGCGACCAGACGGACCTCGTCAACGTGTTCCGGTCGATGCCGCGTGCTGACGCGCAACTCAATATCCAGCCTGCGCAGGGCACGCCGATCAACAATGCTGGAGGCTTTGTCTTCCCTCCGCCACAGCCGGGCGCAGAAGCGGATGATCCCTACACACCCCTGCTGCGTGCGTACGAAGGCGATAACGTACAGATCCGGAGCCTCGTCGGCGCTCATATGGGACCACACTCGTTCCACATTCATGGGCTCGCCTGGCCATTCGAGCCCTCGCTCGATTCCTCCGGTTTCCGCAGCACGCAAGGAATGGGGATATCGGAGCACTATGAATACTTGTTCCATTTACCGGTTACGGCTCAGGCGGACAAAGCGGATTATCTTTACATTCCAACGTCCGATACGATCGGGCTGCAATACGGCAACTGGGGCTTGATACGCGGCTATAAGAACCCGGTGGCGAACCTTATTCCGCTCAGTCAAACGCAAACTGAGGCGTTTCCCAGCAGCCAGCCGATTCCGCCCGCGGGGACGGCTGCAGATAGTTGCCCGGCCAACGCGCCGAAGAGATCGTTCACCGTAACGGCTGTCCTTGCATCCGACGTTTTGGGCGGCCCTCTTGTTTACAACTCGCGAGGGGCGGCGGGGACTCCGGGACAGAATCAAATCACCGACCCGAGCGCACTGATGTATGTGCTGACGGGCGACCTGGTGAACGGCAAGCTGAAGTCCTCCGCGCCACGGGAGCCGCTGATCCTGCGGGCCGCAGCCGGCGATTGCATCACCATCGTGTTGACAAACGGCCTGCCAACGACCGAACTGAACAGTGGAGTCGCGGCACAGCCCTTTCTCACGGGAGTACATCTTCGGACGTCGCACGCCGTCGGCATTCATCCACAACTCTTGTCCTACGACGTAACCACGAGCGATGGTTTTAATATCGGTAGCAATCCTGTGGTCACCGTTCAACCAGGCCAGACATGTACGTCTACCTGGTACGCCGGCAAAATTGATCACGGACCGAACGGGCAGCCAGTATATACGCCGATGGAGTTCGGCGCCGTTTCTCTGGCGCCGGCCGACCCCCTGATGCAGGACAACTTCGGTCTGATTGGCGCCTTGATCATAGAGCCGCAGGGTTCTACATGGCAAACAGACGATAACTCCCGAGCCGCGGCCACTGTGACCAACGCGGACAACACCTCATTCCGCGAGGCGGTGGTTATCGTACAAGATGATCTCGCTGCAGTGCAGCAGCCTGCTCTGAACTATCGCACCGAGCCGCTCACCTATCGCTTCGTGAATACGAGTTACCTGGTGAACGATTCCAGCCTCTCTGCACTCGGCGTATCACGTTCGCAATCGGACACTTTGGTTTCGGCAGATCCGCAGACGCCGGTATTCGCCGCAGAAGCCGGAAAGCCGCTGCGCATGCGGGTGTTGCACCCGGCCGGCCTCAATGAGCAAGTTTTTGAGCTGCATGGCCACGCATGGCAGGAAGAACCATTCTCGCCAGGTTCCACGAAGATTGTCGATAATAATCCTCTCTCTCAGTGGACCGGCTCGCGTGACACGTTTGGCCCGAACGCCTCATTCGACATCGTGCTCAAGAGCGCCGGGGGCGCCTCCGCAGTGAAGGGAGACTATCTCTATCGCACCTATATTGGAGGCGAATTTCTAAACGGGATGTGGGGCCTGGTGCGCGTGGGAGAGCCGGGCAAGGATATCGTGACGGTAACCACCTATTGCGGACCGGCGAACAAGTACACAATCGCCGGCGTGAACACGGTAAACCCGGTAAATCACCACATGGCTGCGAATGTGACGATCACCGGAACAGGCCTTTCAATCCCGCCGGCAAACATCGATCCAATGACCGGGTTGTGGAGCGTTACCGGCTCCACGTCAACACTTCCGCAGTCAATCACCGTTACGTCGGCGCAAGGCGGCACGACAACCGCAAGCTCGATGTGCCCGGTTCAAACTGCTCCACCGAAACTACTTACCGCCCGGCCAAAGATCGGCACTCAAGACGTCGATCGTTTCAGACTTAAAGCGCCAGCTCTTCGAAAGGCCAAGTGAATTCGGTTTGCCCTGGCGCTATCCAGCCGCCTTTCACGCTCATGGGGACTCGATGAATCCTTACGGTGGCCCTGTTGTGAGGTGCGCCATTCGGCTCTCTATGGCTTTTGCGGTTTGCCTGATCGCCCTGGGACGTGACGCGACCGAAGTTCCAAAGCCCGCTCCGTACTCCCGAACGGTAACGCTCCATGGAACCAGCGTCACTCTGAACGTCGATCGTGTGGATGCTTCCAACGCCAGCAAGGAGCCGCTCAAAGAATTCGAAGATGTCAATATCCGGCTTCGCTTTGCCGACGCAGTCACAAAGTCGCCGCTAACGGGCGATTCACCTGCAGCATGGATTGATCGCAGATTCTCGATTGGACCGACGACACAGAGCCAATGCGTCGGCAAGGTAAGACGGTTTGCCGAGGGCAGCACCTTCAGCCACACGCAGGTAGACCTGACTTCCTATTTCGTCGTCATGATGAACAACGACTCGACCCTGACCGTAGTGGATCCGCGGTTCGGCTACGGCGATACCCGCTTGCTGGCGATTGTTTCGCTGCATGGGCCGGCAGAAGATTGGGCGCTCACTGAAGACGGCAAGCGCTTGTTTGTTTCCGTGCCATCCGCGAGCGAAGTAGCCGCAATCGACACCGCCGACTGGAAGGTGGTTTCGACCCGTGCACAGGTCGATCGAGCCGCGCGGATTGCTCTCCAACCGGATGAAGCGTACCTTTGGGTGTCTTATGGATCCGGCGAAGAGAACTCCGGCGTAGACGTACTCAGCCCACACGACTTGAAGGTGTTGGCCAGGATCCCCACTGGCCGCGGATACCATCACATTGCATTTACGGCTGATAGCTCATTTGCATTCGTTACAAACCCCAAAGACGGCACTGTATCCGTGATCGATGTACGCAAACTCGCGCGTGTGGTTGATATTCGGACAGGAGAAAAGCCGACTTGGATTGCTTATTCGGATCTCGCAAAGGCCGCATATGTAGCCAACGAAGGAGATGGACGCATTGTCGCGATCGATGCGGTCAGCCACACAATACGCGCAACGATGAACGCCTCGCCCGGACTCGGCCAGATTCGGTTCGCACCGGGCGGTCGATTCGCTCTGACAGTGAATCCAACCGACAATATGATTTACGTTGTCGATGCAGCCACGAATCGAGTTGTCCAGCGCGGCAAACTCGATAAGGGACCAGACCAGATCGCATTCACGAATAAGGAAGCGCATATACGGCAACGAGGCAGCGACTCCGTTTTGATGATTGCGCTGGCATCGCTCGGCAACCCCGGCGCCGAGATTTCAGTCGCGGACTTCTCAGGCGGCCGGCATCCGCCCGGCGAGATGTCGATGCCCACCCCAGCGGACGGAGTGGTGCAGGCATCGGGCGAAAATGCCGTCCTCGTCGCCAACCCGCACGATAAATCGGTTTATTTGTACATGGAGGGCAACGCGGCGCCGATGGGCAACTTCAGCAACTACGGACGTGAGCCTCGCGCCGTGTTATCGGTGGACCGCAGCCTGCGAGAACACTCACCCGGCGTGTATGAGACTACTGCCAAACTGCCGGCTGCTGGGTCATACGATCTTGCAGTTTTCCTAGACCGGCCGCGAGTCATTTCCTGCTTTGATCTTCCGATTGCAGAGGACCCGGCGCTTGCGCGCACAAAGCCGCCTAAGTTGCAAATTGAACCCCGCGTTAACCGCTCTGCATTCTTGGACGAGCCGGCGCATGTCAGCTTCAGATTCACCTTCGCCGACACCGGTAAGCCTGACGCTGGGGCCAAGGACATTCTCATTCTGATGGCTGGACCGATGTGGCAGGACCGGCAGGTTGCCTCCTATGAAGGAGACGGCATCTACTCGGTAAATTTCAAAGTGCCTACGGCCGGCACATATAAAGTGTTTCTGAGTTCTCCTTCGCAGGGCCTGCGCTTCGCGACCTATGCAACAGTCGAGGTAACGGCCCGCCCTAATCGTGCGCAGTGAATGTCCGACGTAATCCAAAGCCTCTGGATTGGCAATCGCTTATCCGTAATGGAGCAGCTTTGCATTCGTTCGTTTTTGGACCATGGACATCGTTTCCATTTGTACCTGTATGAGGGTTGCGCCGGAATTCCACAGGGCGCAATTGTTCTTGACGGAAACAAAATTCTTCCCGCATCTCGGATCTTCACGTACGCGGAACACAAAACGTATGCAGGGTTCGCCAACTTCTTCCGGTACAAGCTGCTGCTCGAAAAAGGAGGCTGGTTCGTGGATGCCGACACCATTTGCCTACGACCTTTCCATTTCTCTGAGAAATACGTATTCTCAAGCGAAGGAATCAACGGGCGTCAGTTAGTGAATCTTGGCGCAATGAAAGTCCCGCCCGGCAGTTCCGTGATGCAGTATGCATGGGAAGCGTGCGAACAAATGAATGTCAAGGAGTTGCAATGGAGCCAGTGCGGCCCAACGCTCCTGCGTCGCGCTGTGGAAGGCTGCTCTCTGGAACAGTATGTTCAGGCGTGGGAAGTCTTTTGTCCGCTGCACTTCTCTGTCTGGGAGCAACTACTGGATCCCGCATTGCGCTGGAGCTTTGGCGATGAAACCAGAGCGATTCACTTATGGAACGAACTTTGGCGCCGCTCCGGCCAGGATAAGGATGCTCCGTATTCGCCGGACTGCTTATATGAGCAGCTAAAAAGACGTTATCTGAAATAGAGAAATCGCATCCTCTCGAAAAACGGACGGGCCTGCGGGATGACCTTTATGTACTCGGCGATGAGCTGACTCTCATAGCCCTTAGCGACCAAGTGGGTCTCTGCTTCAGTCTTCCATGAATCAAGCTGTGATGGATCTGAGTCGAGAAATCCAGGCATGAGTTCGTCGAAATCTCTGTATCCCACGAGGAACCGGGAATAAAAGAGAGCCCGCAGATCCTCATTGGAAGAGATCTGGTCTTGGGTACTCCGGTATGCAGCGACCAGCGCCTCTTCAAGCGCAGTCACTCCCGCCCTGCTGAGATCGGAGTCCACACGGTAGATGGTCTGGAGGGTGCCGACCTCACCAGGGATGGTTTCGTCTCCCATGGGGCCGCCAAGAATGTGAACCTGGTCGCTCCGCATGCCGGATATCTCGCGCGACGGCCAGAGATATTGATACCGGCTGCCGGCGACAGTCAGGTCGTCATGGTCCATGAAGATAATTCGGATCTGCCAGGCCCCGTTGGTCCAGATACTTTTCAACCCAGCGTTTCGCAGAACGAAGGACTCGCCATCCGAGAAGCCACGGACCGCCAGTAGCGTTCCCCAGCACTCGCCGATCTGACGCATCACCGAAAGGTAGTTGGCATCGGCACGCCGCCGATTCTCGGGAACACGGAATGTCTCCCGGATATATTCCGAGTAACCCAGATATCCTTGGACGGGAACAGTCAGCTCTCCGAGTATTTCCTCAAGAACCGAATCGGCCAGCCATTGGGCATCTGACGGAGTGCAGCTGCGCCCAAATCCCGCCTTGAAATACTGCTCGGGCCCGGACTCACTGAGATAGAGGACGATTCGATCGAGCCTAAAGGACGTACTGCCAACAATGATGGCTTGTTCCGGAAGGGCTTGGCCAATGAACTGCAAAGTCGTTCCAGCTTCGCCCGAATAGGAGGCTCGCGCTACGCCTGTATCGGAAGGAAAGCTCTCGATACAATCACGCATTGCCGCCCGAGTCGCTTCAAAGCCCGTGCCGAATCGGTGCTCGTCATTGAGGTAGTCAAGTATGTGCGTCTCTCCGTCAGCCGTGGGTACGTTGACAATCGAAGAATTCATGACGCCTCGCGAGCAAGGCGCTTCTCTACCGTGAACCAGCCGAAAAATATTCGAGAATGCGGCGGCCGCAGCCGTTTCACGCTTTGCAAGCCACCCAAGCGAGCCTCCAAACAAGCGGTGGCTGACCGGCGCATTGGCGCCGTTCCTGCGTGCGATTACGTCTAACAGGCGTGGGCCCCGTGTCCCTGCTCGCTTTATTTCGATTTCAAGATCGCTCCCAGGTGGTTTGATAACAAGAACCGCAGAGGCGAGCGGGTACTCGACAAGCGAATTCAACTCGGAACTGCACCGGTCCGATACCCAGCAGATCTTTCGGCAGGCACATAACCTATTTAAAATCGCCGTCTCAAACCGCGGCATGGCGATGTTCTCGTGATTCGATCGAAGAGGGTCGTGTTGTTGCCCCGAAAGCTCGTCTCCGGTGCCTTCAGTAACGGTCAGGCTCTTTACAACTTCATCCATCACCTCGTTGGCGCTGAAGACATACCGCGCGAGGCTTAGCTTCGCAGGATTACGAACGGTGCGTAGAGCGTAATCCCAGGAGCCCCGATCTCTGCGCTGAATGGCCTCATGGACGCGATTCAAGCGACTAAGCTTCCGAAGCAGTTCTGTTATGAAGCCGCGTAGATCCCGAGTCGAAAAACCTTCGACCAACACAGACTCCGTTAGCAGAAGTTCCAATCCGAAATCTTCTTTCAATCCGAGATGCGTCAGAATTACGTCGAATTCGAAAATCTCAGACGGGGGGAGCCGCAGCAATTGATTTTCAAGGAAGACCAAGGCTAAGCAGCGTTCGGACCACGATTCACCGGAGCGCCCCTTTGCCGCCGAGACCAGCCCAAGTGCTGTCTCGCGTACATACAGCTCGTTGGCCAAAGAGAATTCGATGAGAGACAGGGTACGGGGGCTGCCTCCGAATTCTGCTTCCAGCAATGCAATCAGGTCATCGGACAAGGACGATTCTGGGGGCATTTGGGTCAATAGCTCGTAAGCGCTGGATAAATAGTATATGTGGTACGCGCGTGCAAGTGTATTGCCCAATCTGCGCTGAAGGCAAGGTTACTTGTTTTTCCGCGCCACCTTTGCATGAACGCCACGGGCAACAACCACCGTACTGCCTTTAGGAATCTATCCCGCTCTGGCGGGTGGAGAGCCAGTGCGACAGTACGTTGCAATTGCAGAGCAGCAACTCAGCGAACTTCTAGAGTCGCGCTCCATCGCTTACTACCTCCACCCATACCGACTGTCAGCGCCCGGCGCTATCGGTGAAAATCAGGACACCACAACAATAACTCTCGTCCGCGCTACTTGGAAACAGCTATACAGAAATACTGCGTACCGGCAATTTGCGATCGGATCGCAGATTTAAGCGAGATCGATCCGCAACAGATACTCGGCCGGCGCTTTGTGGAGAGATCGGTGACTTCGAACCGCGTTCGCTGATATCGCGCGGTCCCCTCAGTTTGTGCTTTCGGCTCCGCCGACGTTCAGCAACAGCCAGGATTGCTCTTCTTGAGTCTCGTGAATGCGAGGTCACATGCTGGGGAGATCTCCACCCATGGTTGCTGCACGCAGCTGTAAAGCTGATCTACTATCGCGGCGAGAACGAATGCAGGGCGGGCCGCAGTTGGGGAAAAAGTATTTTGTGCGCCTTACCTATTTTG
>JAICLJ010000017.1 GCA_025927575.1 Bryobacteraceae bacterium | reverse complement strand
TCGAAGAATGCCAGGAACCGGTAGTAATCCTTCTGGGTGAATGGATCGAACTTATGGTTGTGGCATTGCGCGCATCCGAGCGTGCTGCCGAGCCACACCGCTGCCGTTGTGTTCACCCGATCGACAAGCTCGTACCAGTAGTATTCGTTCGGGTCCACCCCGCCTTCCTGGTTCAACATCGTGTTCCGGTTGAACCCGGTTGCGATCAATTGATCCTGGGTCGGATTCGGAAGCATGTCGCCGGCGATCTGATCGATGGTGAATTCTTTGAACGACAGATTCGCGTTGAGCGCGCGAATCACCCAGTCGCGATATTCCCAAGCGGTGCGGCGGGCGTCCTTTTCGTAGCCGTTCGTGTCGGCGTAGCGGGCGAGATCGAGCCAGGGCCGGGCCCATCGTTCCCCGTAATGCGGGGAGGCCAGAAGGCCGTCAACGACTTTCTCATAGGCGCCGGGGCTGCTGTCCGCCAGAAACGCGTCAACTTGCTGGGGCGTGGGCGGAAGGCCGATCAGGTCCAGGTACACGCGCCGGATCAGCGTGGCCTTGTCCGCCTCGGGCGAAGGCTTCAGCCCTTCCTTCTCGAGTTTGGCAAGGATGAAATTATCAATCGCGTTGCGGGGCCATGCCTTGTCTTTCACTTCAGGCAGGGGCGCTTCTACTGGTTTGACGTAAGCCCAGTGTTTCTGCGGCTTCAGGGAGGCGACCGGCGCGGCTGAATCCGGGCCCGGAGCGCCTTCGTCGATCCATTGGCGAACAAGTTTGATCTGGCTGTCGGACAACGGCGGGCCGCCGTAGGGCATCTGTGGGCGTTCCTGCGCCATCAACCGCCGTATCAGCCGGCTCTGGTCGCTGTGACCCGGAACGACGATATGGCCGTTGTCGCTGCCTTTCAGAATGCCTGCGAGCGAATCGAGCCGTAAGCCATTCTGCTGCGTCTCGGGTCCGTGGCACTGATAGCACCGCGCGGCGAGGATCGGCCGGATCTTTTCGGCGAATAGCGGCGATTGTTTGCCGGGCGCGGCCGCCGAGGCCGCCGAGGCCGCCGCGGGCGTCGCGCCGGCGGAGGCCGTCTGTACAGACGAGAAATCGGCGTGATCGATCCATGCCTTGAGGAGCTTCACCTGATCGTCAGGTAGAGGCTGCGCGCCCATCGGCATACGCGGCGCATCGCTCATGCCGAGAATGCGCTTGATCAACAAGCTCGCACCACTTTTTCCCGGCACGATCGCCGGACCCGACGCGCCGCCTTTCAAAACGGACGCTTCCGAATCCAGCCGCAATCGCGCCATCGCCATGTCAGGACCGTGGCATTTACTGCAAGATTTAGCAAAAATTGGGGCGATATCGTGCTTAAAATCGACCGTTTCTGTTGGCGCGGCGGTCGCTGTCTGGGTGCCTTGCGCTGCGATTGCGCCCCCCAGCGCAATCAGCGACGTTAAAAGCGTTAGCCCGCATCTCGTTGCGTGGAATCGGCTGAATGGCGCCATTCTGTGTTTGATTGCCCTCAAAATAGAAGTGTTACCGACTATACGCCTCCGGACATAGCGCCTGCAACTCCCCGGTTCGTTAACTGCGCGATGCCGGATCTCCCCATTGGCATCATGTCTTGCCGCATTAGAAAGATTCTCCCGCACGATAAACTTGCGGCTAGCGGTCCGCTCCGCTCGTTAGTCGTCGGATTCAGAATCGCAAGGTACGAGGAGAGAAATGTTGAACAATGCAGCCGGGCTAAGACTCGATGGGAAAACCGCCCTGATCACGGGCGCTAGCAAAGGATTGGGTAAGGCGATGGCTCTATCGCTCAGCGAGGCGGGAGCGACCATCGCGCTCGTCTCCCGCGACGAGCAGAAACTAGCGGCCGTGAAAAGCGAGATCGAGCAGTCCGGCGGAAAAGCAACCGTCTTTGTTGCCGACGTGAGATACGAGGAAGAGGTACAACGGCTGGAATCGAAAATTTCGGACCGGCTGGGTAAAGTGCAGATTCTTATCAACAATGCCGGCATCAACCTTCGCAAAAATCTGATCGACTTCACGCTCGACGAGTGGCGCAGCGTCATGGATAGCAATTTGACCAGCGTGTTCCTGATGTGCCGGGCATTTGTGCCTCACATGAAGGGCTCAGGCTACGGCCGGATTCTCAATATGACGTCGATCATGAGCCACATTTCACTGCCCGGACGCAGCGCGTACTCATCAAGCAAAACGGCGCTGCTGGGGTTGATCCGCGCACTGGCGCTGGAGCTTGCGCCGGAAGGCATTACGGTAAACGGAATCAGCCCCGGACCATTTGGTACCGAGATGAATGCCCCGCTGATGCAGAACCCGGAAGCGAACGCGCAATTCCTCGCTAGCATTCCGGTGGGACGGTGGGGCAATGTCGAGGAGATCGGGGCGCTAGCTCGTTACTTATGCTCCGATGCCGCGGGATTCATCACGGGAACGGACATTCTGATCGATGGCGGCTGGTGCGCGCGGTAAGCCGAGGAATCACCCTCATTGTTGATATTTTCGCGAGTTAACCGCTTATGCGCGCTGTCGATTGGCGTATCACCAGATGCGTCTCGATCGGCGAGGTTAGCTTGGCGGGCGGCTCCCGCTCTTCGATTTCCGCAATCAGCCAGGAAATTGCGCGCATCGCGACGTCCGTACGGGACAGGCGGATGGTGGTCAGCGGCGGCTCGGTGAAATCGGCCAAGTGAATGTCGTCAAATCCGACGAGCGAGATGTCCTCCGGTATGCGCAGGCCGGCTCGATGAATGGCTCGTAGCGCCCCAATTGCCGAAAGGTCATTCGAGCCGATGACGGCCGAGCACCGCGGATTCTGCGCCAGCAGCGTTTGCATTGCCGCAAGACCGCCATCGACTGTGTGATCTCCTTCCACGACGATGGGCTCGCTGCTCGTGCGGCCGGCTGAGTTTAGCTTGGCGAGGAATGCCTCCCGTCGAGTCCGCGCGGAGTGCAGCGCCGGTGGCCCACTGATGAACGCGATGCATTCGTGCCCAAGCTCTCTCAGGTGATCCACTGCTTCACCAATTCCCATCGCGTAGTTCACTTCGATATTCCAGAAGTGCTTACGCTCCGGTCCGACGTCGAGAAACGCGATCGGGATACGGCGGCGCGCCAGTTGCTCGATGAGCGGAGCATCGCGCTCAGATGTCATGATGGCGATGCCGTCCACTTTTCTTTCCAGCATGCGCCGTACGCAGATCTCCATTCGCGCGCAATCGTAATTCGTGGAGCCCACGAGGATCTCGTAGCCCTCCGCCACGGCAAGATCTTCAAACCCCTTCATCAGCTCCGGAAAGAATGGGTTCGTGATGTCGGAAACAATAAGACCCAAGATCCGGCTCTTCCCGGATACGAGAGTGCGCGCGTGCGTGTCGGGATAGTAATTGAGTTCCTCGACTGCCCGCATGACACGAGCGGCCGTGCCGGGGTCGACGAGAGTCGAGTTATTAATGGTCCGGGATACCGTGGCCGTGGAGACCCGTGCTCGCTTGGCCACCTCCCGGATACTCATTCCGCGTTTCATTGAGCGCGATTGCTCCTCTCCGCCCATGTGCTGCCTGCAGACAACACTCCACTATAGGCGATTGCAGGTGTCAACTATCGAACGGTGGAATAATTAACTATTTCGATGAGACTATCGAAGTTTCGTACTTTTCTCCCCCAAAGGAATGGCCAGCAGCAAATTCAGCCAAGTTGAAAGCGACAATTATTGCTTTGAGCTTTGCAGCATCGCCTTTAACTGGCGGAACGCCGTTATATCAAAATTCTTCTTCAGGCGTTCGGATGCGATCAGTTTGGGGTTAGTAAGCTCGTCAGGCGGCATGCGCTGCCGGCACCGTGCCAGCAACGTGCCGGCTTCGTAGTCCTCCGGGTTACGTTTCACGACAGCTGCGAAATACCGCGCGGCATTGTCGTAATCGGCTTGGCGGTAAAGCAGCAGGCCGATGTTGAAGTTGTAGGTCGAATCGGTTTCGTCCCCTTCGAGGGCGTGGTGCAGGTCGCCCATCGCCGTGGATTCGTTCAACCGGCTTTCAGCGGCGCCCAAATTGTTAAAAACTTCGTTCAGCGGCGCCGCTTGCGACAGATTACGGAAACACGTCTCGGCCGTCCGAAAATCGCCAGCCAGATAAGAACTGAGGCCCATGCGAAATTGCGCCTCAAGATAGAGTGGATCGCCCGATGGCACTTTGGCGAACCACTTCACGGCCAGCGGGTATTGCTTTTGCGTCAGCGCAAGCTTACCCAATTCGTATTGAGGCTGCGCGTATTGCGGATCCAGCGCGACGGCCTGTTGAAACCACTTTTGACGCTGCTCGTCATTAGTTGAAAGCAGGCCGCGGATGTAGCTCTCCTTGGCATCGAGACGAGTCAGGTTGGAGGGCTTCAACAATTGATCCGCGGTAATAGAGGAGTTCGGATCCAGATACCGGATGGTCTGCCATGCCAGATGTTCTTCGAGGCGCGAGAGATCGGCAAGCTTACCGGCCTCCGAGAATTCGTTAGCATCGCGCAATTTCTTTAAGTCGAGAAAGCGAGCACTGATCCGAATAGATCCATCGCGGGCATGAGCGTCCGGCGTGGGCAGAGAAATTTGGTAGGCGCCGTAACAGACGTGATCGGCGTCGAGCGTCTGTCCCAGCTTCCACAGTGTCGCCTTCGTTAACAAGGCGTCCGGTTTCAGGCCGAGCTGGTGATATCCTTCCTCGCGCGTATCGCGGTCGAGAACGATCTGGCCGCTCGCGCTCAACTCTGTACTGATTGTTTCGGAAACGCTTTCGCCGATCCAGTTCAAGTCTGCGTTTTGAGAGTCGTTATGGAACGGAACGACCAATACTGTAGCTGCCGCGCCGTGCATCAGAGGCGTCCAGATCAAAGCAAAAAAAAGGAGACGCGACATTTGCACGTCTCCATCGTAGCAGGGGGGAACCGCTTCGGATTTCAGAGTAAAGAGATTAGATTTCGATAACGGAAGAGCTATTTAATGACTGAATTTACCGAAGATGATCGGCCACGCTTTTGCGCGGAGGCGTTTCCGAAAACGATCTTTTTGTTCGTTCCGCCAATTTGAATTCCGGTTACTTGATGCTGATCGTTGTAGAGAACTGAGGTGCTAGAGAATTTCTTGTCCGCGAATTCGGTTTTCGCAGGCACCTTGGTGACATCCTTGTTATGCTTCAGGACGACGCCATCGTCGTTCACTTGCATTTTGTACTGGCCCGGCGTCAGCGATTTTCCGTCAAGCACGCTTTCGTCAAACAATGTTACCGAGTAGGACGAGGCAGCAAACGCGGATGCCACGGCGACAGTACCAAAACTGAAAAGCAATTTTTTCGTCATAGAAGGCACTCTCTTTCAAAGAGCGGCGGGAGGGGAATCCCAAACGCTTCGAGAGTTAATACGAGTCAGGGCGGTAAACGTTCCGAAGATCCTAACTAACTTGAGTAAAAAAATTGTTAAGAAGTTTGGCTTGATGAACAGGAATTCAGGGGCCGGAATTGATGTGTTCGGATCCGGACAACGACTTCTCCGAAAGAGACTGCAAATGCGACTGAACAAGAGCAAAAGCGCGCAATTGCACATCCCCTTCCGTGCCGAACCCATTGAGCCACACGACATTCCGCTCGGCGCGAAACCATGTCATCTGACGCTTTGCATACTGCCGTGTCCTGTCGATGCACTGGTGGATTGCGTCCTGTAACGGTAACTGACCGGCAAGCACTTGCATGGCCTGCTTGTAACCGACCGAATGCATGGCTTTCGAATCGATGCTGTAGCCAGCGGCCAGTAACTGCCGAGTTTCGTCGAGGAGACCTTCCTGGAACATGTTTTCGGCACGGCAAGCCAATTGTTCACGTAATTCGGATCGATCTGGATCCAATCCGATCTTGAGAACGGCGTAGCCCTCCAGCGGCACTCGTGGTTCGCTCTGCACCTGCGACACTGCCTGCCGGGCAAGCAGGGAGATTTCCATAGCGCGGATCAATTTTTGCCGGTCGTTCGGATGGATGCGCGCCGCGGCGGTTTGGTCGCACCGATTCAACATAAAATGTAGGAAAGAGGGGCGCTTTTCGGCAATCCGGTCGAGGCGAGCGCGCAATTGCTCATCCCGCAGAGGAGCGGGAGAAAGCCCATGAAGCAGCGCGCGCAGATAGAATCCGGCGCCTCCGGCGACGACGGCGATGCGATTTCTCGAGGAGATTTCGTCGAGAGCCTGGCGCGCCTCGCGAAGATAGTCTCCCGCCGTAAACTCCGTCTCGGGCCCTGCGATATCAAAAAGGTGGTGAGGAATGCCGCGCCTTTTGGATTCGGGCAATTTTGCCGCTCCAATATCGAAGCCGCGATAGACCTGAACCGAATCGCAGTTCACAATTTCGCCCCGGAACTGTCCGGCAATCTCCAGCGCGAGGGCGGTCTTTCCGGCGCCGGTTGGCCCCAGGAGCACAATTAGCGGTTTCGCTTTTTGTGTGGCTGGCACGTAACCAGCGTACGCCGCGAGGTTCAGGGCCCCGACAGGCGCCCGGCACTCAAACAATCACCGACATATCAAAGCCGCGAGGCGGCCATCGCGATCGGGCTATACTTGGTATCAGCGGTAGTCTATAAAGGGTGCTGCAAACCACGAACGCTTAAGCGGTATTCATGCCTGCTCTTTTTCCTTCCTCCCTGCGAACTTCATTCCTCGGGGCAGCCCTTCTGGCTCTGCCTCTAACAGCGTTCTGCTTCCAACCCGCTCAAGCGAAGGAAGACGGAATCAACCTTAATTCCAAAGCGCCCGTTAAGCAAGGCCCTTCGCTTAAGGCGGAAGCCTATTACCACTTTACGGTCGGCCATATGTACGAAGAGATGGCCAGCGCATACGGCAATCGCACGGATTATGTGAACAAAGCGATCGATAATTATCGTCTCGCAATGAAAGAAGATCCGACCGCGAGCTTCCTGGTGGAAGACATTGCCGACTTATACCGAGAGTCCGGGCGGCTGCGGGAGGCGGTGCTGGAAGCCGAGACCGCACTCAAGAACAATCCCAACGATCTGAGTGCGCGCCGGGTGCTTGCCCGAATCTATACACAACAGATCGGCGACTCACAAACTAACAAAATCGATCAGGGCATGCTGCACAAGGCGGTCGAACAGTATCAGCTCATCACGGACCGCGATCCCAAGGATGTCGATAGCCTGATCATGCTCGGCCGGCTTGAGAAGCTGATGCAGAACACGCCGGAAGCCGAAAAGGCGTTTCAAAAGGCGCTCGATCAGGACGGGGGAAACGAGGACGCGCTGAGCGGGCTCGCCATGGTCTACGCCGACAACGGAGACGCCCGCCGCGCCTCGGATCTGCTAGAAAAGCTGACAAAGAAAGATCCGAATCCACGCTCGTTTGCGATGTTGGCGACGAGCTACGAGCAGATGCACGACTACGCGCTGGCTGCTACCGCGTACAAGCAGGCGTTGAAACTGGACCCGGACCGGGTCGAAATCAAGCAAGCCCTTGCACAGGACCTGCTTTTGTCGAACCAGTTGGATGAAGCGCTAGGTCTATATCAGGAAATCGTCAAAGCGAATCCGCAGGATGCGCAGTCCTATTTGAGGATGTCGCAGATTTACCGCCAGCAAAAAAAGTTCGATCTGGCACGGCAGTCGAGCGATAAGGCCAAAGCGATCGATCCCGACAGCCTGGAGATCCGCTACAACGAAGTCACCATTCTTGAATCGGAGGGTAAGGTTCAGGATGCGGTGAATACGTTGAAGTCGATCCTGAAAGACACGGAAAAGAAAACGTACAACCCCGCCGAGAAGGGCTACCGCGCGATGATGCTCGAAAGGCTGGGTCTGCTGTATCGCAATCTCGAACAGTACGATCAAGCAGTGGACGCGTTTCGCCAGATCGTTACGTTCGATCCGGACATAGCGCCGCGTGCCGAGGCCCAAGTTATTGACACGTATCGAACGGCGAAGGATTTCACGAAAGCACAGCAGGAATCCGACGGGGCGGCGAAAAAATATCCGAACGACCGGACGCTACGGTCGGTGCGGGCAGAACTACTGACCGATCTGAATAAACCTGACGAGGCCGTGGTGGAGCTGAAGAAGGGCTTCGACGGCAACAAAGATCACGATCGCGAGACTTGGCTCGGATTGGCTCAGGTTTACGAGAACACCCGTAATTTTCCGGAGATGGCGAAGGCACTGGATCAAGCCGAGAAGTTGGCCGACACCAAAGACGAGAAAGTGAATGTGATGTTCATGCGCGGCGTGATGCTGGAGCGGCAGAAAAAGGAACAGGAAGCGGAGGCCGAGTTCCAGCGCCTGCTGCAGCTAGATCCGGACAATGCCGCGGCTCTGAACTATCTCGGTTATATGCTGGCCGATCAAAACGTGCGGCTGACCGAGGCGCAACAACTGATCCAGCGAGCGCTCGACCAGGAGCCCAATAATGGCGCCTATCTGGACAGCATGGGTTGGGTGTACTACAGAATGAACCGGCTGGATGACGCTGAGAAGCAATTACAGCGGTCGCTGCAGTTCATTTCCAAAGATCCCACCATCCACGACCACCTGGGCGATGTGTACTTCAAACAGGGCAAGATCAAGGACGCCATCACGGAATGGCAGCTCTCCTTGAACGAATGGAACACCAGCACTCCGAGCGATCGAGAGCCGGGCGCCGTATCGAAGGTACAGAAGAAGCTGGAGAATGCGCGCGTACGTCTGGCGAAAGAAGAGGGTGTTCGGCGGCCGGAATAGCTGGTGGGCGTGAGCCCCGTCTAGTTTATCGAAGACCCCTCGCTCCACTTCAGTCGCGGTTCAATGGCGCCACCCGTTGGAGTGTGCGACGCCACTACTGCTTTCGGTGGAACAGCTTCTTCGAAATGTTGGGCCAGAATTCTACGAAGACAGTGCCGGCTGTGCCCGGTGCTATTACCGTGTGGGATAGCTGGAAAGTCAGACCAACACCACGATCGTCGATGGGCTGCATCTTTCGAGCCGCCATGAGCAGAGGCAAGCGGGCCGCGACGGAAAGACGAGTCGACGCGCATTTTAGTTGCGGGATGAAAATGCATTATCGGCGCTGACGAAGTCCTTTCGTTTCGATGCCACTCTGCTGCTCCCCATTTCCTCACTAACCCGTATCATAAACAGCTCGACCGGCGTTTCGGCCTATTCAACTTATGGGTGTAGCACGGCTCGTGTGCTCGAATCTAAAAAGAAGTCGAGCCGCGCGTTGATACCCTTTCATTGAGCGGCTTCGATATCTCGTATTTGAAACGGACTTCCCGAAACAAGGCAGAATCATGATAAAACGCAAGCTTGGCAACAGCGATCTAAGCATTACCCCGATTGGTATCGGCTCCTGGGCAATCGGCGGCGGCGGATGGAAATTCGCCTGGGGCTCGCAGGACGATAACGAATCGATATCCGCGATCCGCCGCGGGCTCGAAAAAGGGATCAATTGGATTGACACGGCCGCCATCTATGGGATGGGACACTCCGAAGAGATGGTTGCCAAAGCGCTTGAAGGCGTTAGCGAACGGCCGTATGTTTTCACGAAATGCGAGCGGCGTTGGCATGCCGACGGCACAATTTACCCATCGTTGAAAGCGGAGTCCGTCCGCAAGGAATGTGAAGACAGCTTGCGCCGCCTGAAGGTGGATGCGATCGACCTCTACCAGGTGCACTGGCCCGAGCCGGAAGAAGAGATCGAGGAAGGCTGGACAGAGATGGCGAAGCTGCAGAGAGAAGGCAAGGTCCGCTGGATTGGCGTTTCCAATTTCAATGTGGAGCAGATCAAGCGAGCTCAGAAGATTGCGCCGGTCACGTCGCTACAGCCTCCATATTCGCTCTTGCGCCGCGGCATCGAGGCGGAAATTCTCCCCTATGTTCGCTCCCAGAACATTGGCGTGATCGTCTACTCGCCGATGCTGTCGGGCATGCTGACCGGTAAGATGACGCGTGAGCGCGCGGCGAATTTCCAGCCGGACGACTGGCGGAGAAACAATGCCGAGTTTCAAGAGCCGAAGCTGTCACGGAACCTCGAGCTTGCCGAATTGCTGAGGAAAATCGGCCAGCGCCATGGCCGCACGCCGGGCGAAGTGGCGATCGCATGGACGCTCAATAATCCGGCGGTGACCGCCGCGATTGCCGGCGTTCGCAGACCGGATCAGGTCGATGGAGTCGCGGGCGCGCTCGAGTTCCGGCTTACCGCGGAGGAGATCGCAGCTATCGAGCGTTTCCAGAGTGCGCAGACCGCTTCCGCCTAACGGCGAACCTCTGACAAAAAATCAATGACAGCCGCACAAGCCCTTCTGCTGACAGCCGCGGCAGCCACTGGAGGCGCGCTCAACTCAGTTGCCGGCGGGGGGACGTTCATCGCGTTCCCCGCTCTTCTGTTCGCGGGCGTTGCTCCCGTGCCCGCGAATGCGACCGCGACTCTGGCGTTGTGGCCGGGCGCCGCGGCCAGCGCTTTCGCTTACCGGCACGACATCACGGCTCCGGCGCGCGTGCGCTGGCTACTTGGTATCACCAGCCTGGTGGGCGGATGCATCGGCGCGTTGCTGCTGTTGAGAACTTCCAACGAGGAATTCGAAAAAATCATTCCGCCTCTGCTGCTGTTTTCGTCCCTCGTGTTCACGCTGAGCAAATGGATCAACATGCAGATCCGGCGCTGGAGCCAGCCTTCGAACGAAAAGAATATGATGCTGCTGCTGGGCGCCGGCATCCAGTTCGTCATCGCGGTGTACGGCGGTTATTTCGGCGCGGGCATCGGCATTCTGATGATCGCGGCATGGTCAGCGCTCGGCATGAGCAACATCCATGGAGTGAACGGGTTGCGCTCGCTGCTCGGCACAGCCATCAACGGGATTGCCTTGCTGCTGTTCGTTGTGAACCACTCGGTCGAATGGGCGCCGGGGCTGTTGATGGCGGTGACGGCGGTTCTTACCGGCTATTTCGGTGCGGCCTATGCGCGGAAGCTGCCGCCGATTTTCATCCGCCGCTTCGTTCTGATCATCGCGTGGAGCATGACGGTGTACTTTTTCTGGAAGTTTTACGCTTAGTTATCGCCGCCGGCGCGTCGCGGCGTAAACAGGTGCGCCGCACAGCACGATCAAAAGGCCGGGCCAAGTTGTCGCCGGTCGAAATGCAAACAGGCAGAGCAGCACGGCGCTCGCCCCAATGATGTAAATGATCGGCACAATTGGATAGCCCCAGGCGCGGTAGGGGCGAATTGCATCGGGCCGGGCGCGGCGCAGGCGGATGACGCCGATGATGGTGAGAATATAGAAAATCAGGGCAGCGGAGATCACGTAATCGAGCAGGTTGCTGTATAAATTGCCGTATTCACGGGTTGCGGCATTATACGTTCGCGGCAGTACCAGCGCGGCGGACCAGATGCCCTGCACGAGCAAGGACCAGCCCGGAACTCTGGCTCGGTTCAGCTTCGCCGCCGGTTTTAAAAACAGGCCATCTTCGGCCATGGAGTAGTAGACGCGCGGGCCGGCGAGCACCAGACTGTTGATGCAGCCGAACGTCGAGATCATGATGGCGATCGCCATTAAGGGGCTTCCCCAGCCGGGGAAAATATGCTCAAGCATCGCCGTGGCCACACGGTCGGCGGGAGCGTGTTGAATGGCTCTCAGGGGAAGCGTGACCAGGTACGCCAGATTTGCCAGCAGATACAGAACGATGACCGTGATTGTGCCCAGGGCCAGCGCGCGAGGCACCGTCCAGGAAGGGTTGCGGACTTCGCCCGCTGCAAACGTGATGTCGTGCCAGGAATCCGCCGAAAACAACGACCCCGATTGCGACACACAGATGGCGGCAAACAACCCGAATGCAGTTGCGGCGTTCACGGACGAGGTGATGGGATTGAAATTGTGAGGAGCCCAGAAGTTGCCGAAGTTCGAATGAACAGCTGTACTGTTCCATCCCCAAAGCAAACCAAGCACGATGAGTGCCGCGAGTGCCGCAATTTTGGCGGACGTGAACAGGTTCTGAACAAGCTTGCCATATCGAATGCCCCGGCTGTTGCTCCACGTCAAAAGCGCGATGACGAAGATCGCGACGAGTTGCGCGGTTGAGAGCGAAACCGCGTACCGCTGAGACAGGTGAATGGGAGCAATTAGATAGTTCTGTTCCGAAACGGACGGCCACAGCACGCCGCCGAAGCGCGCGAAGGCCACTGCTACGGCGGCGATGGTTCCCGTTTGAATGACGGTGAACAGTGTCCAACCATAGAGAAAACCCCAGAGCGGCGAGAATGCTTCTCGTAAGTAGACATACATGCCGCCGGCCCGTGGCATCATTGAAGCCAGTTCGCCATAGGAGAGCGCGGCGGAAATTGTCAATATGCCCGCGAACACCCAGGCCACCATCAGCCAGCCAGGGCTGCCGATGTTCCGCGCCATGTCCGCCGGCACGATGAAGATGCCGGACCCGATCATCACGCCGATGACGACCATCGCAGAATCGAATAGCCCCAGTTCGCGAACGAAGCCGGTCTCGCGATCGATGCCCGGCGCGGACACCTTTGGATTAATATTCGCCGAAGAGGTTGAGCGCGATTTCATTCCTAGTTAGGCGTGAGAGGAGGCGCCGATGACCACATCGGGCTTGGCCTGGAGCGCTTTTGCAAGAACGCGCCGGACATCCGCCTGCTCCTGCGGGTGCAGTTCAAGGCGTGGAGGACGCACGCGGCTGCTGCCCATGCCGATTTCTTCCTGAAGCAGCTTGATTAACTGAACAAACTTAGGGACGGTGTCCATACGGAGAAGCGGCAAAAACCACTTGTAAAGAGCGATTGCTTCAACATGCCGGCCGCGTTGCGCCAGATCGAAGAGCTTAACCGATTCATGAGGGAACGCGTTCACGAGGCCTGCGATCCAACCGTCGGCGCCCATTGCGGCGGCTTCCACGATGAGGTCGTCAACGCCGCAGAGAATGCGCAGGCGATCCTCCGGCACGATTTCGCGCAGAGCCGCAACGCGCCGGACATCCGCGCTCGATTCCTTGATGGCGTGCAGATTTTCGTGCTCGTCGAGAAGTTCGCTGACTTGCACCGGCAGAAAATCGACTTTATAAGCGATGGGGTTGTTGTAGAGCATCGCGGAAAGCTTTGTTGCGCGAAGCACGGCGGACACATGCGCCTTCATCTCCCTCCAGTCGCCCACATAAACATAGGGAGGCAAAACCATCAGGCCGCGGCAGCCGGCATCGTCCGCTGTGCGCGCGGTTTCCACCGCATCGGCAGTGCTTAATGCCGAGACGCCCGCCACAATCGGAACGCGGCTGCCGACCGCGTCGACACAAGTTTTTAGGACCTTGCGCTTCTCTTCCAGGCGCAGAGTCTGCCCTTCGCCAAGAGAACCTAGCGCCACAATGCCGGTGCAGCCGTTATCCACCAGCCAGGCGCAGTGCCGCGCCAGGAACGCGTGATCCACGCTCAGGTCTGGCTGAAATGGCGTCGTAATGGCGGGGAGTACGCCTGCCCAGGTCATGGTGTTCGTCATGATGCTTCGATTCTGCCACGACGCGGCAGGCCGGTGAGCGATCAGCTTTACTCGTGCCTGTACAACCGAACGCGTTGAATTGCCGGAGACCCATGGCGCAGGATCATGAAATTTCCGCCGTTGGTCTCATCTCCATTCAGGCGGCGGCCTGGAACCCATTTCCCATCCGCAAATGAACCTTCATCGACTTGCGAAAGACTAACGAGCGGCGCGCCGGCGGAATTCGCAGCAAACGTGATTGTCATTCCCTGTCCGGCAACGATGAATTCATTGGGACCGGAGTTGATGATAAGGGCGGCGGCGGGAACGGCGTTTGCCGCGGGAGCGGTCGGCTCGCGCCGGCGATCCTGGTAATTGACTTCCAATTCGTAACCACCGAGCTCGACCGCTGCTTTCGTTTCACCTGCCTGCTGAACAACACTAGCGATCTGTCCCTTCGAAACTTTCCCCAGCAACGGCGAAAGTTGCTGTAACACGGCATACGCGCGTGGCAGCGACTCATCTCCCGTAATGCTATCGATCGCAAACGGAGAGAATCCCAATGCCCCCTGACCGACTGCATAGAGCGCGTTCGCGCCGCCTACCATCTGCCCGCGAGCTTCGGGAATAAAAAGAGGATTTCCTAAATGCTCATACCGGGCGAGAACTCCCCGAAAATCCGAAAGGTAGATATCCGGTGAAAGAAAGTCGATGTGCGATGTCCCGGCGCGCCATACATCGAGTACTCGCGAAACCGGGCCACCGCTCGGGTGCTCGCCGCCGGGTTGACCCGGATACTGAATGAGCCACGCGTTTACATACATGGGGAGAGGATATTCGGCCTTTCCGGCCGCAGCCACTGCATCGATATATTGCGCGTAATGCCATGCCATGAATATCTCTTCCGCCCGCTTGGTATCGCCAAAAACGGTCGACCAGGTTCCACTTGTTTTGCTCCCAGCCTTTCTCCACGTTTCAGCAAACTCGGGAATCAAAGCATCTTTATGCTGAACCAGATAAGAGAGCAGGGCTTTGGGCACAGGTTGGTTCCAGGCGGCGTCAGCCTGAGCCGAGTGATCGCGCGCCGAACCGAGCACCCCAACCTCATTTTCGACCTGCATCATGAGCACCGTGTGGTCGCGGCCATCCACCTCGCGAATATGCTTCATCAGCGCCGCAAAGGCATGCGCATCCGCCTCTTGGGTCGCATGCCCAAATGTCGAGAGCGTGTCAATATTATCGCCGGGCCGGTTCTGGGCTCGAGGGAACCGCGTCAGGTCTGACTTGACCCAGAACGGCGCATAACTGGAAACGCCATTTTTCCAGCTCCCAAACCATAGAAACACGAGATGAAGATGATTCTCCTTAGCGGCAGAAATCAACCCATCGACTAACTCAAACTCAAACTTGCCTTCTTCCGGCTCCAATAGCTCCCAGGAAACGGGCGCCAGAACCGTATTCAGATTCATCGCCGCGAGCTTAGGCCAAATCGGCTTCATGTAGTCAAGACTTGAAGAGCTTGAATTATGCAGCTCACCGGCCAACATGAGAAATGGTTGCCCATCGACCATCAGTCTCGTTAGCGAGCCCGTCCTTTCGAGACGTGGTGTGCCATCCCCGGCAGGAGCCGCGGCCATTTGTCCCAACAGTCCAAACGCTACGATGAAAGTGAAAATTCCTTTCGTGAACATAAGGTCCTCATCATACGCTGACCGTTCCGTGGTGCCCCATCCGCGCAATTACCAATGGTTTAGCACGGACCATCGCGCTCCCCGTGCAGAGTGAACGAAAGCTAAATTTTTATCGATTTTTCTTATGATATAGAATGTTTCCGGCGCATATACGTCTGTGGTTGTCATGAGTTTGACTCTCCTCGCGGCTCTATTCTTGGCCTCAATTCTCTTCGCTCCCTCAGAACCGGGCTGGGTGACAAAGAGCAACCAGAATGCACGGGTTCTGCTGAATGTCATGGCTCGCTATTCGCCAGAGGACGCCGGCGAACTAGGCGTTCAAGGTATGGACGACCGCGTCACGATTCCAGCTCCAGATCGTCCGGAAAAGTTTCGTCGTGACACCAGCGCGGCCGTGAAAGAGCTTCAGTCCCGCCTCGCCTCCGAGAAAGATGCGCTTGTGAGGCAGGATCTTGAGATTCTGATTAAGGCGGGCCAGCGAGACGTCCGCTCATCGGCCGCGTATGAACGGCACGTTCTACCTTATTCGAGCGTTCCCGAGCTAATCTTTTCGGGAATGAGAGCGCTACTCAATCCGCAGGTCCCGTCCGAGCGCCGGAAGCAGGCTTTGGTCCGCTTACGCCGCTACGCCGGCATGGACGCGGGCTACACTCCCACCACCTTGCTGGCCGAACAAGTTTTCCGGTCCAAGCTCAACACGCCCGGGCTCATCGGCCCGACAAAGGCGGAGGTGCAGCAGGATCTCTCGAACATGAACTCGTATGCAAGCGGCATCGAGGACCTGTTTAAGAAGTACAAGATAGCGGGGTACGAAACCCCGTTGCGGAAGTTGAAAGATCAGTTCTCCGAATTCCAGAACTTTACGCGAAAGCAGGTGCTGCCAAAGGCTCGGACTGATTTTCGCCTGCCTCCCGAACTATATGCCATCAATCTCGAGAATGTCGGCGTGGACTACGCGCCCGCCGATATCGAGCGGCTGGCAAAGCAAAGCTACCGCGAGATTCAGAATCAGATGCAAAACCTTGCGGTGAAGGTGGCGAACGAACACGGCTATTCGTCGGTCGATTACCGCGATGTGATCCGGCAACTCAAAAAAGACCAACTCAAACCCGGCGAAGTGATGCCGGCGTATCACAAGACGCTGGAGCAAATCGAAAACATCATTCGCAAGGAACATCTGGTGACGCTGCCTTCCCGCCCCTGCATCATTCGATTGGCGTCACCCGCGGAGACCGCCCAGCAACCGGCGCCGCATTACATCCCGCCGACATTGATCGGAAACGATGGCCAGCGAGGAGAGTTCGTGCTTCCCGCCGGCACAATCGGGGCGACGGGAGAAGCGCTAAAGTATGACGATTTCACCTTCGCAGCCGCTTCCTGGACTCTAACCGCGCACGAAGCGCGTCCGGGCCACGATTTGCAATTCACCGCCATGGTGGAACGCGGCGTTTCGCAGGCTCGCGCCATCTTCGCATTCAACAGCACCAACGTCGAAGGCTGGGCGCTTTACTCTGAATGGTTCATGTATCCTTATATGCCGGACGATGCGAAGCTTATCTCGTTGCAACTACGTCTGCTTCGCGCCGGCCGCGCGTTTATCGATCCCGAACTTCAGGAGGGAAAGCTGACGCGCCAGCAGGCTCTCGACCTGCTTGAAAAAGATGTGGTTCTTTCGAAAGCCTTCGCCACGGAAGAAGTGGATCGCTTTACGTTCCGCATGCCCGGGCAGGCGGTGTCTTACTTTGATGGATACACGCGTTTGCTGCAGTTGCGATCCGACGTTGAAAAGGCCATGGGCCCGAAGTTTAACTTACTAAAATTCCATGATTTCATTCTGTCGGAAGGACTGCTGCCTCCGGATCTACTGCGCAAGGCCGTTATGACCGATTTTGTTCCGAGCGCATAGGACGTGAGGATTGAACTGGCAACTCCGCAAGCCCCACGGATGGCGCTTGTTCTAGCACAAATGTGAACTCTTCGAAAGGAACAACCATGAAGAAAGGCGACGAGATCTCGCGAGGCGAAGCGTTGAAACGAATGGGCGGTCTCGCGCTCGGTTCAAATCTGCTGGCGCCGTTACTCTCGGCACAGGCGAGTTCTTTGCGTTCGCCGCAAAAATCCGCGAGCGGGTCTTCCGCACGCAAGCCGAACATTCTGTGGATTACGGGAGAAGGTGTGCCGGTTGAGGCACTTAGCTGCTACGGGAGCCGTCTGATAAAGACGCCGCACATCGATCGGATTGCCGCCGAGGGCATGCGCTTTGAAAATAGCTTCGTCACGAATGCGTTATGCGCTCCGGGACGGGCGACGCTGCTAACGGGCACGTACAACCATGTGAACGGAATGATTTCGAATCCGGGAGAAACGACAGGCGGGCAAACGTCCCCCACCTTCGATCCGTCACAGGAGACTTTTCCGAAGATAATGAAGCGAAACGGTTATCAGACCGGCATGGTGGGCAAGTGGCATTTGCCTGCGAATCCGGCAAAAACCGGCTTCGACTACTTTGTTTACAAAAAAGGAGCCGGAGGGCCCTACTACAACCCGAACGGATATCTGCAAAATCCGAGTCTTGGCAGCGATGTAACCGAAGAGAGAAGCTATCCCGGCTACATCACGGACAACGTGACCGATCTAGCCATCAAAGGGATGGAGCAATTCAAAGAACCCTTCCTGATGATGGTTCAATTCTTTAACGATCATCGTCCGTTCAATCCTCCCCATAAATACGAGCATCTTTACGATAATGTCCGCATTACCGAACCCGGCACTTTTTGGGACGACTATTCCATGCGAGCGGCGCCCGCGCGAGAGGCCCGTATGCGAATCGAAAACATGCCGGATTTCAATCCGCCGAAAAGCTTGACGGATCGTCAGCGGAAACAGTGGAACTATCAAAAGTTCATGAGCAACTTTTTAGCGACACTGCGATCTCAGGATGAAAACGTAGGCCGGCTACTCGATTTTCTGGATAAGAACGGCCTGGCTGACAACACAATCGTCGTTTATACGACCGATCACGGATTTTTTCTCGGCGATCACGGCTGGTTTGACAAACGCTTCATGTACGAGCAGGCTCTCCGCGTGCCCTGGATGATTCGCTATCCAGGCCACGTCAAACCGGGCAGCGTGAGCAAGGAATGGGTCGTGAGTATCGACAACGCGCCGACTGCGCTCGACCTGGTTGGCCTTCCAGTCCCGGCGAATATGCAGGGTAAAAGCTTGGTCCCGATATTGAAAGGTCAGGCTCCGTCGGATTGGCGGACGTCAATGTACTATCACTACTACGAATTCGCTCCGCCGCACTGGGTCCTTCCTCATTATGGGATTCGCACCGAGCGATATAAGCTGATCAGCTACTACACGGTGAATGAGTGGGAGTTATTCGACCTGGAAAAGGATCCGGCCGAGATGGAGAATTTATTCGAATGGTCCGGCTACAAAGTAAATCCTGCCTATGAGCCGGTGGTCAACGATTTGGTGGGAAAGCTCAAACAACTGCGAAAGCAATACAAAGATGCGACCGGTAAGCCGGTAAAGTTGTGGCCGGCAAGTAGTTACGATTGAGTTATAACCGGTGGTGTAGCTCAGGCCTTCGTCTTGATTTCCGTGTTTATCGCTTGCGCCCGGCGGGAAGAGGGCCACGGGCCGAACATGCGAAGCCGCAAAGCGATACAGTAGACAACTGATATGTTTCCGTCATCTCGCAAAGCCAGTCCCGTAACGAAGGCGGCGCTGATTGCCGCCGGTTCGGCGCTATCGATCCTGCTGTTTCAAGCGATACCCTCACGCGCGCAGCAGCCCACGGCGCCGGCCCACCGCCACCGCGGCGGTGGATTTACTCAACCGGAGCCCATCGACTTTAACGATCACGCCGGGTGGACATCCATGTTCGATGGATCGACATTGAATGGATGGGACGGTGACACGAAGTATTGGCGCGTGGAGGACGGCGCCATCACAGTGGAATCAACCTGCGAAAAACCCACGGGCACTATTTATCTGGTGTGGAAGGGCGGCGAACCGGCCGACTTTGAAATGAAGCTCGAGATGCGCGGCGAAGGCGCCCAGGTGAACAGCGGCATACAATACCGAGGCGCCATATTGAGCCCGAGTAAAGCTCATCTTGGTCCCGGCGGTGGCCCTCAACCAACGGGCGTATGCCCGGGGGGGCAACCGCGTGGAGTTCCGCCGTCCAAAGCGTCGCAAGCGAAATGGGATATGCTCGGGGCGCAGTTCGATTTCGACGGACGAAATCAATACACCGGCCAGTATTACGAACAGGCAACCGGAAGAGGAATCATCGCCTGGAGAGGCCAGGTGGTGCACACCGAGGAAGGTAAGAAGCCCCGCCTTGTCGCCACTCTCGGCGATCCCAAAGGACTGGGCGGATACGTAAACGTCGAGGGCTGGAATCAATTACACTTAATCGCTCGCGGCCACGAAATGATCCACATCGTCAACGGGCACGCGATGGCCATTTTGATGGACGACGATGCTACTAAATTCCGGAAGAGCGGTTTGATCGGGTTTGAGATCGAGGGCACCGGCAAGATTAGCATCCGTGACGTTTGGATCAAGAAGCTGTAACGTGGGGAACCGGCGCGCTCGTCTCTCTAGAGCGCCCGAATCTCGGCCCGCCGGAACATTTTGCGATCTGACCAGTCACGCCGGTGCGAATGCAGCGAGAGATATGTGCCTCTTAGCGGCGACGATTACGGTGGCGGTATGATCGTTTTTTAAATTGGACTACGTCATTCAGTTGTTGGATTGTGCCTGAGTTCTCTACCATGTCATCGATTTATTCAGTGCCTCGCGGCGTTTTCAAACAGCGGCAGGCGAGCCCTTTTTTGCGGCTTTGCGCGCTCCTTGCGACCGCTCCGGCGTTATACGCGGCCACTACCGCTCAGTTGCCGGACGGCCCGGGAAAACAAGTAACGATAAGAATATGCGGCACGTGTCATTCTCCGGAACGGGCGGCTTCGCTTCACCAAACGCGCAGGCAGTGGGAGGCCACAATCTCCAAGATGGTCAGTATGGGAGCCAGGGGCACCGATGACGAATTGAATGCAGTGCTGGAGTATCTATCGAAAAACTTCCCGCCCGCGCCGGCGAAGCCGGTCGATATCAACACGGCGTCGGCTGTTGATATGGAATCGTCGCTGCTGCTCTTGAGGTCGGAAGCGGCGGCAGTCATTCAGTACCGGACCGAGCATGGCAATTTCAAATCTCTCGACGATCTCCGCAAGGTTCCGGGGCTGGATTTTCAAAAGATAGAGAAGAATAAGGACCGTATTGTTTTCTGAGGCAAGGTCTTCCACGAAATTGACCGCAACGGGGCTGCGAGTGAACCGCTGCGGCCGGTACTCCGGCTTTGCTACCGTACGGCGCGTCTGTTGAGGAAGAGAAGGTGATGGGGATGCGGAAACTTCTATCGATTGTCCTACTTTCGGGATTCATGACCGCGCTTTGGGGCGCCGATTGGGCGAGCCAGAGTGGAAACCCGCAGCGGGACGGCTGGGCGCGAGGCGAGGAAGAAATTGTAAGAGACCAGGTGCAGGGCCTGAAGCTGCTCTACAAGACCAAGGTGGACAATCAATCGAGAGGCCTTGCCTCCCTGACATCGCCGATCATCTTGAGCAACCTCATTACGTATCTCGGCTTCAAGGAGATGCTGTTCGTGGGAGGGAGTTCCGACAATGTCTATTCCATTGATGCCGCCCTCAACCGGCCGATCTGGAAAACACATTTCGAACAGGAAGGCGATTCAACCCCGGCCAGCGCCACTCCCGGTTGCCCTGGCGGGCTGACAGCCTCAGTCGCGATCACCGGTGGAAGCAGCCCGATGCGCGGCGGCTTTCACCGGTCGAAAAAAGCCCCCACAAACGAAGGCGTATTTGCGTCGGGCTTCGGCAGAAATGGCTACGTTTTCGCCATCGATAGCGCAGGCTATCTGCGATTTATCCGCCAGTCGGATGGCAATGCTAAGGCTGTTCCGCCCGTGAAATTTCTTCCTGCGAATTCGAAGGTGAGCGCGATCAATATCGGCGGTACGATCGTCTACGCAGCGACGGTGGATGGGTGCGGCGGTAATCCGAATGCGCTCTATGCCGTCGATCTTGGCGCCGCGGAGCAGCACGTTGTTTCTTTTCCCACCAACGGCAGCGGCCTTTCCGGGAAGGGCGGGACCGCCATCGCCGAGAATGGAACCGTCTACGCGCAGGTGGACAGCGGGCACGGCGACGTAGCCGGCGATTACCATAGCACGGTCCTCGCTTTGAATCCCGCCGACCTGAAAGTGAAGGACTATTTCACGCCCTCCGGATCGGCGCCTGCCGCGAGAAAAGGCATTGCGGCGCCGGGCGCAACGCCCGCCGTTTTCCCTTGGAAAGGCAAGGAGTTGATTGTTGCGGCCGGACGAGATGGAACAGTCTATCTGCTCGATTCCACTTCCCTCGGCGGCGCCGATCATCACACGCCGCTCGCCCAGACAGCACCCATCGCGGCCCCGGAGAAAAGTTACGCGGGCCGCGGAATCTGGGGAGATTTCTCCACCTGGGAGGATCTCGACAACGGTACGCGATGGGTTTACGCGGCGCTATCGGGGCCCGCGGGCGACGCGGCGAAATTTGCGGTGACGAACGGCGCCGCCCCGCATGGCAGCATCGTCGCATTCAAAGTGGAAGCGAAGAACGGGAAGCCGGCGCTCGTGCCGCAATGGATCTCACGGGATTTGCTGGCGCCCGCGTCTCCGATAACGACAAACGGATTGGTATTCGCCCTCTCAACGGGCCAATCACCGCGCCTCGCCAAGAAGAATGGGAGTCCTTACACTGCTGCGGAAAGGGAAAAGATGGCATCGCATGCGACGATGTACGCGCTTGACGGAACCACCGGTAAAGAGCTGTTTTCGACAGGCGACGACGCCGCGACTTTTTCGCACGGCAGCGGACTGGCGCTTGCGAATGGGCGCGTGTATTTCACGACGCACGACAACACCATTTACTGTTACGGCTTCCCCGCAATGCAGCCACAACTGACGGAGCGCTGAGCAAATTAGGGAATGCACGCGACGCATTCATCGAGGCCGCGCGAGACGAGAAAGGATTGGAATGCAAAAGCTACGTTATTTGACGATTGCCGCGGTCTGTTGCGGACTGCTTTCCGGAGCCGACTGGCTGACCGATGGCGGCGGCCCCCGCCGCGACGGATGGCAGAGAGACGAGCACACCCTCTCGAAAGATAACGTCAAAGACCTGAAAATTCTGTGGAAAATAAAATTCGATAACAAGCCGAGAGAGATGCATTCGCTTTTCCCGCCGCTGATTGTCGGGCAGCTTCCAACGAAAGACGGTCCGAAGCAGATTGCGATTGAAGCCGGCATCTCGGATAACATCTACGCCATCGATGTGGATGCGGGCAAGGTTATCTGGCACAAGCATTTTGAGTATCCGCCTATCACGGAAGGGCGCGGATTTAGATCCGGCGATCCTCTCTGTCCGGGCGGGCAAACCGCTACGCCGATCATCGGACCGGCCGACGCGTCAGGCGCTAGAACGGTATACGCGCTAGCCGGTAACGGCATGCTTCACTCGCTGAACGTGGCGGACGGCGAAGACGTCGCGCCCGCTGTGAAATTCGGCTTTCCCAATGGCAAATCGTATGCCCTGAACATGTGGAAGGGCGTCATCTTCACAACCACCTCGCAGAGCTGCAACGGCAATCCGAACCAGGTGTGGGCCATCGACGTCAACGATCCGAGCCACAAAGTGATGACTTTCAATCCGGGGAGCGGGGGACTATGGGGCCGGCAGGGCGCGTCGATCGATTCGACTGGAACTGCCTGGGCGCCGACTGGCGATGGAACATACGATCCCGAAAACCACATCTTCGGCAATGGCTTGATTGGAGTACACGTCGTAGGAACCGAACTGAAGCTCAAGGATTGGTTTGAGCCGAAAGACTGGTTCTGGATGCAAAAGCGGGATCTCGACATGCAGGTTACTCCTCCCATCTTCGATTTCAAAAGCAAGGAACTGATGGCCGTCGGCAGCAAAGCCTGCCGCGTCTATCTGCTCGACACTGCGAACGCGGGCGGCAACGATCACCAGACGCCGCTCGTTCAAACTCCGCTAATGTGCAACCAGGAAGTGAACTTCGCGTCGGCGGGCATCTGGGGCTCCATGGCGACGTGGAAGGACGCGAACGGCACGCGATGGTTGTTAGTTCCCTTCTGGGGCGCAGTACATCCCGATTTCAAGGTTCCAGTCTCCTACGGCCCCGTTACGCATGGCGCCATTGTCGCGCTGAAGGTGGAAGAAGAGAACGGAAAATACAAACTGACGCCAGCCTGGATGTCCCGCGATATGAACCGGGCGGAGCCTCCGGTGGTGGCGAACGGTGTCGTGTACGCGTACGGCAACGGAGAATATACCGAGCAGGCTTTTCCAGACCGCGGCCTCTTCGATAACAGTCCCCTGCGTATTTCCAGATCGACTCATGCCGTGCTGTATGCGCTCGACCCTGAAACCGGCAAGGAATTATATTCAAGCGGCGATCAGATCACTTCGTTCAGCCACTTCAGCGGACTGTCGGTGGCGAATGGCCGCGTGTATCTCGGCACTTATGACAGCACGTTGTATTGCTTCGGTCTCGGTGAGTGAAACGGATTTCAAACGCAGCGCAATAAGGCGAAAATGCCGGGCCCGATTCTGAACGATGATGTTATTGGCGGTAATTTGTCAGTAATTTTACTTGAGTTTTATTGACAGATCTTTCACATCTGATTTACCATAGCCGGTGGCGATATCATATCGTCTCGACTTGGGGGTTAGATGAAGGTTGAAGTATTGACTGCCCGGAGAAGTGTGTTCTCCGCGGCGGTAGGGATTGCTCTGCTTGCTGTTTGCTGGTCCGGTTCGCTTTTCGCGCAGGGATTGACGGGGCGGCTCTCGGGGGCCATCACGGATTCCAGCGGTTCCGCCGTTGCCTCTGCCACCGTAGAGCTCACAAATAGCCAAACATCTCAAAAGCGTTCTATCAAAACCGACCAGCAGGGCCGCTTTGTTTTTACCGAGTTGCTTCCCGGGACTTTCTCGGTTTCGGTTGACGCTCCAGGCTTCAAGCGATACGAGCAAACCCAGATCAACGTCTCTGCGACGGAGCGGGTAACATTGCCGCCGATTGTGCTCCAACTGGGCGCGATTTCGGAGACTGTGTCCGTGACCAGCGAGACGGCCGCCGTCCAGACGGAAAGCGCGGAACGATCGGGCCTTATCACGAGCCGCCAGATGCAGGAGTTACCCCTGAAGGGACGCTCTTACATCGGCACAGCCAAGCTGCTGCCCGGCATCATCGATACTGCTAACCGTGAATCGCCCGGTTGGAACGATCTCGTGGGAATCAATATTAATGGCACCCGCGCGGGATCTATCGATCTCAATCTGGATGGCATTACAAGTCTGGACACAGGCTCGATGACCGGCCCTTATCTCGCTCCGAGCATCGACGCGGTCGCCGAAGTGAAGGTCCTGCTGAGTAATTATCAGGCTGAATACGGCCGTAGCTCAGGCGGCACCATCAACACAGTCATCAAGAGTGGAACCCGAGACTTCCACGGCGGCGCCTATTACTTTCTGCGCAACGAGGACATGAACGCCAATGAGTTCTTTAACAACAAGAACGGTCTTCCGCGTCCGCACTATCGCTTCAATAATCCGGGTTATTTTCTGGGTGGGCCGGTGCTGCTCCCAAAGATAAATTTCAACCGCAATCGGAACAAGCTGTTCTTTTTCTGGTCCCAGGATTTCCTGCCGCTTACGATTCCTTCGTCGGTTCAGAACCAGACGTTTCCCACCGCGCTCGAGCGGCAGGGCGATTTTTCGCAATCCGGCGTCACAATCACCGATCCTTTGACGCACGCGCCGTTCGCCGGTAACATCATCCCATCCGACCGAATTGACCCCAATGGCCAGAAACTCCTCAATGTGTTTCCTTTGCCCAACACCGTGGGGCCCGGCGGCCAATATAATTGGGCTGGCGTTAGTGTGAACAACCAGCCTCGACGCGACACCATCCTCCGGGGTGATTACAACGTTTCTCAAAACACGACGTTTTACGTTCGGCTGATACAGGACTATCAAGCGTCCGAGGGTGGATTCCAGCTCCTCGCGGGCCTTGGCGGAAGTAACAATTGGCCACAGCTTCCGATCAGCTATCAGATACACAGCGCCGGTATCGCTTCGACACTGCTGCACACGTTCAGCCCGACCATGGTGAACGAGCTGACCTTCGGCGTTAATCGCGCGAAGCAAACGGTGGACCCACTCACGCAGAGCGCCATCGACAACAACAGCCGAGCAAAATTGGGGCTATCGATTCCGCAGTTTTATCCGCAGAACAACCCGTTCGGCTTGATTCCGAACGCGACATTCGCAGGAGGCATTCCCAATGTCGGCTCGCTGAACATCGAGCAGCGCTTCCCCTTCTTTGGAACCAATAACATCTGGAACTATTCGGACAATTTTTCCGATATCATCGACCAGCACAGCCTAAAGGTCGGGGTGTTCGTGGAACGCGGCACACGAAATGCCGCTCGTTCCACCTATTTTAATGGTTCATTCGCTTTTGATCGCGATGCGACTAACCCTCTCGATACTGGCTATTCCTACTCGAATGCCCTTCTCGGTGTGGTGGATAGCTATACCGAATCCGACCAACATCCCGGAGCCCATGGGCGTTATATCAATGTCGAGTGGTATGGCCAAGATACCTGGAAGGCCACGAAGCGATTGACGATTGATGCCGGTGTCAGGTTCTATTTCATCCAGCCGACGCTGAGTGCGGGAGATACTCTGGCAGCGTTCGATCTTTCTGCTTACAACGCCGGCCAGCAGCCTCCGCTCATTCAGCCTTACATTAACCCTGCCGGCGGCCAGCGCGTTGGCCTGGATCCCGCGACCAGCCAGATTCTTCCGGCGGTGAAGATCGGCACATTTTCGCCGGCGGCTGGCAGGCCTTTTCAGGGCATGACCCAACACAAGCAGAGCATTCTCAATACTCCAGGCATTCAGACCGCTCCTCGGATTGGTTTGGCTTGGGACGTGTTCGGAAATGGAAAGACAGCGCTGCGGACGGGATTTGGAATTTTCTACAACCGTTTCAACGACGATCAGATCTTGCAGCTCGTTCAGTCGCCGCCACTAGTCGTCACCGCATCGGCGAACTATACAACCATCGGCAACCTGCTGTCGACGCCGCTCAGCCTGAGCCCAACCAGCGTCTATTCGGTCCAGCGGGACTTCAAACCACCGACCGTGTACAACTGGAGCTTTGGGATCCAACAGGATATAGGACGTGGCATTTTGCTGGACGTTGCCTATGCTGGAAACTCGCAAAAACATTTGCTCGATAACCGCAATATCAACGCGGTGCCGTATGGCACGAATTTCCTGCCGTCGAGCCAGGATCCGACGGTTCCCGGCAAGCCTATCAATTCTAATTTCCTGCGGCCATATACCGGGTATACGGACATCAATTATCTGGAGTTTGCCGGAATCGGTAATTACAACGCACTGCAGGTTCAGCTCACAAAGCGCTTCTCTCAGAATTTGACGTTCCATGTGAGCTATGCCTGGTCCAAAGCGCTCGACCTGGTAGATGGCATTGGCAATACAGTCAACCCGGTTCTAGACTATCGGAGCCGCAATTATGGCCCCGCCGGGTTCGACCGGCGGCACGTTATGACAATTGACTACACTTACAATTTGCCAAGCGTGAGTAAATATTGGGACAATCCAATTAGTCGTATTGGTCTCGACGGGTGGGAACTTTCCGGAGTAAGTAACTTCCAGACAGGCCCTCCGGTGGCGCTGAATTACAGCCTCACGTATTCGGCCGATCTAACCGGTGGGACGGGTAATGGCCTGGACAGCCGTTCGGTGCTTGTGGCCGATCCGAACGCGCCCGCGCCAGACGGGCAGTGGTTTAACGTCGATGCGGTGAAGGCGCCGCTTCCGGGCTATTCCGTGGATGGCATTGGAAACGCTTCGAAGGCTCCCATCTATCGGCCTGGCCTGAACAACTGGGACATCTCATTGTTCAAGAATTTCAAGTTGGGCTCGAATGAAGCAAGACGCTTGCAATTCCGTTTTGAAACTTATAACACGTTCAATCACACCCAGTTCACCAACATCGATACTGGGGCGAAATTCGATGCAAGTAATGTCCAGACAAACACAAATTATGGGCGATTCACGGAGGCCGCTCTGGCCCGCCGCTTAGTGGTCGGATTGAAGCTTTACTTCTAATCGGCAGTGTTCTGCGATATTGCTTGAAGGCCTTAATGGAATTTTCCTGTCATGGTTGCAAGACAACTTTGCCGAACAGGTTGCCACTTTCGAGCAGACGATGCGCTTCAGCGGATTCCGACAAAGAGAGCCGGCAGCTATCTTGAACCGCAGAGCGCCACGCACCGGCCACTTCCGGATTTCGACTGCATACTCGCCCAACTCTCCGACTGGTCCGTCACGATAAATCCGTATAGGGTGCGGTTTGGGATATGAAAGTCTCTGATCGGCCATGCGGTCTTATGCGGGCTGGCGCCCATGACCACAACGCGGCCCCCTGCGCTACGAATCGGCCGCGCGGCATGCATCCAGCCCTCCCGCTGCGTCCCAATAAACGTCTACGCCGCCGCCGGAACTCGCGAATCGCCTGCGACACGTTTTTTGTCTTGTAGTTGATTACCGAATCGGCGGTTAGTTCTTTGCACTATGTGGCCTTCGGTTCCGCGGGCGATGTGGCCGCCACTCGCGCTGCCAGGCTTTTCGGGAGCCTTACTGTTGCTTTGCTGATGCTGACTGCTAAAGAAGACTCGCCAGTTCCGGTACTCCCTCGGAGGTAAGGAACCCTGGTTCAGTTAAACTGGTAAAGAGTGCGCGTCGCGGGCTCGTATTCTTTTCGGTGTTCTATTTGTATTCGCCCTGTGTGAATTCGCGTCCCGTCCAAGTACGTGTGTATTCCATTCCAAATTTTTCGGAAGAAATGGATCGCCTATCACGTTTCCAACTAACCACGCGAGCGAAGTGAGGTTAAATACCTGACAGCGCCGTCTCGCTAAGCCGTCATCTGTCGCCGCCACGGGCGGCTTCACGGGGCGATGCATACCGCGATTCGCACCCTCCGACCTAAGCTGAACCTCTGATGTCGAACCAGTCACTCGTTACAGGCTCCGCACCGCCCGCTCCCGAGGATGGCCCGGCTAAGAATGAGCGTCCTTCGGGACACTCCCAGCGGCTGCGCAAAAATATCGCCGCGCTTTCCGTTCTTCAGCTTCTGAACTATACGCTTCCCGTCGCGGTGGTACCGTATCTCGTTCGGGTGTTGGGGCCGGCTCATTACGGGTTGCTGGTATTCGCCCAGGCGACGCTGCAGTATGCCAATTCCATTACGGATTATGGTTTCAACCTCAGCGCCACGCGCCTGGTGGCCAGGCACCGTGACGATCAGGATGCCCTCGCAAAAATCTTCTGGTCCACCATGGCGGCGAAAGTCTTGCTGATGATTTGCTCTTTCACGGTCCTTGGCGTCCTCCTGCTGGTGGTATCCACATTCCGGGAGCACGCCGGCCTGTTTATTGCCTGTTCGGGAATCGTGCTTGGGAACGTCATCTTTCCGATGTGGTTTTTTCAGGGAATGGAGGAGATGAAGGCGATTACGATCGCGCAGGCGAGCGCAAAGCTGCTACTGATTCCGGCAGTGTTCGTCCTGGTGACCCAGAGCGATCAGTTCGTTCGTGCCGCCCTCATTCAATCGAGCATCTATGTGCTGGCCGGTTTAATCGGTATCCCATTGATGTGGCGCATTACTCCGCTGCGCTGGTTTCGTCCGGGCTGGCGCGACATTCTCGATTCGTTGCGCGAAGGCTGGCATGTGTTCATCTCGATGGCGGCCATCCTTGTATACACGTCCACCAATACCCTGGTGCTCGGGTTCGTCAGCTCCCCGGTCCAGGTCGGCTATTTCGGCGCCGCCGACCGCATCACCAAAGCTGCTGGCAACCTGATGTCGCCTGTTACCCAGGCGCTTTATCCACACCTGAATTCGTTGGCTGTGGAATCGAAAGACGCTGCGATGAATTTGATCCGCAAAAGCCTGGTCTGGATCGGATTATTATCCGCCGGCATTTCGCTTGTCTTTCTGGCCGGAGCGCCGCTCATCAGCCACATCGTTCTTGGCCACCAGTTTGACGGCTCCATTTTGCCTCTGCGATGGATGGCGATGCTGCCCCTGGTCATTGGCCTCAGCAATGTCTTCGGCGTGCAAACCATGCTCACCTTTGGCATGAATAAAGAATTTAATCGCATTGTTTCGAGTTCCGCCGCGCTGAATCTGTTGCTGACCGTACCTTTGGCGATGTTCTATGGCGCGGCCGGGGCCGCCGCTGCCGTGCTGCTGACCGAAACTTTCGTCACGGTCGCCATGTTTTGGAAATTACGCAGTGTGGGTATTGTATTTTCGCCCTCTGCCACAAACCGGAGTGAAACTTTATGAAATTTGATGTATTAGTCGTCGGAGCCGGATACAGCGGCAGCGTTGCGGCCCGGTGCCTTGCCGATGTTGGATATTCCGCTCTGGTCATCGACCGCCGTGATCATATCGCGGGCAACGCGTTCGACGAACTGGACCAGCACGGGGTCTTGATCCATCGCTATGGACCTCATATCTTCCATACCAACTCAGATAAGGTCGCGAAGTACCTGTCCCGGTTCACGGAATGGATTCCATATGAGCATCGCGTCCTCGCCGACGTGAATGGAGAACTCCTGCCCATCCCCATCAATCAGGACACGATTAACCGCTTGTATGGCTTGGACCTCGATGAAGCGGGCGTCGTGAAGTATCTCGAGTCGGTGCGTGAATCGCGCGAGCCCGTAACGACCAGCGAAGACGTTGTCCTGAATGCCGTTGGCCGCGATTTATGCGACAAGTTCTTCCGGGGTTATACCAAGAAGGCGTGGGGGCTCGATTTGAGCGAGCTTGCCGGCAACGTCGCCGCGCGCATCCCGGTCCGCACCAACCGCGACGATCGCTATTTCAGCGATACTTTTCAGAATATGCCCAAGGAAGGCTACACCCGCATGTTCGAGCGCATGCTGGACCATCCGAACATCACCGTCGAAGTCGGTGTCGATTTCGAATCCATGCGCGACCGGGTCAAGAGAAACCATACCGTCTATACCGGGCCGATTGACGCGTATTTCAACCGCTGCTATGGCGATCTGCCTTATCGCTCCCTTCACTTCGAGCATGAACATCTGCCCGGCATTCGAAAGTATCAACCCGTTGGCACCGTGAACTATCCGAACCGCTATGCCTACACCCGTATCACCGAGTTCAAACATCTAACTGCACAGGAGCACTCCGGAACATCCATCGTTCGGGAGTTCTCGCGTGCCGAGGGCGATCCATACTATCCCATCCCGCGCCCGGACAACGAAGCGCTTTACCAGCGCTACAAAGCGCTCGCCGACGCCGAGCCGGATACGACATTCGTCGGTCGCCTTGCTCAGTATCGCTATTACAATATGGATCAGGTGGTCGCCGCCGCGCTCAAAGCGGTCGAGCCGCTGGTTACAGCGGCGCAAGGAGAAACTATTCGTGGCTGACCGCGTCGCAGTTGTCGTCGTTACTTACAACCGAAAGGCTCTTCTCGTCGAGTGCCTGGAAGCTCTCCTCAACCAGACGCATGCCCCCGAACGCATCCTTGTCATCGACAACGCGGCAACAGACGGCACTCCTGAGCTTCTTGCACAAATGGGCCTACTGAACGAGCCATCCATTTGGTATCAACGGCTCGAGGAAAACCTCGGCGGCGCGGGCGGGTTTGAAATAGGCATGCGCCTGGCCTATTCTCATCTCGATTGTGATTGGTTCTGGCTCATGGACGATGACACCATTCCGACCCCGGCGGCCCTCGAAGAATTGCTTGCCGCTTCGCGTTCCCTGGCTCGGTGGAATCCAGCCGTGCTGGCAAGCCGGGTCGAGTACTGGGCCGAACCTAACGAGATTTGCAATCTGCCTCGTTTCCGAGTCAACAGCCCGTGGGGCAAGAATGAGCCGCCGGAGCGGTTGATGGCGGTCGCCGCGGCCGGCTCGCTGCCCATCCGCAACGTTACGTTCGTCGCTCCCATGATCAGCCGCGCCGCCGTTGAAAAATATGGTTTCCCCGTGGGCGGCTATTTCATTTACGCAGACGACATCGAGTACACCGGCCGCATCTTGAAGAACGAGTTCGGAGCCATGGTGCTTGCGAGCGTCGTCCGGCACAAGACCAATCCTGCTGTGCTGCCGCAGCAGACGCCGCCGCCTCGGTTTTTTTATCACATTCGAAATACCATCTGGATGATTCGCATTAGCGGCGCTTATAGCGGGAGCGAAAACCTCGTTTTCCTCTTGCATACTGCGGCCATCACGATGCACTTTCTCGTTGCTCATCGGTTCAACTGGCAGAGTGTAAAAGCAATTGCAAGCGCCGTTTCCCAGGGCCTCTTCCAACGGCCTCCTGGCATCGTCGGCAAGGTCCCCAATGCCGCACGGCCGGTAGGATCTTCGAGAGCGCAGACAATCTCGTCGAACTAACTAACGCAGTACGGCTCTGTGTGGAGGCGGCCTGGAAGCGGAGTCGACGTACGCCAGTGCGCAGGTTGCGCGGTTGCTCGTAACCGCTTGCTGAAGCCGCGTGTCAGCGCGTGGCTTGTATGCTGGCATCAATCTGCGATTCGAAGGTCTTGAGCTTTGCCGCGAGTGTGGTTCTCTTGAGCCTCAGTATGTCGGCCGCGATTTTTTTATTGCCATTCGCCCGGTGTAGCGCCTGCTCCAGTAAATTGAGCTCGATCCGGCCGATGACAGCTTCAAAATCCAGGCCGTCCTCGGGCAGGCGGACCAACTGGTCTTCGGTCATATGCACCTGAACCGAATTGTCTTCAGGCAAGGGGAAATCGTCCGGTACAAGGTTCGTCCGTTCTCGTGAAAGAATGATGGCCATTTCCATCGCGTTCTCGAGCTGGCGCACATTGCCTGGCCAGTGATAGGAAAGCAGATGCGTGAAGGTTTCCGCGCTGATATTTCTGGGGGCGAGTCCCTCGTTTCGAGCAATCTTCCAGGCGAAGTGTTCGGCCAATTGCGGAATATCCTCTTTCCGTTCGCGAAGAGGTGGAATTCTGACAGGCACAACGTGCAGACGGTAATAAAGGTCTTCCCGAAATTTGCCCTGCTTTACTCGTTCGAGCAGATTCACATTGGTTGCGGCAATCAAGCGCACATCTACCTTAATGGTTTCGGAGCTGCCGACCCGCTGGAACTCACGTTCCTGCAGCACGCGTAGCAGTTTTGCCTGAAGATCGAGCGGCATGTCTCCGATTTCATCGAGGAACAGGGTGCCCCCGTCGGCCTGCTCGAAACGCCCGGTGCGAGCCCCTGTCGCGCCTGTAAAGGCTCCTTTCACATGGCCGAACAACTCGGCTTCGAGCAGATCCTTCGGGATCGCCGCGCAGTTAATGGGCTCCATTGGATGAGAAGAGCGCGAGCTGGCAAGATGAATGGCTCGGGCCGCCATCTCCTTGCCGGTTCCGGTTTCGCCGATGATCAAAACGTTGCTGCGCCGGCCCGCAATGAGCGAGATGAGTTCAACCACTTGCAACATAGCCGGACTGGAACCCACCAGGAGCGTGCGCCACGAAGAGGTGGCCTGTGTTGTGGACGCCATAATTTCGTCAGTAGCAAGAGCGTACATTGACGTAAATTTGATCGGCGGCAAAAGCTTGTCACATTAGGATATGTCGAATGATGCAGGCGGTTTCCCGCTCAACTGGACAGGCGCTTGACTAGCAGGTAAAGAAATTTCTGACCGTCGAAGAAGGATTGGACCGGCATACGCTCGTCGCGGCCGTGTTCGCGATTGTCGTCTTCATTCAGAAAAAAGCCGGAGAGCCCATAGCACGGAATGCCAATTCCACGCAGGCCACGGCTATCGGTAGCGCCCGTGGACATCGTAGGAATCACAGGCACGCCGGGCCAGATTTCACCCGTCGTCTGTTCGACTGCATGCATGAACTCTGGTGTTAGGGGAGACGCCGGGGCGATGCGAGGCTTGGTCATCGCCGTAAGCTCGAGCTTCGGATCATCCACAGCTTCGACTAGGGATTGCAGCACCTCCTCGGGTTTATCCTGCGGCAGGATGCGGCAATTGACTAGTGCTGTTGAAGTCTGGGGCAGCGCGTTGTCGGCATGGCCAGCGGCCAGTCGCGTCGCGACGCACGTCGTCCGCAGCATCGCATTTTCGTGTGGATCCGCCGAGAGGGTTTTGATCGCCCCGCGGTGGTGTGGATGCTTGGCAATTTTGCGCATCGCCGCCGCTATCTTCCCCTTCCCTATTTTCCCCGTACGCTCGAAGTACGTTTGCGTTACGGGATTCAACTCCGCCGGGAACTGGTGACGAGAGACTCGCACCAGCGCATTAGCGAGTTCATAAATGGCGTTGTCTTGCCGTGGAACCGAGCTGTGGCCTCCGGGGTTGGTCGCTTTCAATTCAACCGAGTAGTAGATCTTCTCGCTCGCTTGCACGTAATTGGCGATTTTCTGCCCATTCCGAATGGCCCCATCTCCTCCTTCATTGAGCGCCAGGCCGGCGTCAATCCAGTCGCGATGATTCTGCAGCAGCCATTCAACGCCGTTGTGCTCGCCGCTCTCTTCGCCGGCGGTCAGGGCGACGATAATATCTCCCGCAGGGACGAAGCCTTCCTGTTTGTAGCGAATCAGGTTAGCAATCCAGCAGGTTGCTTCGGCCTTGTCGTCCACGGTCCCGCGTCCATAAAAATAGCCGTCTTTTTCAATGAAATGAAACGGATCGAGGCTCCAGTCGGAACGCAGTGCCTCGACGACGTCCAGATGTGCGAGCAGAAGGATCGGCTTCGCTTTTCCGGCGCCGTGATAACGCGCCACCAGGTTTTTAAAGTGGGGGTCATCCCCATCCACGTGGATGTCGGCATCAGGGAAACCGGCATCGCGCAAGCGTTTCGCCATAGCCTCAGAGGCAGCGGTCACGTTTGCCGCGGAGTCGGCGGTATTGATGTCGACCAATTGTTCGAGGATGTCTCGGGCGAGCTGCTGTGTGGGGTCCAAACACAGTCCTGCGCGAGCGGCAAATATGCCGAAAAGCACCAGCCACAAAAACTTGGGGAGCCGAATCATCGCGCCTACACTGCTACGCGCTCGAAACCGACGTACTGAACCTCTTCTTCGACAGCAAAGCCGAAGCGATCGAACACCCGCTCTTTCAGATCCTCAATGACAGAAACGAGGTCCTCCGCAGTACCGGCCCCGTCGTTGTAGATGAGGTTTGCGTGGTACCCGGCGACCTGGATGTCGCCTCTTCGCATTCCTTTTGCCCCCACCTGTTCAAGGAAATAGGCGGATGGCACTTTGCCGTCTCGGACCAGCTTCGGTGGAATCTGCGCTTGAACCTCCGGTGGGAGTTCGTTAAATAAGCAGTTCTTAAAGATGCTGCCGGCGCATCTCATTGCCGGCGGATACTTTGCGTCCCGAATCGCTTTAATTTCGTCAGCCGCGCGCTGCAGCTCCGCCCTGTCGCCCGGTTCGAAACTCAACTCGGCGGTAAGGACGACCCAGTCTTTACGGCGCTTGAATAGACTTTCCCGATAGTGAAATTCGCAGCCAGCGTTATCCAGCATACGTTCTTGACCACCGTCGGTGAAGACGACACGCTCGACGCGCTCCTGAATCGAATGTCCGTAAGCTCCTGCATTTCCGTAAACTGCCGCGCCAAGCGACCCGGGAATACGAGTCATGGTTTGCATCCCCTGCAATCCGGCGGCGATGCTCGCGTTCACAACTGCTTGTAATGAGGCGCCGGCCTCCGCATTGATCCGCTCTCCGCCAACGGTCACGCGTTCTCCTCTGAAGCGTAGGACAGCCCCGTCAAATCCATCGTCCGAGACGATGAGGTTCGTTCCCCCCGCGATCACCACGTGAGGGATCTGCTGCTGGCAAACGAGATGGAGCAACTCGGCGAAAGCGCCGGCTGTGGCCGCATCACAGAGCGCGGCAGCCGGCCCGCCGATACCGAATCGAGTGTATGGAGCTAGTGGTTCTTCCAGGCGTATAACAACATCGGAAATAGACCGCATGCGCTCCAGCGTGCCGAGGGGAATGGGCATCTCTCCTCAGCATACAGAACGCGACGGTCTTCGCCGGACGCGAAGAGGGCGCCGGATCTACTTCGCGTTGTCGGTATCGACTCTCAGGTTGTTTGTGACCGAAAATACGCCCGAAACGCCGTTGGCCGCCATTCCCGCCTGCTGCTTGTCCATCTCGCGAGCCACTGCGCCCTCGAGAGTTACATGCCCATTTTTAACGATGATGTGGATCGTAGGAACGGCGCGCATGGCGTATTGATCGAGACCCGGCTTGCTGTAAATCGCCCGGTAAACGGCGCGCCGGATGCGATCGTCATTGGGAGAAAGCGGAAGAACCTCAATGTTGTTGATTACTTTGTCGACACCTTCGATCCGTTTCACCACACGCCCCGCGTCGTCTTTGAGAGTTGGTCGCACAACCTCGCCCATCAGCGTGACGGTGTCGCCATTGACCTTATACGCCAAGTTATCGAACACGCTGTAGTACGGCAACATCACCAATTGCTGTCTGACTTCCCGGGTTATCCATTGCTCTCCCTTCTGATCTCCCTGTTGCTCTCCTTTTTCGCTTTGCGCGAGAGAAGCCGCCGTCAAGATCACGAGAGCCGCACTGCCAATCGCGAGTCTGCGCATTAGTTTCCTCCCTGCTTCTATAGATACAGCAGCACTGGAATTGATGTCTGTTGGAATTGCGAGGGGGCCCGCGTGGTTTTTGGTGGGGGAAGGATAACCACGCGGGCGTATGGTTGCGTTGGTTATCATGACGCAGGACCTCCCGATCAGGTTAGCAGCAAAATGAATAAATTTTGTATTAGTGAATTTGGGCTACCTCGCAGTCGTGGGACGGATATGGTGGCGCCAGGTCTCGACAAAACAAGACAATGCTTCTGGACGCTTCCTTCGCACGATCATCATGATGACCGCGACGCCCGCCCAGGCAAAGTACAGAATGGTGACCCAGAATCGCACATGTAGCCCCAGGTAGGACCATAAGCCCGTGTTAGCTCCCGTAGTCGCGAAAGCGACTTGCGTCATGTAAAGCACGAACAGCAACAGGGCTTCCCACCACTCGAATGTCATGTTCAGTAGAAACACCAGGCCCACCATGCTCTGACCGATGGTGAGCAGCAATTCTCGTTCCTGCTCGGGGTCGAGAGGTATGCCGGTGATGGCTCCCCCACCCATCGAATACACAATGGGCAGCATGCCGACCAGTAGCGTCCATTGGTTAATGTTGCTGGACGTGATGTTCATCAACGCCATGGAAGCGCGCTCTTCCTGTCGGGCGAAGTAGAAAGTGGAGGCGAGTTCCGGAAACTCGGAAATCACCGGCGCCAGCCATTGCACAAGAATGAAGCTGGGGACTCCGATGGCGGCGGCGACAGCAATCAAGCTGCCAAGGAATGGTTCGGCTGTAAAGTAAATCAGCAGCCCGCCCGCGGCGAAACAGCCTCCGATCGCCGCAATCCGGATCAGCCGCGGCGCTGTGACAATGGCGCGGGGAATGATTTCCAGGTCCTCTATTGCCTCATTTCCTTCCGGCGGGAGTTTGGTCAAGAGATAAAGGTAAGCGGCATACATGGCCGTCAGCACCACTGCGTCGTAAACATGCAGGTTGCTTTTCCACCAGATAACAAGGGCGTAAAGCAATGGCAATATCAGTCCGATCACTTCAATGCTGTGATTCGGGTCCAGAGAAATACGGCGCATCGGCGAACCTGTTCGCTTGCGATGAAAGTAGGCGGCGGTCGCGTAGATGATGGGCCACGCGAGTCCGATCAGAAGACGTAGTGCGCCCGTGAGATTGGCGAGAAGAAGCTCCCGCTGCTGATGCCACGCAAGCACCGCTTCGACGGCGAATTCAGGAAGAGTCTGGAGCCACGCAAGTATTGCGAGAGCGAAGCCTTGGGCGACAAAAAACTGCGCGGATTCCGCCCCCCAGGCAATCAGAATCGATGCCAGCAGGATACACGGAGTGGTCCAGAAGGCGGCTGTCGGACTGACCTCGCGAAGCGGCGCCGCAACCAGCAGCAGCGCAAACGCAACGCCGAATCGCTGCCCGGTCTGCGTTGTCCGGCGGAAGCCGGGCAGCGGCAGACGTTTACGCAAACCGTATCTCCAACTCGCCGGTCGATGGGGAACGTGTAACGATCGAGTGTCGCGCTAATTCCGGTAATTTGTTAGGGAAGTCGATGCGGTAGTGGGCTCCGCGGCTTTCTTCCCGCGCAAGCGCCGCAAACGAAATCAGCAAAGCGATCAAATGGATGTTACGCTGTTCGAAATCCGCTCGGGTGGCATCGGACATCGTGATCCGTTCGCGCGAACGCAACATGGTGAAAGCCGCGTTCAGTTCGGGACCGCTCCGCAGAATGCCGCATGAGTTCCAGGCGACGGAGCGGATATCGCGCTCAGGCATCACCGGAAATCGATGTGTTATTGAAGGAGCCAGTCTCCCAAAATCTATCCCGGTTGGTTGCAGCTCGCGCATTGTCCTTCCCGCGCGAGCCCCATACACCACTCCTTCCAACAATGAATTGCTGGCGAGGCGATTTGCTCCATGGACTCCGGTGCAAGCGGCTTCGCCGGCTGCGAACAAACGCGGAAGGCTTGCGCGGCCATCAAGATCCGTGCGAATCCCGCCCATCGCATAGTGCGCAGCGGGCCGAACCGGCGCTGGAACCTTCTCCAGATCGATCCCGTAAAGGAGGCATGTCTCGTAGATTCTAGGGAACCGCTCCCGCACAAAACCTTTCGCGAGATGAGTGAGATCGAGGAATGCGTTCGGTTCGCCCGTGGCGCGGCACTCGATCACGATGGACCGCGCCACCACGTCGCGGGGGGCCAGTTCCTTCAACGGATGATAGCGATCCATAAACCGCTCGCCCGCGGCGTTCCGAAGGTAAGCTCCCTCGCCCCGCAGAGCTTCGCTCAGCAGAAACCGCGGCGCGTTCGGAACGAAAAGAGCGGTGGGATGAAACTGAATGAATTCAATGTCGGCGATGGCCGCGCCGTTACGGTACGCCATCGCCACGCCGTCGCCGGTTGCCACATCCGGGTTCGTTGTGTTTTCAAATACGCGGCCAAGGCCGCCGGTCGCGAGCAAAACGCCGCGCGCCTGCACCACTACTACGGATCGCGTCGTTTCATCGAACGCGGCTACGCCCACCACTTCCCCGTCGTGCAAGAGCAGATCGGTGACCGCGGCAAAACTCTGCAAGCTCACGTTGGCGAGCGAGGACGCGTGGTGGCGGAGAGTGCGCGCGATCTCGCGACCCGTGGAATCTCCGTGGGCGTGGAGAATGCGGTTGCGGCTATGCGCGCCTTCACGGGAAAACAGCAGCTTCGATCCTTGCCGGTCGAACGCGGTACCCCATTCGATCAATTGCTCAATGGCGACAGGAGCATCTTCAACCAGAGTTCGAACGGCGTTTAGGTCACAGAGTCCGTCTCCCGCGATCAGAGTATCCTGCTCGTGAAGATGTACCTCGTCGTCGTCGTTGAGAGCTGCGGCGATTCCACCTTGCGCATATTCCGATGAAGACTCTTGAAGGCTATCCTTTGCGATGACCAGTACGCGGCCCGCGGCAGCGAGTTCGATGGCGGCCCGGAGGCCTGCTACACCTGCTCCGACAACAATGAAATCCGTGTCAATGCGTTGAAATGAGGCGGCGATAACCCATGGTACAACGGGAACACATGCCTATCTTCGAAGTCCACACGCCGCACTGCACGTATCCGAGCGTGGTGCGGCGCGGCGTCCTGAGCGAAGCGGCGAAGCATATTCCGGCAAAGGCCGGCGGCCTTTTCGTAGTAACGACAGAAGATGTGTGGCGGTACCACGGCCAAAAACTGGAGCAAAGTTTACGGGGTCTCTCCACGGAAGTTTTGTTTTTCCCCGGCGGTGAAAAAAACAAGCGGCTTGCGCCGGTGGAGCTGCTCGCGGAGCAGATGCTGGAGCGCCACGGCGACCGCACCAGTATCGTGATCGGTTTCGGCGGAGGCATCGTGACCGACGTAGCGGGCTTTCTCGCCGCGATTTTTATGCGGGGCGTGCCGGTTCTGGAGATTCCGACCACTCTGCTGGCGCAAGTGGATGCGGCGGTCGGGGGCAAGACAGGCGTGAATCTGGTAACTGGCAAGAACCTGATTGGAAGCTTCCACCAACCGCTCGCCGTGTTAATCGATCCCGATCTGACCGCAACGCTTCCCGAGCGCGAGTTCCGCGCGGGGCTGTTTGAAGTACTGAAGTGCGGCGTGATCCGGGATCGCGCAATATTCGATCTTATGGCCGAACGATCTCACGAGGTGCTAGCAATGAATCCGGCGCTCGTGGACGAACTCATCGCCGGGGCTGTCCGAATCAAGGCCGAAGTCGTTTCCGCCGATGAGTGCGAGAGTGGGCTGCGGCGCATCCTCAATTTCGGACATACGATTGGCCATGCCATCGAAGCTGAAACGGAGTACGTGCGCTTCCTGCATGGCGAGGCGATTGCCTGGGGCATGATCGCCGCCGCTCATCTGGCATCGCTCGTCGGTTTACTGAGCGCCAACGATTGCGACAGGATTGTTGCGGCCGTTCATTTGTATGGTCCGTTACCCGACGCAAGCGATCTTGATCCGGAGCGCCTGATCCGGCGATTAGGAAACGACAAGAAAACACTTCAAGGCAAGATTCATTTTGTGCTGCCAGAAGAGATCGGCAGGGTCACCGTGATCTCGGGCATAGAACCGCGCCTCATCCGCGAAGCGATCGACCTTGCCTTCGCGGGCCGCGCGTGAACGATCCCGCAATCGCCGGACGAGGCACGACGCCGCCCGGCACGGACGACGAACAGCAAGCGGCGGCGTGGGTCAAGCAGATGTTTGCGGCCGTTGCGCCACGATACGATCTTCTCAACCATCTGCTCTCTTTCAACATCGATAGGCGTTGGCGCGCGCGTTTGCTCAAGGCGGTGGCGCCCGTGTTGGAAAAGCAAAGTCCGGCGGTGCTGGACCTCTGCTGCGGAACCGGCGACGTACTCATCGAACTGCAGAAGAATACGAAGGCGGCCGTGATGGGCGCCGACTTCTGCCATCCCATGCTTGTGGAAGCGGCGCGAAAAACGTCGGCCCGGCGATTGGTCTCGCCGCTTTTTGAGGCGGATGCGCTCGCGCTGCCTTTGCGCGACGAATCGCTGGACCTGATCACGATCGCGTTCGGCTTTCGCAATCTCGCGAATTACGAGGCGGGATTGCTCGAATTGGTGCGGACATTGAAGCCCGGAGGAATACTCGCGATTCTCGAGTTTTCTCACCCGCGAAGCTGGTTCATGCGGGTCTCGTACCGCCTTTATTCCCGCGTATTGTTGCCGGTGATCGGCTCAGTGGTATCCGGGCGGCGCGATGCTTATACATATTTACCGGAATCCATCGGCAAATTCCCGGCTGCGCCGCAGCTGAAGCAAATGATGGAAGTGGCAGGCTTCGCAGAAGTGTCGTTCGAACTGCTCACCGGAGGAATTGCCGCGCTGCACACAGGCCGTAAGCCCAGTTGAACTACCCAGCACGCCAACACATCAGTGTGGCGCACGCTTCCAGCGTGCAGCGGTGAACTTCAGTTCACCATCTCCGTTCCCACCGACTGCCGGCTAGAGACCGGCAGCAGCACGATACCGTGCGTAACAACGATTTTTCGGGAGAGTGGGCGTCTCCGTCTTAGCCCGCGTTCTTTACCACAGCAACTTCAGCGCGAACTGAATCTGTCGTCCGGGCGTTGCCGTCGAAAGGATCTGGCCGAAAGTTCCCGAGTTTACCGTGGCATCCGGATTACTCAAATTCACCTGGTTAAAGGCGTTGAACATTTCCGTTCTGAATTGCAGCTTCAAGGACTCGCGCAACACAAAATCTTTCAAGATGGAAAAGTCGGTATTGGCAAATGCCGGTCCGCTGAGAATGCCGCGTCCCGAGTTCCCGTAAGTTCCGGGCGGCACAAGATTCGCGGGAACAAACGCGGCTGGATTGAAAAAGTCCGAGATCATCGCGTTGCGATTTGGGTGATCGACCTGGATGTTGTTGACGGTAGCTCCCGGTTCGAGTTGCGCGTGCTGCACGCCGAAGGTGCCGTCGAGCGCGACGTCTTGCCCTTGATAGAACGTGATCGGCAGTCCGCTCTGCACGGTTTGGATGGCAGTGAACGTCCAACCGCCCAGCAGAGCGTTAGTCAGCTTATTCGAGAAATGAATGGACGGCGTGTACAACCAGGATGCGACAAACGAATGGCGGCGGTCCCAATCGGAGCGGCCGCGCTCCTGGCGCAAATCGAACGGATTGGCAACCGAGCCACCGAGATTGTCGGTCGAGCTCGAATCGATGGATTTCGCCAGAGTGTAGGAACCGAGAACGGAGAAGTCGTGGCTGAACCGCTTGGTCACCTGCACCTGGAAGCTGTGGTACCAACTCCGGAAATCGTTGCCGAGCAGGTAGCCTTGGGGGCTCAGAATGCCGGGTTCATAGATGACCCGGTTATTCACATTTTGCGGCGAAGGCGCGTCGCCGGTAATCGGATCGTTAATATAGCGTGCGGGATTATACGGACGCAGAGCTTCGATTTTCGTTCCGATCTTGCCTGCGTAGGCAGCCTCGATCATCGTGCTCGAAGTGATTTGACGCTGGATGGAAAAATTGAACTCCTGAATATACGGGCTGCGCAAACCTTGCCCCGTGAAAAGGCCGCCGGCCGGCAACGGGAACAGCGGGCAATTGTAGAACGGATACGCCGGGATCTGGACGCAGCCGAAGTGGCCGCTTAGAGTGGTGGGCGGCGCCGTTTGTCCCGTCGATCCGAATGGATCGGCGATGTTGCCACGGAATGTGCCGATAGAACCGGCAAAAGGCGGGTTCTCTTGCGCGACGGAATCGGCGTTGATGCTCTCGTAATAGATGCCGTAACCGGCGCGAACGCTGGTTTTCCCATCCCCGAAGACATCCCATGCGAGGCCAATGCGCGGCGCGAAGTTGTTGAGGTCGGCGGAGGCCAGACCCTTCGGAACGTCGCCCGGGAAAAGAATGCCTGGAGGCGCGTCGGGCACGACTTTCGATTGAGCGCCCGGCACGACGGTGTTGATGCGATCGTTACGGTCTTTCCAGGGTAGAAACGGCTCGTAGCGTAAGCCATACGTCAAAGTGAGCCGGGGATTCACTTTGAACTCGTCCTGTGCGTAGAACGAATTGAACGTCGTGTAGTCGTTGTTGTCGCGCTGGCCGAATGCGACATTCGAGCTGTCGAAAGCGCCCAGCAGGAAATCGGCTGTCGCATCGCCGGTTTGCACGCCGCTGAACGTGAAATTGGGCGCCTCGATGAAAAGCTGCCGGAAATTCAGAAACAACGATTCGAAACCGAATTTGAAGCTGTGGCGGCCTTTAATCCAGGTAAGGCTGTCGCTAATCTGATAACTCGTTCCTAAGAACTGTGTCGGAGTACCGGAACCGAGCGTGAAGCCGCTTGCGACGTTCACGGAGACGCCGCCGTTGGGCAGGTATTGCGGCATGTTGATACCGAGTTGCGACGGATCGATGGTCTTGCTTTCAAGCTCGCTCGATGTGCTGTTCAGAACGGAAAAGATTGCCTGGTTGATCACCGTTGGCGAGAACGTATAAGTATCGTTGATCGTGCCCTGCTTCGTTCCAACATTGAAGTTTTCACCGATGTAGACGGGAATGTTGCCGCCCGCGAACGGGGTAGATTTACTATTTTCGTTCTGATAGTAGTGCCCGAAGATGTGATGTTTATCGCTCTGGTTCCAGTCAAGGCGCAGCATCCCCAGGTTCTCGTTCAACGGACTTGGAGCGAGCGAGACGAGCGATCCTGTTGACGATGTGGGCACGTACTGCAGCAGATTCTTCGCGACAGGGCTGATACAGCCCGGCGCAATGCGATTTCCCGCGACGCACGGGTTGCCATTTGCATCCGTCAGAGGAGCGCCCGTGAGCGGATTAACGGGATTCACGAGTGTTTCGCCGAGGCCCGTGAAATCGCCGTTGCGCTGTGCTTCCGTTGGGACCGACGCCTGCACGCTTTGCGCTTCCTGATGATTCGTCAGGCCCTGATAGGAGCCAAAAATAAAAATCTTGTCTTTGACGATGGGGCCGCCAGCCGCGGCGCCGAATTGATTCTGCTTTTCGGCGGGCACGCGCGGCGAGAAGAAGTCCCGGGCATTCAGCGCGTCGTTACGCAGAAACTCCCAGGCCGATCCATGAAAGGAGTTTGTGCCCGCTTTCGAAAGCACTTCCACTTGCGATCCCGGATTATGGCCGAACTCGGCGCTAAAGTTATGCGTCAGAATGCGGACTTCCTGGATGGCGTCGGGCGGCGGATAGTTAATGCCGGTATTTCGCGACGGATTATTGAAGTAACCTCCATCGAAGGTGAACATGTTCATGTTCGGCCGTCCGCCGTTGACGTCCATTTCGCTTCCGCCCCGGGCATCTCTCATCTGCTGCGGAGCACTGACGTTGGTCACTCCCGGGAGGATCGCCGCGAGGCCCATGATGTTGCGGCCATTCAGGGGCAGATCGACAACACGGCGGTCGTCAATCAGACCCGACAGCGTGGTGGAGACTGTATCGACAAGCGGAGCCGCCGTGCCGACCTCCACTTCATTGCGCACCGTTCCGACGCTCAGGTTGCCGTCAACGCGCACGTTCTGACCTACCGTCAGCTGAACGCCCGATTGCACCTGCTTCTGAAAACCATTTGCCTCAAAAGTGACCTGGTAGTGTCCGGGTGGCAGACCGATGAAGCTATAGAAGCCCTGCGCATCCGTTTGCGCGGTTCGTGTGGCTTGTCGTTCGCTCATCACGGC
>JAICLJ010000185.1 GCA_025927575.1 Bryobacteraceae bacterium | reverse complement strand
TTATGCGGCGCAGCGCTCCGTATCCGAGCCTGATTACCTTCGATGCGCCCAGCCGCGAGTTCTGCACAGTGCGTCGGGTGCGAACGAACACGCCGCTCCAGGCGTTGACAACTTTAAACGATCCGTATTTCTTCGACGCTGCCCGGGCAATGGCGAAACGCATGGTTTCCGAAGGCGGAACCAGCGACGCAGAGCGCATCGCCTATGGCTTTCGGCTAGTCGTGGCACGTAAACCCGCAAAGAACGAATTGGATCGCGTGCTGGCTTTCCACGAACAGCAGCTTGCCCATTACCGGCAGAATCCGGTAGAGGCTCGCGAAGTGGTCTCAGATCAAAAAAGTGCCGTTGAAAACGCGCCGGAGCTGGCTGCGTGGACGATGGTCGCAAATGTCCTGTTGAACATGGACGAAACGATTTCGAAAGACTAGATCCCATGAAAAAGACATCGATCAGCCCGCCAGATGAAATGCTGTTAGCTTCCACGAGGCGTCATTTTTTCCGGCAGGCGGGTTTCGGGATTGGCGCCTCAGCGCTCACAGGATTGTTGAACGAAGCGCTCTTTGCCGAGACGGGGCCAAGCACTGTGAATCCGCTCGCGCCGAAAGCGCCGATGTTCCCGGCGAAAGCGAAGAGCGTCATTTATTTGTTCATGGCGGGCGCGCCGTCCCAGGTCGATCTACTCGACTTTAAACCGACCCTCCAGAAATACGATGGCCAAAACGTTCCGCAGGAACTAATGAAGGGCCAGCGGTTCGCGTTTATCAAAGGCACGCCGAAGCTGCTGGGATCGCCGTACGAATTTAAGCGATGCGGAAACTCCGGCTTGGAAATTTCCGAATTGCTGCCGCATTTGCAGGGAGTCGCCGACGAGATCGCGGTGGTGAAGTCCATGCACACGACGCAGTTCAACCATGCGCCTGCACAGATCTTCATGAACACCGGCTTTCAGATCATCGGACGTCCGAGCATGGGCGCCTGGATGACCTACGGTCTAGGCAGTGAGTGTAAGGACTTGCCGGGCTTTGTCGTGCTCATTTCGGGCGAGAATCAGCCCGACGGAGGGAAGGCCTGCTGGGGGAGCGGCTTCCTGCCCACCCTATATCAGGGCGTGGAATTTCGTTCGCAAGGCGACCCGGTCCTATTTCTCACGAACCCCGAAGGCGTTTCGCCAAAATCGCGGCGCGCATCGCTCGATCTCCTGAAGAATTTGAACGAAGCGCACCTGGCGGCAAATGGCGATCCCGAAATCACGACGCGCATCGCTTCCTACGAGATGGCCTATCGCATGCAATCGAGCGTGCCGGAGCTGGTCAATATTTCAGAAGAGCCGGCGTCTATTCACGAAATGTATGGGACGCAGCCGGGAAAGAAGTCATTCGCGAACAACTGCCTGCTGGCACGGCGGCTCGTTGAACGCGGCGTGCGGTTCGTGCAGCTTTATCACCGCGGATGGGACAACCATGGTACATCCAGCCACGATGACATCGTGAACCGGCTGCCGAGCCTCTGCCAGGAAACGGACCGTGCGGCGGCGGCGCTCATCAAAGACTTGAAGCAGCGGGGCCTGCTCGACAGCACTATCGTCGTCTGGGGCGGCGAATTCGGACGCACCCCCATGAACGAGGCACGAAATCATTCCAAATTCCTGGGCCGCGATCATCATCCGCGCGCGTTCACAATGTGGATGGCTGGCGGCGGCATCAAGCCCGGCATCACGGTCGGCAAGACCGACGAACTCGGTTACAACATCAGCGAAGATCCGGTGGACGTTCACGATTTGCACGCTACCATCCTGAACCAGATGGGCATCGAACACACGAAATTGACCTATCGATTTCAGGGACGCGATTTTCGATTGACTGATGTCGCGGGCAACGTCGTGAAAAAGCTAGTCGCCTAATCAAATTTGCGCGGTTGGCGACTGATCTTCAGGTGCCCGCTAAGCAGCGGCTTCAGTGCGACCCGCATGTGGCGAACCGGGCTGGGCGCCCTCCGTCTCGCCCGCTCCGTGAGTTTCTGAATGCGCCGCATCACCGGCGTAAAGCATTACAGGCTCGCTTTGATGGCTATTGAGCTGTGCCGATTGCCGTTGCTGGTTGCCTTGGATGCGTCTATCGCGTCCGCTTCACACGGAACCAGAAGATCGTGCTCGAAAAGAAGATCGGCCGCCTGACGAACTTCGCGAAACGGCGTGCCCGACTGCTCCGCAATATCGAGAAGGGAGTGCTCGCCGTCCGAATAGTTCAGAACCCAGAACATCGTGACTAAGCTCCTCTCGGGGATGGCGCCTCCCACTTTTCGATAGATGCCGCTCTTCCCCAATTGGGGCTCTCCCTTCGGGTTGACATTCAAATATTTGACATTGCCTTCAAGAATCTCGATGGCAGATTCGCACAATTCGAGAGAAGCGGCGAGTTTCTCCGGGATCATCAACTCCAGATTGTCCGCTGAGGTGTGATATTGCGGATATTTACCGTTGGCGCTTCTCGACAGGGACCCGACAGGCAGATTGAATCCAGGCGAACAGAACTGTCGCTCATCGAAACCAAACGGTGAGAACTCCACAACTTTATGTGTTTCCTGCGACTGCTGCAACACATAATTCATGACCCTGTCGATTTCAGTATTTCCGAGGCGGCTCTGCTTATAAGTGAAACCGCCGGCATCACCGATGCACACGAGCACGAGTCCGTGCTTCACTCGCTCCAGGTTTTGTTCGTTCCGGCTGAGCCACGTAATCGATCCGATCGTGGTGGGGATGAAAAGAAAGCGGTAGGAAAGGCGCCGCTCGGCTCGGGCAAGGCGTTCCGCCAGAAAGGTAGCAACCGCCACTCCCGAAAGATTGTCATTACACATTGCCGGATGATCGATATGTACACAGATTAGAACCTCGTCAGTGCTGGCCCCCGGAATATAACATTCCGCATAGGTCAACGAGCCATCTTCGAGCGTGGAATCGATCATTACCTCATATTCGCCGTCTTCCAATTGCTCCAACTGGCGATGGGGTAAACAGAATCCCCAGTTTTCGTCATAGTAGGAGTAGCGAAAAGGAATCCAATCGGGGTGTTCGGGATCCGTGAAGAGATGTTCCTTCAACTCGTTGAGTTGGAACCGGCCTTCAATCGGGATACTGTACCCAAGCACATGAAGGCTCGAACGCCGGAAATCGACAATTAGGTCTTCTCGTGGGCCTCGAATGTACCCATCCCGGATGTTCCATTCCTTCGGCACTGTCCAGTCCAGCACGGGCGTGCCGCTTGGCACTTCGTATATGTCAAGCGGAATCCGTTCTTCAATACGCGATAGCGTTTCGCGGACGCCATCGCCGGTGAGACTACGGCAAATCGGGTAAAGTTCGACGATAAGATCATATATTTGCTCCCCGATCTCTACATTAGTACTTAAAGGGAAATTATTGGTCATGCGCCAACTCCTGGTTTTATGAAAGAGAATAAGCTTAATCTCCCCGCCGGACAGTAGTCCGCAGGGGGTCAGTGCGGTTATGAGTGATTTTGATTGTATTTTCGGATTGGAGTTCGTTCAAGTCCCCTTCTGCGCTGAACTTATTTGGAATCCAACAGTGCTGTCGTAAGGACTAGACGAGTCATTAAATACGACGGAAGACGGCCGTACCGGAGCGTCATTGTAACGCCTCTTCTACCTTGAGTTTCAATAGCATGGGCCGCTTTCCTAAGCATAAAGGCAGACTGTTCTATTGGTTGCAAAGCTCTGGATCGCTCTGTGTGCACGCAGTACGAGGACTTTTGTACTGAACTTCGGGGCCAACGGCCAGAAGTCCATGTTCCACACCCCCGGACATGTTGAAGCAATACTCGATCACTCTCCCCATGAGCGACCGTTAGCCCGGCTACGGGCCCGTGAATACTAAGGTCTATAGACGATAGTAGTTATTCTTTGTTACGCGCAAATGTTTGTTGCCATGAAACGCATTATTGCCGCCCGTCAAGCTCTGAGGTTCAAGACTCGATCTGCGATTGTGAAATAGGATCGGTTTTGGCGAAGTTGAGCTAGTTTTTAATGAGCACTAGTGGCGCCTGTTCTGCGCCGGCAACGTGCTCGAAGAATGTCTTTACCTCCGGATACCGCTCGGCCGTAATTGTCGCAGCCGAGACGTCCAGTTCTTCCGTGAAGAGAAGATCGCCTCCGTCGAGCTTGTAATTGGAAGAGTATTTGGCAAATCGAGCGCTAAAACTCGCCGCGTCGGGCATCTCGTCAACTTTAAAACTGGCGGGCAGTTTCACTCGCACCTGTTTGTGGTAACACTCGGCGTCGAGCGTCACCGGCGTAGTTCGCGGATCCGTCTGGATCACAACTTCGTTCCAGCGTTGGACGATCTCCGGCCGAAACACCAGCAGCCGCTGTTGCATGATCTGTGCATAATTTGGAGCTTTGAAGGCGATGTCGAGGCTAAACTGCTCTTTGTCGAAAGCGTCTTTTGTTTCAAGCTGAGTTAGATTGATTTCCTTCGATGTCTCGACAAGCCAGGCCTCCACTTCCTTTTTGAAATCAACCTGCTGTTTGTGCGCGTAAAGACGGCGCAGAGAGGCGGCGCGCTGGCCCCTGTTCCGTTCCGTCACGCTGGCGTCCAGTTCGCCTGTTTCGGAGAGTGTGGCCGTGACGGTCACATCGGATCGGTTTGTTTCCGGCGGCGCGGAAGGGACTTGCACGATGCCGCCTCGCTCTCCCGCAACGATTAGCGCAAAGCTTCCCTGTTCATCGTCAGGCAGATCTCCTGCGGGCGTGCTCTCGTCCGTTGGATCAAAGAAAAGCAGGCGTCCCACCGGGGAATCGGCCAGCACTGACGGAGTAGAAATATCACTTCCCACCCTCACTGCAATGATGGCGTGATTGAACTGGAATGGCGACGCCCACTCGGGACGTACATGGTTCCGATCGCCGGAATAGATATTGACGAGATAGGAATCGATGCCCGCCACCTTCAACATGGCGCGCATCAGATTGGCTTTATCTTTGCAGTCCCCATACTGCCTGGCGAATACGTCCGAGGCGAGATGCGGCTGATAACCGCCGCCCCTCGCAAGGTTGATTTCTATCGCTACATACTTTATGTTCTGGACGTAATGGCCGATCGCCTGAATGCGCTCATAATCGGTCTTCGCGGGCGCGATCAGTTCCTTTACCATCGCGATCATCGGCTCGTTCGCCTGCGCCTGCGGATCGGTCAGGGTGCTCATCCAGGCGGAGACATCCGTCCACGTGCTCAGTTTTGGGGCATTCGAAGCGCGATTCGACGGACTAAACGTGATACCCAAACGGGGCGCCAGCGAAAGTAGGCTCGGACTTCCCGGCTCTTTCTTAATCAATGGCAGATCGCGCAACTCCCAGGTGAACGTGCTCCCTTCAACATGAGGCTCAATCGCTGCATGGTTAAACGTCGTGCCTTTGGCGGTCCACCCCGCAGGCACCGTAACCACATAGCGCGAGAGCAGGACCGGTTCACGCCCCTGAAAGAACCAGTTGAACTGAGGCACAACGGGGGTTTCGTCCAGTTCGGCAGACCAGGCGAATGTAGAGCCCACCTCAGGATTACGCGCCTCGATGAGGCGCACGCGATATTCGTCGTATAGCTCGAAGCTCGCCTCCATGGCGACATCGACCGTATTGTCCTTGCCATAGGCTTTTACAAATCCGTTCGGCTCTACTAGCCAGGCCCGGAAGTCTCGAATTTTGCTATTGCCTTTCAGATAGGGTATGCTCGCCATGGCATCGCGCCGGCCTTCAAGCTTCGTCACTCGAACGGCCTGACGGAATTGAGTGATTGTTTTGCCGATCGAATCGATAGAAGTGCGAGCCTCATCGAGCAGGGTGACTGAACGAACTTCAGCGGGATAAGCAGGCAGCGAACGCCCGCTGAGTTCCTGAACCCAATCCGGCGCGGTATCGGCCGCCTGTAGAGAGGCCGCCATTGCGAACAGGCTGAGATAAGCCAGCTTTTTCACGGCCGCCATTACTTCGCTCCTGCCACGGTCGTCGTCTGCATCTTTAGAGTCAGGAGGTGCGAATCGCGGTCGTGGATGCCATCGAACAGTTTCTTCAGGTTCGGGTAACTTGTTCGAGGCACAAGGATATTCCCACTTTGTCCGACAATCAACTCGCGATGATAGAGCACGTGATTATCGGAGGTCTTACTTATCTTGACCGTATAACTACCGACGGGGTCGAAAATCAAACTTCCTGGCGCGTCCGCGTGATCGAGCGAAAATCCGTCCGGCACTTGAATGCTGACGTTTTCGATCTCTGACCACGGGTAATCCCAACAGATGTAGTATCGTCGATCTCCGCTCGAATATCGCGCGGCTTCATTGAACTCGAAAAACGCAGGAGTTACAAAGAGGCGCTTGCCGGTGCGCGTGGCGTATCCCTGAACTTTTATGTGATACGCGAGTGAAACCGTTTGCGCGAGGTCGGCGGGGTCGCTCAGCTTGATTTGAGTCACCTCGGCGCCTGGCAATCGATTCCTTGCGTCAGTCCGAAGTTGCTCCTCGCGATCCTGCACGGAGCGGTCCCTGTTTTGCCAGCGCCAGATCTCGGCGGGATGTCCCGTCAGAAGCTCGGTGACGTCGCCGTCCAGCGAGCCATCTTCACCCAGGCGCAGCTTTGCGGCACGCTGGTGCTGCGATGAGAGCGGAGCCGTCATCGGGTTGTTCACCCATTCAGGATTCTTGTCGTCGGTGATCAGCGCATCTACTCCCTCTTCCTGCCATCGCGTTCGGCCGGGCTCGATATACCGCGACATCGGGTCGTATAACCGCCAGTGCCCGTCGACCTTGACAGCTATGTCGCGGACGGGCAGATAATAAGTGCTCATCATGGTCTTCTCGAAGAACATGGACCCACGATCGGGCAGACACGCGACCCTCGCTTCGAAGCCGGACGCCATGGCCAGCGCCGCAAAGGCGAGTTGTATGTCCATCGGCGTCCCGATGCCGCGCTTGAGTGTGTCGGCGGTGTTGTGATTCTCTTTCGCCAACTCGCGGTCGGCTTCTGTCACCGAATTGCCATTCAAATCCTTGATATTCTTCTGACAGTAAATTTCGATGAACCGCAATTGATCCGCCGGCGACTTAGCCCCGGCGGTGATTTGGGCGGCGAGCGCCTTCACGTCTCCATTCACTTTGACGAATGGCTTGTAATAACCATAAAGGCGTTTCCCTTCCGATTTCCAGAATTTATCCGGTGTTTCCTTCTTATCCTGCTCGTAATAGATCAGCACCCAGGACCGGACTTGGTCGGCAGGCGGCGAGTCGGGTTCCTCGCGATAGGCCGGAATGTTGTTTACCGTCGAAGTGAAATAGCCGCTTCGCTCCGCTTTGAATGGCGAAAGATCGATGTTAAACGTCTGGTAGCGCATTCGATACGGAAAATATGGATTCTCCAGAGGCTTCAGATGATAGACCAGATGCTCGATGGGAATGTCGCGCTGTCCCGGCAATCGAACGTAATTCGCCAATTCATTGTCGTGGCTCTCACGCCACCGGTATTCGATGATGGCGCCGGGTTTCACTCCGGGCATGGCAAATGACCTCGCATGAACCTTGAGGCCATGTCCTTTCACGACAACCCGATCGAACACCGCGTCCTTTTGCAGTTCCTGTATGGACCCATCCGGCTCAATCGTTCGGGCCGCTAAATCGCTGATGTGTTCCTTTCCCGCGTAATCGAGATCGACCGTGCCGAACTCCTTCACGCCGCGATCGGTAAAGATTTTGATCCGTAGATAATGCGTATACATCGTGTACGGATACTGGTTGTTTGAAGCGGCGTCGGCAACTGTTATTTCCCAGAACAGGGCTTCCGCATCCGCGGCCGGGTCGACGCGCGCCTTTCTTAAGGCAAGATCTTCCGGGGAAATCGGTTTCCAGTCCATTGCCCACGACGGAACCGTGAATAGGCACGTGGAAAGAATACAAAGCGATAGCAGGCGTTTCAAAAGCCACCTCCGAGAGCCCGTCCGGTGAGGCGACCGTAACAGATGCCTGGCGAGCCAAGATACAAATGTGCGTTCAGTATAACCGAGCGCACGATACATCAGCTACCGGCGTATACCTAGATGAGTCCTATAAGTTTCGTAGAACTTTCTTGCAGAACTGGCGCGGCGTGCGCATGCAATTGTTAGATTTATAACGCGAGGTAAGGTCGCCGGTTGAACTATGGGCGTGGCGCACGATTGATCGTTGCCGCTGCCGGTCTTCAGCCGGCAGCCTGCGGGAGTGGAAACGGTGAACTGAAGTTCCCCGCGGCGCGCTGAAGCGCCTGCCACAACAGGCAGCGGCCGGTAAGTACTTACTTGTTGAGCAACTCCATCAGGTAGGCATCCGCGTCTTTGGAGTGCATCATAGAAAGGCGCTCGACGGCTTGGCGCTTCAGCTCCGGATTGGATTCGCTTCGCGCCAGGCTGACCAATTGCTTTGCGTCGCCGCCCGCGAACAGTGCGTCGATGATACTGCGCCGCACGTCGGACGAGTTCTCAGTGGAATAGAGCGTAGCAAGCGGTCCGGCCGCTCGCATCGCGCCGAGAAGCTGAATCGCCTGCCGGCGCAAGTCCTCGTTCGTTTCGCCCCTGGCAAGCGTCACGAGAGCATTCTCATCCTTCCGCATGAACAAGGCTTGTAACGAGGCACGCTTTATGGAGGGATCGGAAGTGTTCCGGTAGATATTCGTGAACGTGGCCGAATCCTTCTTGTCTCCGGAGACCGCAAGATACTCGACGGCTTTCATTTGCAAATCGGGGTTGCTCGACCCCATGGCGACGCGCATCACCTCGGCGCGCGCCTGCGGCGAATCGGAGCGAGCCAGCACGAATAGAGCGCGCTCGCGCACGCGGGGGGGATTCTTCGTTTCATTCAGGACTTTTTCGAGGAGCGGCATCGCCTTGTCAGGCTCGGAGTGCATCAAACCGTTGATCGCCAATAGTTTCAAATCTTCATCTGTTTCGGACGCCAGCGAGACATGCACTCCCGTTTGCTGCTTCAATTCGAGCTGAAGCGCCTTGCTATCCCGAAGCCAATGACTTTGCGGATACTCGCGCTGTAATTGCGCCAAAGTGTTCAGGGCATCGCT
>JAICLJ010000023.1 GCA_025927575.1 Bryobacteraceae bacterium | reverse complement strand
TGCTAGACCCGGTATCGAACTCGCTCGAGAAATATCTCGATGTCACCGCGAGCCGTCAGAAGCTCGTTGCCTCGAACATTGCGAACGCGGACACTCCCGGCTACCGAACTCTCGATCTGGACTTCCAGTCCGAGTTCCAGGCGTTGCTGCAAGGTGGCTCCGCCATTCATCCCCAGGAAGTAACCGGCATTCGAATTAAAAACGACGGCAACAGCGTAAACCTCGATCGGGAAGCGCGGCTACTATCGGAAAACTCGATTCGTTTTTCCGCGGTCACCAATCTGTTGCGAAGTCGATTTCAAATTTTGAAATCGGCTATCAATGAAGGACAGGGATCGTGAGCCTTTTCTCCGCATTATCCGTCAGCGCTTCAGGAATGAACGCCCAGCGAGTTCGCGCCGAGCTGTTGGTTGAAAATATAGCGAATGCCGAAACAACCCGTACTCCGGCCGGAGGTCCATACCGCCGGAAAGACGTCGTATTCCAGTCGGAGCCGGTTGCTTCTCCGTTTGCCGGTGTACTAGCTGAGGCGGGAGATAGCGAATCTCAGGGCGTGACCGTATCGGACATCATAGTCGACCAGCGGGCGCCGGAACGCCGCTACATGCCCGGTCATCCTGATGCCGGCCCCGATGGCTACGTGTCATTACCGAGATTGAACCCGGCAGAGGAAATGGTAGACCTACTAGGCGCTTCACGCGGTTACGAAGCTAACGTGGCGTCCATGACGTCAGTGAAAGAAATGATCCAGCGTTCGATCGACTTGTTGAAGTAATCGGATATGTCCATCCCAATTTCATCCATCGGCCACGCGCCGCAACTTCTCAGCGTCGATTCAATTGCTCCCGTCACGCCAGGCTCTCAGAATAAGTCCGTTGATTTCGGCTCGCTTCTGAGTTCGGCGATCACGCAAGTTGAAGCACAGCGGTCCCATGCGGACCAGTCCATCCAGCGTTTCCTTTCCGGGCAAGGCGAGGAGCTGCACAATGTTGCGATCGCCACCCAGCGTGCCGACATCGCTTTCGATCTGGGCATGCAGATACGAAACAAGATCGTGTCGGCCTACCAGGAAATCATGAAGATGCAGCTCTGAGGCTGAGCACCGCGAATGGATCAGATTAAGAAGTTGTTCGCGAGCTTCTCGCTAAAACAGAAGATCTCGACCGGTATCGCCGCGCTGTTCGCCCTCCTCAGCGTCTACGCATTCACCTCATGGCGGCATCAGCAGGATTTTAAGCCGCTGTTCACCGGTGTCGCTCCCGCGGAAGCGTCTGTCATTGTCCAAAAGATTAAGGAAAGCGGGACTGAATACCGATTGTCCGAAACCGGGGGCGTCATCTCCGTTCCTTCCGCAAAAGTTGCGGAGTTGCGGCTAGACATGGCGGCCGCGGGACTACCGAAATCGGGACGCATCGGGTTTGAGCTGTTTGATAAAACCAACTTCGGCGCGACAGAGTTTGTCGAGCACATAAACTATCTGCGAGCTTTGGAAGGAGAACTGGAGCGATCGATCGGCACCCTTGAGTGCATCGATCAGGCCCGTGTGCATCTGACGCAGGCGCAGAACTCCGTCTTTGTCGATCAGAGGGAACCGGCGAAAGCGAGTGTTGTCGTATCCCTCAAGCCTGGCGGCGAGCTCTTGCCGCGAAACGTCATAGCTATTCAACAACTAGTCGCCAACGCCGTTGAAGACTTGGATCCGAGTGATGTATCCGTCGTTGACACAGCCGGCGTATTGCTCAGCCACCGCAAACGCTCGCCTGAAGAAGATGCATCCGATGCAGCTAACAGCCGCCGGCAAACAATTGAACGCGATTTCCTGGAGAAGATCAATTCTTCACTTGTGCCAATGCTGGGCCGCGACAAGTTTCGCGCGGGCGTGACCGTCGATTGCGATATCACGAGCGCCGAGCAGAGCGAAGAGACATTCGATCCGAATAAGTCCGTGATTGTTAGCTCGCAGAAATCCGAGGACGTGGTCGGTTCCGGCGGCGGCGCGATAGCCGGAATTCCCGGTACGGCAACTAACTTGCCGCGGCCTGCCGCCCGGCCCGCGAGCGGCCCCTCTTCCACAACGAGTCGCCGGACAGAAAACGTAACTTACCAGACCAGCCATTTGATCCGAAAGACGCACTTGCCGGAAGGGGGCATAAAGCGGATCTCGGTATCGGTGTTGCTGGACCAGAATATCCGATGGTCGGGCGCCGGCAAGAACCGAAAGGCTACGCTTGTACCACCGACTGCGGAACTTCAAAAGGCAGTTCACGACGTCGTAGCCGGTTTGACTGGATTTGTGCAGGAGCGCGGCGATCAGATTGTGGTGAGTTCGGTTCCCTTTGAAGCCACTGTTTTGGAGGCGACCGGTGTTGCTCCGCATTCCACGCCGGCGGCGCCGAAGCCCCAGAATCTGCGCGAATCACTTCGCAATCCCAGCGTCTATATGTCAGCAGCGGCGGGAGCGGCCGTGGCTTTGTTCATCGCATGCGCGGGCCTGGTTTGGCTAAAAAAGAAAAGAAAGTCCGCCCCGGTACAGTTACATCCGGCTCTCGGCAGCGGTCCGGCGCCCGACGCGTTGAATGCCGCCGAGCGGGAAAACGCTCAACTGGCGGCGCAGGCAACATTGAAGCTGTCTGGAGCTTCCACTCGAAAGAGCGAACTTCTCCGGAAGGAGATCCGGGAATCGGCGAAGAAAGATATTGCTGTGCCGGCTAACATTCTTCAGAGCTGGATACAGGAGAATACATAGCTCCCGTGTCAAACATCGCCATCTCACAACCGGAGGCAGACTCCCCGCTAACCGGCATCCGCAAAGCGGCTATTTTGCTCGCGTCGGTTGGCGAACAGACCAGCGCCGATCTGCTGAAACAATTGTCTGAACACGATGTCCAGGCAGTCACGCGCGAAGTAGCGCGCCTGAAGAGCGTTCCCGCCCAACAATCGGAAGCGGTGCTTGAAGAGTTCTTCCAAATGACCACGGTTCGTGATTATGTGGTCAAAGGCGGCATCGACTACGCCAGAAATATGTTGATGAATGCTTTCGGGACCGAAGTAGCGAAGAAGATGGTAGAGCGGCTGATTGGCGCGCTCGGACACGATATGGCGAACTTCGATGCACTGCAGAAAGCAGACCCCCAGCAACTCGCCAAGTTTCTTCATGCGGAGCATCCACAAACCATAGCCTTGGTTCTTTCGCATCTCAATCCTCATCAGGCAGCCGCTCTCTTGTCCTCTTTACCGGCGGCGCAACGGGCCGATATCGCGTTACGCGTAGCCAGCCTCGACCAGATAAGTCCCGATGTGATCAACAAGATTGCCACTGTCATTGGTCAGAAGCTGAATGCCCTTGGCGAATTTAGCCGGGAATCGTATGGCGGCGTTCATGCGGTCGCGGAGATCTTTAACAGGCTCGACTCCGATGCCAGTAAGGAATTGATGCTGTCCATTGAACACAATGCCCCCAGCCTGGTTGAAACAATCCGCCAGCTTATGTTCGTCTTTGACGATCTGTTGTCGCTGGATAAAAATGCAATCAGAGAACTGATGAGCCGCGTGGACCGCAAGACTCTAATGCTCTCGCTAAAGGGAACCCGGGACCAACTGAAGGATCATTTCATGCAAAACATGTCGGAGCGCGGCGCTGAAATGATGAGAGAGGATATGGATGCGCTTGGTGCTGTGCGAGTCAAAGACGTGGAACTTGCTCAACAAGAAGTAATATCGACGTTGAGAAAGCTCGAATCCGAGGGCGTTGTCAGCTTACGCGCCGCAGGCGGCGATCAGTATGTTGTCTAAAGTGCTGCGCGGCGGCAGCCGCCTCCAGGTACAGGCGGTACGGTGGCGTCCAGGCGCGACACCGGAGGCCATATCCTATGGTTCGGCATCAGCACCGGCTTTGAGTGCGCAAGCGCAGCAATCGTCGCGCGCGCTTTTGGCGAACGACGAAGGACAGGCACGACAGATGCACGCGCGCGTAGCCGAGTTGGAAGCGAGCATTGAACGGCAGGTGGAGGAAGCACGTCGGCAAGGGTTTCAGGATGGGGAGGCTTCCGGCCGGCAGCAGGCGGCTGCTCAGGTGGAAGCGATGCTTGCTCGCCTTGCACACTCGATCGACGAAGTACGCGGGGTCAAGCGTAAATTACGGGATGAAGCGGAGGCGGATCTTCTGCAACTGGCGTTGGCCATTGCCCGGAAGGTGCTGCATCGGGAATTAAATACAGATCCGGAGGCCATAGCGGGATTGATTCGCGTCGCTCTTGAGCGAATGAACGCGCGCGACATTATTAAAATCCGGGTACACCCTGGTCACCGGGAAGTGTTGCAGCAAAGACTTGCTCAACTGCATCCCGGGTCCGCAGTGGAAATTGCGCCTGAGCCAAAGCTTGAGGCCGGCAGTCTGATCATAGAGACGATCCGGGGAGAATTTGATGTCTCCGTGGACACTAATCTAAAAGAAATCGAACGCGGCCTTACGGACCGTCTTCGAAAGTCTGATGTCGCTATCGATTGACATCCAGAGTTATATCGGCCAAGTAGACCGGGCGAGCACGGGAATCTGGCGGGGCGAGGTCACGGAAGTGACCGGACTGCTGATCGAATCCAAGGGGCCCGCTGTCGCGATCGGCGATTTCTGCGAAATTCAGACCCTTGACGGCCGCCGCATCCGGACCCAGGTGATCGGCTTCCGCGAGCGCCGTATTCTGTCGATGCCCCTTGAAGAAACGGACGGCCTTCAACCGGGAGACCATATCGTCGCGCGGAGTGAAGATTCGCGCGTTGCCGTTGGGACCGCACTGCTGGGCCGTGTACTCGATGGCTTTGGCCAACCCATGGATAGCGGCCCCGCCATCGCCACTGAAACATCGTACGATCTTTATCGTCCCGCTCCTAGTCCGCTAGACCGTGAACACATAACGGAACCCCTGGTAACGGGGATTCGCGCCATCGACAGTATGTTGCCTTGCGGTAAAGGGCAGCGTGTCGGCCTCTTTGGAGGGAGTGGGGTCGGAAAGAGCACATTACTCGGCGCCATCTGTAAGCACAACACAGCGGATGTGACCGTCATTGCCCTTATCGGAGAACGCAATCGCGAAGTTCGTGCGTTTCTTGAGCGGGAATTAGGACAGGAAGGCATGAAACGCGCCGTTACCGTCGTTGCTACGTCCGACCGCCCGGCGCCGCTTCGCGTACGCGCCGCGTTCGTGGCGCTCGCCATTGCGGAGTACTTCCGCGATCGGGGCGCCAACGTCCTACTCATGATGGATTCCGTAACGCGGCTTGCTATGGCCCAGCGAGAGATCGGGCTCGCGGCTGGGGAACCACCAAGTCAAAAAGGTTATACCCCGTCTGTATTCCACATGCTGCCGAAGGTATTTGAACGCGCGGGCAATTTTCCGGCAGGTTCCATCACCGGCTTCTTCACGGTTCTGGTTGAAGGTGATGACTTCAATGAACCGGTCTGCGACGCCGTCCGCGGGCTTCTCGATGGACATATCGTTCTTTCGAGACAGCTTGGCGCGGCCGGCCACTATCCGGCGATTGATATCTTGAACTCCCTCAGCCGGCTTCAATCGGCAATATCGACGCCGCAGCAGAACGACAACGCCCGCCGGTTACGGGACGCCCTCTCAACCTATAAGGATTCGGAGGACCTGATTCAGTTGGGAGCATACGTCGCGGGGGCCAACCCGAAGCTCGATCGGTGCATCGGTACTCGATCAGAAATTTTAGACTTCTTGCGGCAGGATGCCGGCGTGCCCTCCAGCCGGGACGAGACGTTGAATCAACTCAGCCAGCTTTCACAGGCCTTAGGCTAAGCATGCCGAAGTTCGTTTTTCGTCCCGAACGAGTTCTGAAACTCCGCGAGGCGCAACTGAAGATGGAGAAAGCGAAGATCGAAGCGCTTCGCCGGCGAGAAGAGAATCTCCGCGAGGCAGTCCATCTGAAGGAGCAACAGTTGCGCGAAGCGATCCTCCAAACGACACGCCAGACGCTTTTACCGGCAGCGGATTTGAACGCCCTTGAACTCTATCGTTTGCGCTCCGATCGGGAGCGCGCGGAGCTGCACGCCGCCATCGCTCAGATAGCGAGGGACATCGAACGGCAAAAAGTGGCCGTCCGGGGGGCGCAAACGAGTGTTCGCCTGCTTGAGAATCTTCGCGATCGCCGGAAGGTCGACTGGCTGACCGGCCAAAATCGCGAACTCGAAGAACTGGTATCTGAGTTCACATCCGCAAAGTGGGTCCGGCAATCCAATCGCGACCGCCAGATCGAGGAATAAGCTTCGACTCCGAAGCTTTTCGGGAACTGTCCGATATATGAGTCGTGAGCCCATTCCTCCACGATGCCGGCGGTATCCTTGAAACGGCTGCTTCGGACGAAAACAATTCGCCCTGCGAGATTGCCATTCTGGTTGGAGAAAGCGGCTGTTTGCGCATTGTCGACGCGGAGGGCTGGAACATCGCCGCGCTTCAGCAGGCATATTCAGCTAGCAAAGCCTTTACAGTCAGGCGTACACTTTCCTCGGTGACTGTCGAAGCCCGTAATGGCGCCGATCAGATTGCCCTGCGCAGGAACCTAGGGAAAGACTCGCTTTCGGCGTTCGGTGGCATCCCGGCACATCTGCTTTACCCGGCTCATCGTCTCCTCGCGTAACAGCAGTTCAAGAACTCGTTCTAATTGGCAAGGATCTCCTGACTTTGCCGTAAACGTTCCTCCAGGCTGACAATTTCAGTGATCACAAACCCGTAGTGGCCTTCGATAATTACGATGTCTCCGCGAGCGATGACATGGTTATTGATCAGCAGTTCTACGGGATCTTCCACCGTGCGGTCCAACTCGATCAAATCGCCACGAGTCAGCGCCGCCACGTCAATTAGGCGCCGTTCGGCGCGGCCGAATGACACCGTAACGGGCAACTCTACATCGAACAATACATTCGTGCCGGGTTGTGACGAGCCACAAATGCTCCCGTCCGGAGATTGATTCTCGATAGGTTTATTCAAAATTGCTTCCTTTTTAAGACCAGACAGATTCAGCTCTCGGGAGTAGCGGGAGTCCGCGGCAGCGTCGGTAATTCCTCCACCAGAAAAGCTCTCCGGTTGTTACTTTCGACCACGCGGCCCTGAAATTTGGCAATGCCGTTCATCCGGCAATCGATTGCACGCTTTACCGGATAATCGAACTGCAGACAATCGCCTATCTGTAAATTCAACAGATGTTGCAGCGCGACACGAGGGCCGCTCAAGCGGGTGTCGAGCGTCACGTTCGCCTCGCCGACAAATCCCAGCATGCGTGAACGATCGGCTTCGCTCGACACTGCCCTTCGCGACGACCACTGTTGATCGAATCGCTGACCGACCATTTTTATATTGATGGCCGGTATGGCCAGGTTCAGCTTGCCGATATGGTCTCCGATTCCCACCTCGAAAACCAGAGCGACTACTGCCTCTGTAGGCGAAAGGATCTGCAGGCTCTGCGGGACGGTGGCGATGGCTTCGATCTTGAAATTGATCGCGGTGATAGCCTTCCAGGCTTCTTTGAGGTCGTTCAGGATAACCCGGAAGAGAGTATCGAGAAGTTGTTGCTCGATTTCGGTGATTTCCCGATTTGAGATCTCGGTGACCGCGGTTCCTTTTCCTCCAAGAATGATTTCCAGAATCGGAAAGATGAGTGCCGGGCCGATTTCAATAATTGCATTTCCGTCGTGGGGCCGCAGGCTCAGCGAGACGATGCAGGACGGGACGGCAAGCCGTTCCAGAAACTCGCCGTACGATTGCTGCTCGACGCTGACCAGATTCACCGTGAGGTAGGAACGCAGGTAAGCCGAGAGGCTCGATGCCAGGTTTCTGGCGAACGACTCATGAAGTGCGTAGATCGCCCGCAATTGCGATTTCGCAATGCGGTCAGGCCGCTTGAAATCGAATATCTCGGGCGGTCTCGGTTTGCTCGCGAGCGCCCTCGCCTTCTCCGACGCGCCTTCTGAGTCGCTTGTTTGCGGTTTGTCGAGCGGATTCACTCTAACACTGCTCGTGTCATTCTCGGACGGTAAGTCTGGCTGCATGCGTCAAAAAAGGCCGATGAATATTTCGCGGTCGATTCAGCGGCCGGCCCCTTTCTGCCCAGCTTCCGCCGGCGATTTGTTCAGGTCCTGCAGAATGGCTGCGACATAGGCCATTGTCTCGGGGATGGGCGGCATGGCGCCCGTTTCATCGACGCGTTGCGGGCCGGCATTGTAGGCGCTCAGGGCAAGTTTTAGGTCGCCCTTATAGCGCGAAATCAAAGTCTTCAAATACTTGGTGGCGCCTTCGATATTCTGTCTGGGATCATAGGGATCCACTCCGAGCTCGGCGGCTACTTCAGGCATCAGTTGCATCAGTCCGATCGCGCCTTTGTCCGAAACTGCGCATGGATAGCCGGCCGATTCGCGCCGGATCACCGACGTGACCAGTTCCGGGCTGACCCCTTCCTTCCTTGCTGGTCCTTTAATCAGCGCGTTGAGGTCCGCATCAGGCACTGGCTGGCATTGCCAGTTCGGCGGCGGAGCGGATACTGTTGGCGGGTTCAGCCAGCTTATGGAGAAAAACCCGTCGGTTGGGGCGCCTGCGCCCGCTTGGGGTTGTACCGCCGCTATCTGTTTCTCGATCGACGCCTGCATCGAGCGGGCCGAGATCTCCTGGGGCGACGTTTGTTTCTCTTCCGGAATGGCTTCCTGCCTCACGGCCAGCGTTCCACCAACGCGTTTCGCCGTGGTGGCGGCGGCGTTTGAAGCCTGGCCGGCAACGACCATGCTCATCACCCAAATGCCGATCAAAAACTTAAGCTTTCTCATGCCGATTCTCTTTCAAAACCTCCGGAAAAGCACGCCTTCCGTCCGATATGCTTCGTTGCATACGGCTATGTCCTACAATCCTTACGGCTCGCATCTCGACACCAAAGTCCTCACTGCCACGCCTTTGCAGCTGATTCATCTTGCATACGAAGGCATTCTCGATGCCATTCGCGATGCCCGTGCGCATCTGGCGTCCGGCCGTATTCCGGAACGTTCGCGCTCCGTAAGTAAAGCGCTCGCGCTGCTCAACGAACTCGACGGCTCGCTCGATCATCAGCGGGGCGGCGATCTCAGTCTGCAATTGGCCCGGCTTTATGAATACATGCGGCAGCGGCTATGTGAAGCTAATTTCAAGCAAATCGATGAACCCCTGGCCGAGGTGTTTGGCCTTGTTGAGACAATCGCTGCCAGTTGGCGCGAATTGGCCGAGGCGGAGTTGACGACAGTAGCATGCGAAACGGCTCCTTTGGCTGGCCAGAGTACACGATGGATCGGCTGCGCCATCGACCAGCCCAAAATCTCAACCGCCTATACGATTTGAAATCGAGCATCCATTGGGCTGCGGTTCACCAAAAGTGATGAAGATTCGCTCTCTCCTATACGGAACCACGACCGTGAGGGAGCGGACGTCTTCAATCAAGCGCATAATCAACCGTAAGAACTCTTCTGCAATCCCTTCGCAATGACGGCGCTGAGCCCAAGACCCCCATGGGAACTCATACTCCGGGCCAGCGATTGTTCGGCCATTTCCATCCCAATCTGTCCGGCTTGATCATCGCCGGTCCCCATCCATCCGGAATAACCGGCTTCGCGGGACGTCTTCAACAGTTGGGCTATCAGCAATCCTTCAAACTGCTCCGCTGCATCTTTGATCTTGGCTGGCGTGTCCTTTGCTTTTGCGCTTATCTCGGCAAGCTGCGGGGAAGCGACTCCTATTTTTCCAACCATTGATTTAAATAACCTCCAGATCTGCTTCAAGCGCGCCGGCGGCGCGCAGATCCTGCAGAATGGCGATGATGTCTCGGGCAGTCGAGCCGATTGCGGTCAACCCACGGACCAGATCTTCGACAGTCGCGCCATCTTTCAATACGATATTTTTGGCTTTTTCCTCACCTGCCCCGACCTGCGTCTGAGGAACTACCTGCGTCGAACCTTGCGAGAAAGGCGCTGGCTGCGACACAGAATATACCGTCTGAATTTCGACAGTTAGAGAACCATGCATAATAGCCACCGGTAGGACACGGATGGTCTTTCCCATCACGATGGTGCCCGTGCGCTCGTTGACCACAATCTTCGGCGCCGGCTTTTCGGGATCGACAGTAATTTTTTGGACGTCGGCCAAAAAGTCGACTGAATGGGTCATATAGCTGGCCGGTATCGCGACTGCCACCACCGATCCGTTTTCAGCATGCGCGATGGGGCCGCGCGGGTCGGGATAGTGCTCATTGATCGCCTTAGCGACTATGCTCGCTGTTCCGAAGTCCATCTGCCGAAGTTGGAATTTCACTTCCGATGTTGGCTCGGTGGAAGGCGCTGGACGTTCAATCAGGCCGCCCTCTGGGATCCGGCCGACCGTCGGATGATTCACAACCTTTGACGCGCCCGGTCCGCTTGCGGCAAAGCCACCGGTAAGCACCGCGCCTTGACCGACTGCGTAAACTTGGTTATTCGCGCCCCGCAAGGGCGTCATCACTAGCAATCCGCCTTGCAGGTTAGCCGCGTCGCCGACGGACGATACCGTCACATCGACCTTCGCGCCGGGCTGGGCGAACGGAGGCATTGTGGCAGTTACGATCACAGCGGCTGTATTCTTCACCGTGATAGCCGTGGGAGACACCGTGACTCCCATTCGCTGCAGTAGATTCGTCAGGGTTTGCGCTGAGAACAGCGTCTGCCGCCGGTCGCCGGTACCGGCCAGTCCGACTACCAGTCCATATCCAATTAACTGGTTGTCGCGGACGCCTTCGATGGAGCCGAGATCTTTCAGCCGGGTCAGCCCCTCCGCTCGTGGAGTCATCGCCAGCGCAATCGCAAAGAATAAGGCAAAATATCTCATGGCATACCTAGAACGGCAGAAGGCCGAGCAGTATCCTGTACAAAATGTTGGGCCTTCGAATCGCATCGCCAACGACGCCTTTGCCATCGAGTTTCACTTCAAGCTGGGCGATTCGCTCTGAGAAAACCGAGTTGTCAAAGGCGAGATCGGCAGGGCGGACTACGCCGCGGACCGTAACGGTCTGCCATTCGGAATTGACCTGCACATTCTTTGTGCCTTCGACAACAAGAAAACCATTGGGTAACACTTGGGTGACGCGGGCCGTGAGGTTGGTCGTCAAAACGGTCGATCGAGAGGTTGATCCGCTGCCGTCGAGTGCGGTGGCTCCCGACAAATTCGCCAGATTTGCCAGCGGACCTGCCGGCGTCATCTGACCGGCTAAAGCAACGATTGAATTGGTGGCGCTGGATTTCCTCGATGTCGTGGTGGCGCCGGTCGTCACCGCCGACGCTCTTTCCGCAACGATGATAGTGACCAGGTCGTCCACCTGCGCGGCACGTAAATCACGGGCCAGGTCGTATAACGGGGAAACGGCAGTCCACGTGGAACCTGCGGAGCTTCCCGTTCCTTCTACAGTGGGACGGCCCGCGGCTTCCGAAACATATCGATCGAGAGCGGTCGGCTGTGGTGCCCGCTTGGTCTTTTGGAACATAGCGCTCCAGCCCGTACCGGCAAGCGCCGGCAAAAGAAGAAGAGAGATGAAGAGCTTCATAATTTTTCCGAGATTGTAGTCACGACCGCTTTGTCCGGTCCTTCCACACGAGCTCGAAAGAGTCTGCCCGATTCTGGATTCTTTAGAGACACCATCTGTCCACGATGCGCCGATCCTGCCGCTTCCGCTTCAAAGGCGAGTTGAGCGCGTCCGCTGTGTACTTTCACAACTACGCGATCGCCCTTAGACACATCCGCAGCCACTTCAATCGCTTCGCTTGAGATTGTCGAAAGCGCCGGAATCGTGCGGCGTGGAACGGAATGGACAACCTCCTCAAAAGAGGGAGATTCTGCACGTTCCTTCGGAAACTCATTCACCCGCTTCAGCGTGACCTGGTCCGGTTGGATCGGAATGCCGGCCTGCAACTTTTGGAGAGCAACTACCCTCATTGCGTCAACTGCGACCTTGGCTCGTGCCCAAATCGCGAATTTTTTATGGCCGTCGTACTCGACAAAACCTCGCCACAAGGAGACCGGCGGCGGTCCCAGCGTTTCAAGAGGGAAGACGATCAAACCTGGCGGCGCGGCAAACCGACTTATTTCCAAAATCTCGATATGTGCCCCGGCGCCCAGCGAACGCCTCATCGCCTCCTCGACTACATTGCTCTTAAGCGGCGCGGCCGCCCGTTCGAAACACACGTCGTCCCGCACGGCGGCCTCAGCGAAGCCGATGCGCCGCAAAAGTTGGTTTAGTTCAAATGGATGGAAGACACGCTTCACACCGGGATTTGGACTATACGACACCACCGCCGACGGATTCCGCGGGGTCATCCCCGGTACCGCCTGCGACAGTTCGCCCGCCGTTATGTTAGGGCCCGAGAGCGTGAAGCACGCCAGCATCGCGAGGATTATCATTGCCGGAGGTTGTTGACCTGTTGATACATCTCGTCCGCGGCTTTCACCACCTTGGAATTGGCTTCGTAGGCTCGCTGGCTTTGGATCAGATTTATGAATTCTTCCACCACGCTGACGTTCGATTGTTCCTGATAACCCTGCATCAACGTGCCAAGTCCTTCCTGGCCGCCGGGGTTGGCAACAGTCGGTTCTCCCGATGCTTCTGTCGGCATGAACAGGTTGCTGCCGATCGCATCGAGGCCGGCAGGATTCTGGAAACCTGCGAGCTGGATTTGTCCTGCTATCTGCGCCGCGGCCTGACCCGGCTGTGTATAGCTGACTGTGCCGTCCTGCGCTATGCTGACGTTCTGCGCATCGGCTGGAATTGTAATCTGCGGATCGAGCATGTCGCCATCGGAGCTCACAAGATCGCCTTCTTTATCCAGGTGGAAACTTCCATCGCGCGAATAGGCGATCTGCCCGTCCGGTCTGCGGATTTGAAAAAAGCCCTTTCCCTGAATCGCCAGATCCAGAGGGTTGCTCGTTTGCGTGAAGCTTCCCTGCGTGAAGATGATCTCGTTGGACGACGCTTTCGTGCCTAATCCAAGTTGCAGGCCGGTTGGAACCACTGTCTGTGAGCCGGCGGAGGCGCCGGGCTGAAGCACGCTTTGGTACATCAGGTCTTGAAATTGCGCTCGCCGCATCTTAAAGCCGGCCGAATTTGCATTCGCTAGATTATTTGCAATGCTGTCTACATTCAACTGCTGCGCGTTCATGCCGCTTGCGGCGCTGTAAAGAGCTCTGATCATATAAGTTGTTCTCCCATTCGTCTTTCAATGTCGCGTCCGCCTAAGAACCGGAGCGCGCCACTTCCTCCACCGCCTGTTTGTTCATATCCGCCCCGATGCTGATTGCTTTCTGCAGCATTTCGAACTGGCGCATGATGCCGACCAGGCGAACCGCCGATTCCGATTCACTGGAGTTTGAGCCTTCCAGCTTTCCCTGCTCGATCTGACCATCACCGGCCTTTATCGCGCTCTTCGGGCCATCAAAAAGGAAATAAGATGACCCTTGCTTTACGAGCTCGCGCGGCGTTGTGAATGAAGCCAACTGAAAACGCCCAACGCTTTCACCGGCTTGCTGAATCTCGCCGCTGGAAGATAATTGCACGGGCTGCGATGGATCGAGTTGGATGGATTTTCCATTTGCATTCCTGACCGGATAACCTTCCGCCGTCACTAATTGCCGTTTGGAATTCATCTGGAAAGAACCATTCCGCGTATAAAGCGGTCCCGAGGGCCCATTCACCGCGAAGAAGCCATCGCCCGAGATGCCGAAGTCCAACTGTCCGGCGGTTTGGCGCAGCGTGCCCTGCGAAAAGTCGGTCCAGTTGCGTTCGATGTCGGGCATTTGCGATGCATCGTACGCGCCGGGCTCCGTCGCCTCGGAGCCTACATACAAGTTATAGAATTCCCGATCGACCTTAAAGCCACTGGTTTGGGCATTGGCCATGTTGTTCGCGAGCAGATCGAGAGATTCCATCCTGCTGCGCAAACCGCTGGCGGCGACGCTGGTTAGCGGATCCATATCTCAATCGCGACGGATGCACGCCGGACGCCAATTTGTTTTTTTACCGAAATCGCGGAGGAAGTGGCCGAAATGCAGGATGCGGTTCGCTCCGAACTGTCGGAAATTCGACGGCCACTCTCAGACACTGGCGACTTTTGGATGTCGTCGCTTCGCAATAAACTCCTTTAAAAGCACACTCTTTGCGTTTGGACTACCAAGTGCGATTCGCCTTGCGCAATCGTGCTCTCCATTCTGCAGACAGGCAATCTTCTGAACGCGCCGCCAGGCGACCGCCCTTCTATCAAGAACGCTCCGAGCGCCGGCGCCGACGTTGGCAAACCACTGCCCGCCGCTTTCGCGAATTTTCTTAATGCTGATGAAGATGACAAGGGTATCCGGCTAGCTCAGTCCGAGTTTGCGAATACCGTGAGCCACGCTAAGGGCGATACGTTCGCCGACCGGCATATCGCCAACAAGCGCAGAGGCGCCGATTCACCGATAGCTTCGACGCCCACTCCTACAGAGGCGAACTATCTGGTACCTCGTTCGTTGTGTGCGCCTCCGCAGCAGTCTGCAGAAGAGATTGACAGGTGGACTGAAATCGAACAGACTGTTCCTCCGAAGCAGCCTGCTCCAAACGGTCCGACGAAGCAGGCAACCGTCCCTTTTATCCAACTCCCGCAATTGCCTGCGCTGCCATCGGAGTTCCAGGCTAAAACCCCTCCGATAGAACGAAGCATTGTGCAAGGAGCGAAGGTCGCGTTTTTTCCTAAAGCTAACGTTGACCACGACGAGTTCGGGGAAGCTCAAATCTCGTCAACGAATACCTTGAGCCGCGCCAAAGCCCCTGAATTCGTCGACCGGCACATCGCGAATAAGCGCAAAGACGACGGTCCGCGGATTACTTTGCTGCTGACCCAGGTACAGCCGAGTTACTTGCAGCATCGTTTATTGTGGGCTCCTACCCAATCTTCTAGCGAAAGGGACAGGCACGCTGACGCCGAGTCAACTGTCATCGGGGAGCGGCCCGAGCCGGACACTCCGATCAAGCCGGCAGCTGTCGCTTTCACGGGTGTCCTGCAGGCGCCTGCGCTCGCACCCGAGCCCCACGCGCCAACCTCCCATGCTGAGCAAGCGAGCGTGCAACCATCTCAAGCGGCAAAAGATGTTTCCCAGTCGTCGGCGGATCTGCCCCGCCATGAACAAAGCTCCACGGACACCAGCGGCCGCGATCAGGGCGAAGGCGCGGGGAAAGGCACGCCCGACGTTCGGATGATAGTTCCGCTGGCCGCATCGAAAGAGGCATCAGCTCACGATCAACCGGGCGAACGTGTCCGAGCGGAGTTAGTCGCTCCGATGAGCGGCGTATCCACCGGGAGCCAGCAGCAGCACACTTCGAGCGAACCGCGTTCGATAGACCGTTCGGAGGTCGGCGAAAACGTTGCAGAGTTGCCGGAGCCGCCCCGTTCCGCGCCTCCGAGCACGATTCGGCTTCAGGTTCCCATCACTCACGAGGGCAATGAGCAAGGGCACGTCGATATTCGTGTATCCCAGCGAGCCTCCACCGTGTTGGTGAGCGTCGGGACGGAAGATGCGGACCTCGCGCAATCCTTGCGGCGGCATCTTCCTGAATTGACCGAACAACTAGCGCAGAACGGCATCGAGAGCGCGTTCGCCGGCAAGCAAGTTTCTCCGGCTCAACACACGCCTCTCACCGGACGACACAACAACGACGGAGCGGCACACGATCAGGACGCGCCCCGCCAGTATCGGGAATCGCGGGAGGAACAGTCCTACTCGGAAAATCGGCGCGAGCGCCCAGGACGTTCCTCCTGGCTAGAAGAACTGACAACACCAAATAGAAGGTAAATAACTAATGTCCGCTTCAATTTCGCCATTGCTCACAACGAATTCGGCCGGAACTGACGGTTCCGCCACGTCTCCCCCTGCAGCCCCACAGGGTGGAGTGTCAGTCGATGAAAATACGTTTCTCACTCTGCTTGTCGCGCAGTTGAAAAATCAGGACCCGCTCAGTCCTCAGGATGGAACCCAGTTCGTCTCGCAGCTCGCGCAATTCAGCCAGCTCGAGCAGTTAATCGGCATTAACAAAAACACCGCCTCCGTTGCCGGTGTAGTGGCACCTCCTCCAACCGCCGACAGCGGTGGAGCGGCTGCGTCCTAATCTTCCGCTCTTCAAGTACACGAAAGGATCTATATGCTCACATCTTTCTCCACTGCCATCTCCGGCCTCAGCGCCATGTCGACGGCCATCGACGTGGTCGGCAGTAATCTCGCTAATCTCAACACCACTGGATACAAGGATTCAACTGTTTCGTTTCAGGACATGGTTTCTCAGTCCTTGAACGGATCGGATACAACTCAAGTCGGCCTCGGCACCAGCATCCCGCAAACCACACGGCAATTCTCGCAAGGCTCGATCCAGTCGACCACCGGCCGTTTTGATGCCAGTATTCAAGGTGACGGCTTCTTTATGGTGAAGGACAGCAACGATCAGTCGTTGCTGACGCGGGCAGGGAACTTCGACGAGGACGTCGACGGCTATCTCATCACCAAATCGCACGATCGGGTGCAAGGGTGGTCCGCCACAAATGGAGTACTGAACACATCCGGTCCGATCGGAGACATCAAACTGCCGAGTGGCGGCTCGCTTGCGCCCCAGGCGACCACCCAGTTCTCTCTTACGGCTAACCTGGATTCGTCCGCTCAAGCCGGCTCATCAAACGGGCAGTTCTCGACGCAGGTGCAGGCCATCGATGGCCTGGGCAATACAATTCCCGTTACTCTCACGTTTTCGAAAGATGCGATAACTCCGGGGCAGTGGAACTACATGGCCTCGGTACCGGGCGAACTCGTGACCGGCGGAGTCGCCGGGCAACAGCAGAATCTTCTGGCTACACCGGGAGTTATTCAATTCGATAGCAACGGCAACCTGGCAACGCCGGACGCCGCGAACGGAAACATACCCATCGCTGTGACGGGATTGGCCGATTCAGCTCCTGACCTCAATATGAACTGGAGCCTGTACGATGCTAACGCACATCCGCTCATCACTCAATATTCACAGACTTCGGCCGTATCGGCTAATACACAAGACGGCCTCCCGGCGGCGCGCCTCATGAGCGTAACCATGAGTAACGATGGCAAGATCATAGCCAAATATTCGAGCGGTGTTCAGATGGTTGCCGCGCAGCTCGCGCTCGCCACAGTTGGCAATCCGCAAACGCTGATTGCTGTCGGTAACAACAATTTGCAGCTAGGACCGGATTCGGCGCAGACGACTGTTGGGACTTCCGGCACTGGTGGACGAGGCTCTGTTCTCGGAAGCTCGCTCGAAGGTTCCACGGTGGACATCGCCACTGAGTTCTCGAACCTGCTCATCTATCAGCGCTCCTATCAAGCCAATTCCCGTGTCATTACAGTGTCCGACGAGTTAAGCCAGGAAACAGTCAACTTAATTAAGTAGATCCTGCTTCGGAGAATACATGGACTTGACTGAACAAATTGGAGCTTTCGGCGACGTTCCGCTCGACGTAGAAGTAGAGCTGGACCGGCGGCAGCTCACGATACGGGAGGTGCTGGCGCTGGAGACGGACAGCGTACTTAAGTTGAGCCGCTCCGCCGGCGAAAACCTCGATGTCCGGTTGGGCGGCGTGCTGATCGGATACGGCGAGATCGTTATCCCGGAAACGACGGTTAACGTGCGCATCACCGATTTCAACAATCAGGAGTAATCGGTTGGTGGATTTCATTCCTCAATTACTAGCGGTGATCGCGGTGTTCTCCTTACTCGGGATCACCATGTGGTGGCTGAAGAAAAAGGGCCTCCTGCAAGTTCCTTCTTCTTCCTATGCCTCCATAAAAAGCGGTAGGCCGCGCGGCATCCTGCAGCGCGTTGAGACGGTACGGCTTTCTCCGACTCACTCACTCAACCTGGTGCGCATGGGCGACCGGGCCGTCCTCATTGGTACGTCCTCGGCAGGATTCTACCTGGTAGAGAGTTCGTCATGGAAAGCACTCAAGGCCCAGTCGGATGAGGTCACAGAGTGAAACGGGTATTCTGGCTGACGCCGGCAGTCGTCGGGGCAACGCCCCTCTTCGCTCAGCAGTCCGGACCTTTATTGGGAGCGAGCCTCTCGGCCGGGAAGGGCGCCGCCGCCATCAGCGCTCCGATGCAGATCGTTATTCTGTTAACCTTCCTGACTCTGCTGCCGGCGGCACTGATGTGTATCACGCCATTCCTGCGCATCTCTATTGTGCTGCATTTCCTGCGGCAGGCGCTCGGCACGCAATCCGCTCCTTCCAACCAGGTGCTGATCGGGCTTGCCCTTTTTTTATCTCTGCTCATCATGCAGCCGGTCGCGACCGATATCTATCAAAATGCCTGGCAGCCGTTCGATCAGGGAAAGGTAACTATGCAGGAAGCAACCGCTAAAGGTTCGGAATCGCTGCAAAAGTACTTGCTTCACTTCTGCCGCGATAAGGATCTGCAGCTTTTTGTCAACGTTACCCACACTCCGGCGCCGCATACTCCGAAGGACTTGAAGCTACAGATAGTCATACCCGCCTACATACTCTCCGAGCTCAAAGCTTCCTTTCAAATCGGTACCGTCTTATTCCTGCCTTTCTTGGTAATCGATCTCGTCATCGCTTCGGTCACCTTATCCATGGGAATGGTGCAGCTCCCGCCGGTCATGTTGTCGGCGCCATTCAAAATCCTTCTTTTCGTGCTGGCGGATGGCTGGAATCTGGTAGTTGGCTCGCTTTTAAAAGGATTCTACTCCTGAGGAGGCAATCCCAATGACACCTGAGATTGCGATTCAGATTGTACGCGACGCTCTGCTGATGACGTTCTGGCTGAGCGCTCCAATGCTCATCGCCGGATTTGTCGCCGGTTTCCTGTTGAGTCTCGTTCAGATTCTTACCTCCATTCAGGATTCCGCGTTCAGCACCGTTCCGCGGTTGGCGGTGTTTCTGGTTGCGGCCGCTTTGTCCATGCCCTGGATGCTGCAGAAGGCGCTGTCCTACGCCGTGTCTATTCTCGGCAACCTGAATCGGTATGCCGGCTGAGGTCAGCATCCCAGTAGCGCTCGTTCATAGCTTTCTGCTCGTGCTGGCGCGGGTAGGTAGTGTCATGATCTTCGTCCCTCTTCCTGGCGCCACCAGCGCCGTAACGCCCGTTCGCGCCATTCTGGTCCTGGCCGCCACCATGGCTCTCTACCCTATGTGGCCGGTCGTTACCGTAGAGCCTTCTCCCGTTCAATACACGGCTTGGCTTGCCACCGAAGCCGGGTTCGGCTTGTGCATTGGCCTACTCGTAGGATTCATCTCCGATGCATTCCTGTTCTTTGGCCAACTTGCAGGATTTCAAGCAGGCTATTCTTTCGCGTCCACTATCGATCCCTCTACCGAGGCCGATTCTCCGGTGCTCAGTGTGATCGCTCAGTTGCTTGCTGGACTACTCTTCGTCACCTTCGGATTGCACCGGGTCGTTATCAGGATCTTTGCCACCAGTCTCACGACTCACCCTCCTGGCGTTCTGATTCTCGATCGCAATTGGGCGAACGTTGTGATACATGCGGCTTCCACAATATTTTCAACCGGGCTTCGCCTGGCGCTGCCGGTTATAGCCCTTCTGATTATGGTGGATTTGACCCTCGCTCTATTGAGCCGCATTAATTCGCAACTGCAGCTTCTCTCTCTCGCCTTTCCCATTAAGATGCTGGTGGCTCTGGTCACCGTCTCAACCATTTTGGTTCTCTTTCCGTCCGTCTACTCCTCTCTTGCGGAACGAATGCTGTCCACGGCATCCCGGCTCGTCCGCTAATCAGCTATGGCGAACGCCGAAAAGACCGAGAAGGCAAGCCCGAAACGACTCAAGGATGCTCGTGAAAAGGGTGAGTTCGCCTCTACCCGGCACTTCCTCGCTGGATCACAATTCCTCGCGTTTGTATTTATTGTGCATACGTTCGGAAATCCGTGGTTGTTTCATTTGCAACTCGTAAGCCGGACCATTTTCGAAAAGGCTTTTGCGCGCGACCTTTCTCCCAAAGACTGGCTTAATCTCTTTAGTTTCGCGGTGATGCATTGCATCGTTCCGCCTGTCGTGGCGGGCGCCGGGCTCCTCGTCCTTGCTCTGGCTTTGCAATTAAGCCTCACGGGAATGGGCTTCAGCGTGAATAAGCTGGCTCCCGATTTCAAACATTTCAATCCTATAACTAAGCTCAAGCAGATTCCGAAACAGAATGGGCCGGCTTTGCTTCAGGCCGTAATTCTCATACCAGTGTGTGGCTATGCCATCTATGCATTGGCCGCAAACAATCTGGGGCCGTTGATCATGCTTCCGCTGGGCGGCATCGAAGCGGGGCGAAATCAGGTAATGGGTTCTTTCGGCAGCCTCTTGTGGCGTGGAGCCGGTCTCTTTTTCCTGTTCGGCTGTGTTGACCTATTCCGCGAAAAACGAAAGCACCTGAATCAGCTAAAGATGACCAAGGAGGAAGTCAAGGAAGAGCACAAGCAGCTGGAAGGTGACCCTCAAATCAAGGCCAGAATACGCCAAATCCGCCGCACCCAAGCCCGCAAAAACATGATGCAGCAGATTCCCACAGCGACCGCTGTTATCGTGAATCCCACTCACTATGCGGTGGCCATCCGCTACGATCCCGAGATTTCCGCCGCGCCGATGGTTGTCGCCAAAGGCAAAAACTATTTAGCCCTGCGGATTCGGCAGCGGGCTTTGGAACACAACGTGCCCTTAGTTGAGAACAAGCCCCTCGCGCAGGGCCTGTATAAGGCAGTTGACGTAGGCCATGAGATTCCACCGCACCTGTACCGTGCTGTTGCCGAGATCCTGGCATACATCTTCCGGCTGATGCAGTCTCGTTAGGTATTTGCTTCATGTCCGATTTATCGGTTGCTCTTCCGCTCCCCAGGCCGAAACTCTGGTCCAGCTTACTCTCCGCGAAGCTGGCCGATCTTACCGTTCCTCTAGCGATTCTCGCCATCATCGTTGCGCTCATCACGCCGATGCCGAAATTCCTGCTCGATTTCCTGCTCGCCATCGACATCATGCTTTCGGTGGTCGTGTTGATGGTCGCCGTCTATATCGAACGGCCGGTCGAATTTACAGTTTTTCCCACTACGCTGCTGATGCTCACGCTTTTCCGGCTTTCGCTGAATGTGTCGTCTTCGCGGCTCATTTTGCTGAACGGCAACTCGGGGACGTCTGCCGCCGGCGAAGTGATTGCCTCGTTCGGCAATTTTGTCGTTGGCGGCAACTTCATCGTGGGATCGGTTATTTTCCTCATTCTGATCGCTATTCAATACGTCGTCATCAATCACGGCGCGGTCAGAATCTCTGAAGTGACGGCGCGTTTTACGCTTGATGCGCTCCCCGGAAAGCAGATGTCGATCGATGCCGATCTGAATGCGGGGCTCATCGACGAAAATGAAGCCCGTAAACGGAGAAAAGCGCTGGCTGCGGAAGCGGAATTTTACGGCGCTATGGATGGCGCGTCCCGATTCACTCAGCGGGACGCTATGGCGAGCATTCTCATTACCAGCATCAATATCATTGCCGGCTTCTTGATCGGAGTCTTTCAGCATGATATGGATCTCTCGAAAGCCCTGCACACCTATAGCGTCCTCACTATTGGCGACGGACTCGTGACGGTAGTTCCCGCGCTCATGATCTCGGTATCTGGGGCCATGATCGTGACCCGGGCCAGTTCCGGAGAGCGGCTGGGGAAAGACTTCACGACACAAATTTTTGGAGCCGAAGAGCCTTTGATGCTGGCTGGCGGCGTCCTCCTCGCACTGGCGGCTTTCCCGGGTTTACCAAAGCTTCCCTTCATTCTGATCGGCTCGGCCGTGAGCGGCTACGCCTGGAACAGTAAGCAGCGTCGAAAAATCGACACCGCGCCCGCGCAAGCGGCCGGAACTGGTCAGCCGGCGGCGAAGGAAAGCCTGGAAGATCTGCTGCACGTCGAGCCATTTTCTCTTGAGGTCGGCTTAGGGCTGGTCAAACTCGTGGAAGGCGGGCAGAATTCGCCCTTGCTGCGGCGGGTAGCCGGTATTCGCCGCCAACTCGCCTCTGAGCTTGGCTACATGCTGCCGCCGCTCCGCCTCACCGAAAACCTTTCGCTTGAGGCTCACCGTTATGCCGTCTTGATCAAGGGAATCAGAATCTCGTCTTTCGAACTTCCTGCGGGCTGCGAATTGGCAATTTCCGTCGGCAAACAGCTAGCCCCGCTTGACGGACATCCAACGAAGGAACCTGCCTTTGGCATTCCTGCTGTCTGGATCGGCCGGACGGCGGCCGAGGAAGCCAAGCGAAACGGCTATACAGTTATTGATCCGGTGACAGTAATGGGAACGCATTTGTCGGAACTGGTCCGCCGCTATGCTCATGAACTGTTCTCACGCCAGGACGTGAAGAAGCTGATTGACCGCGTTGCCGTGGATCAGCCAAAGCTGATCGAGGAACTCGTGCCGAAGATAGTTTCACCGGGCCTCCTGCAGCGGATCGTCAAAAACCTGCTTCGTGAACAGGTGTCGGTTCGCGATGCTGCGTCGATCATCGAAGCGCTGGGCGAGGCAGCGGTTACCACGCGCAATCCCGTAATCCTCACAGAGTTTGTCCGCCAGGCCATTCGGCGCGAAGTAGTAAGACCTTATCTAAACCAGGAGGGCAATCTGCCGGCCTTCTTTCTGGATCCTTCCATCGAACGCATCGTCGAATCGAACATCGAACATGGCGAGCAGAACAGCCACTCCTCCGCTTCGCCCGAAGTTATTCGCGACATTCTCGCCCGACTGGAGCGTTCTATCCACAAACCGGAAGGGCCGGTGGTCATTCTCGTATCCCAAGCTGTCCGTTACTTTTTGCGGCAGATGGTAGAGGCCGTCTCGCCTAATATCATTTTCATCTCTCACAACGAAGTGCCGGCAGAGGTCAACATTCAGAATCTCGGGCAGGTTCGATGAGCAAGGCGGAAGATATGTCAACCCAAGCCAAGCCAACAGCTCCTCTGCGAACAAAATCGTATTTTGCTCCATCGATCCAAGCAGCCATCGCCATAGCGCGAACAGAATTAGGTGAAGATCTGCTGCTGGTAAGCTCGCAATCGACGGTAGGACAAGACCGCCAGTTCGGCGACTTTCAAGTCGTCTTTGCGAGCGGCGACGAAGCGGTATCGCCGCCGGATGAAGAATCGGCCTCGCAGGACTCATTGCGCCCAGCCCCGCAGTCGTTTCAAGACGTGCTCTCGGCCATGCTTCCGGCAGCGACAGCTCCGGCCGGAACGAAAGAGGAAAAGCTTACCCATATTCATTTGTGCTTGGCCGATCTGTCGATCTCGCTCCCCGACTCAGAGCGCGTGATGAACCTAATAAAAGAGTGCTTGCCCGACTCTTCCACACAGTGCGTTACGCCGGCCGACGGAGGCATAGTTCCTCAATTGAACACGAGAATTGCCGAGAATTTTGAGGCGCAGCCGCTACCTCAAAGTTTAGGAGTAAATTCATCGCTGCCAGGTGCCCCACAAGAGCCGATGACAAGACCTCGTCCGGCACGAACGCGTGTGAGCAAATCTCCTTCGAACTCGGTAATCGGCGGTTTATCTATCACGCTCCTTCTGTTAGTGGGCGCTGCCGGAATTTATGGCGCTTGGAAAAGGTGGCAATGATCCCCTACCAAACCGAGTCGCGGGGAGCTCTGAGCGAAGAACGTGAAAAACTGATTCTTCAGTACATGCCGCAAGTGCATTTCATTGCCCGTCGAATTTACGAGAAACGCCCTGGCGACGTATCACTCGACGACTTAATCTCGAGTGGAACCATCGGCCTCATCATGGCGATCGACAACTACGATGCGTCGCAAACCGTGAAGCTGAACACTTACGCGGAGTTTAAAATTCGCGGCGCCATTCTGGACAGCTTGCGTAGCCTCGATTGGGCTTCTCGTCACCGCCGTAAGAAGTACAAAGAAATGGAAGCGGCTCTAGCGCGCGCGCAGAACCGGCTCGGCCGCCCGCCGACCGAAGAAGAAATCGCCGCGGAAATGAACATCACTCTGGAGGAGTATTGGGAGCGAATAGTAGACGTTCAGGGACTCGCGCTCCAAAGCCTTCAGGCCGCGATCGATTCGGATGGCCAACAGACGCTGCTGTCGATTATTCCCGACAATGGTGAGTTGCACTCAACCACGCTCGAACGGGCAGAGCTGGAGAAGCTTGTCGCCGAGGCTGTGCAGCAACTACCCGAGACTGAACGCCTGATTCTCGCCCTCTACTATCAATCCGAGTTGACCTTGCGCGAAATTGGGCAAATCGTCAAGCTGAGCGTATCGAGAGTGTCCGAACTTAAAACGCTGGCCATCTTACGAGTGCGAACCTGTATTTCCGCTCGATGGCCCATGACGAAAGGCCATGGATGACCGAAACAGCCGCTTTTTCAATCGTTGGTGAATGGAGCGAGTGCTTCTCGACTGCCCTTCGAGAGATCGCGGGCCTCGCCGTCACTTTCGAGATTGCACTGGCTCGCGACGTTCCTGCCGCGATGTTCCGTTGGCAGCAGGAGTTCAGTATTCAGCCGGACCAGCCGATCACCATCGGGTTAATAAAGGAAGATCTCGACACTATATCCGCTGCGGTTGGCGCGGCGCTTGGTTTGACGGGCACGTCGGCGCCGGCTGACCAACGCCTCTATATTGCGGTCATGCGGAAATCCATGGCGGGACTGGCGCTCGCCCTCGGCGGGTGGTCATCGCAACTCGTCACCACCGCAGGCGACGGGGAGGCCGCCGATTTGGCAGTGCCCGGCAATACATATCAAATCGCGATTGCTTTCGCCGGGCGGAACGTAACGCTCTATGTCACAATCCCCCGGGCTTGGGAGGAATGGCGTCTCGGCCACGCGCCAGAGGGAAGCAAAGCCTCCAGCCAGCCGACCGGCTCGCTGACACTGCCTTTGTTACTGGATGTCGAAGTACCCATCCGAGTTTCCTTCGGACGAACGTCCTTGAAAGTGAATGACGCGCTCAAACTGGTTACCGGATCGTTGCTGGAACTGGACCGCAGCGCCGGCGAAAGTGTCGAGCTGATTGTGAGCAATCGCGTGATTGCGCATGGTGAAGTGGTGGCCGTCGATGGCAATTACGGGATCAGAATCACGCAGATCGTCAGCAGGAAAGACCGGTTGATACATGACCAGCCGCTAACAGTCTGATGTCCGGCACGAGCCAGAAACACTCCCACACCTGCAGCGTCATCCTGGGACCACCCGTTCAGCCCGCCGCCAATCAGTGAAGCTTGAGAAAAACAGCATCATGTTCGCCCACATTGACGGACAACATGCCGGAAATGGGCGGAAGGTCTTTATGTTCCCAGAGGTCTCGTACTGTTGCATGCGATTCCAACCCGAGGTCTTTGAGGCTGATTTTGATGGGGATCGTGCCCTGTTCGCGGTTAAACAATCCAACCGCTCTGCTGCCGTCATGAAGCGCCTTTACCCATACTTCCACGGGGCCGATCTGCAGCACGCGGCGGGCCTGGGCTCCGAGGCTGTCCTGATCGACGGCGATGGCTTCCGGGTTCGCGACGATGGCCAGCGTAGCAGGGGTCATCTGCGTGAGATCGTTGCCGAGCAGCAGTGGCGCGGCGAGCAGACACCACATCGTCATATGCATGCGGTACTCGTTGTCTTTCATCCCGCCGTTGCCCACTTCGAGCATGTCGGGATCGTTCCAGTGGCCGGGACCAGCGTACTGTTCGAGACCGCTTTGCGCCGTGGCGATTGCGATCATGCGAGCGTAGTTATCTTTGATGTCTCCGGTAGTGCGCCATAAGTTTGCGCCTGTCTTGGCAGTCCACTCCCAGACGGGCCCACGACCGTGGATGCTGTAGACGATGGGACGCCCGGTACGCATAAGAGCGTCGTGCATTTTCCGGAAAGCGTCTGGATATTCGGCCGGCTTATATACGTCACGCGCGCTACACCAGTCGTATTTCAAATAGTCGACGCCCCACTTTGCGTAACTCTCGGCGTCTTGCCGCTCATGGCCATAGCTGCCTTCGTGTTTAGCACACGTCTTGGGGCCGGGTGAAGAATAAATGCCAAACTTGAGCCCCTTCGAATGAATGTAGTCTCCGAGAGCTTTCATGTCCGGAAAGTTCTTGTTTGGCTGAATGTTGCCGGCGGCATCCCGCTCGCCCTCCCAGCAATCGTCCACATTCACGTATTGGTAACCGGCCGCTTTCAAACCACTGCTGACCATGGCGTCGGCCTGCTCGCGAATGAGAGCATCGCTTACATTGCACCCGTAGTGGTTCCAACTGTTCCAGCCCATGGGCGGAGTCGCAGCAAGACGAGCTTGCTGTGCAGAGAGCGATGGGACGAGTATGGCGCACGCAACCGCCGCCATGTACAGAACCATGTAGCGTTTAGACATTGCTCACGACAATATCAAAGACAAGCGCCGCTTCCGCAATGACTCGGCTCTCGTACGATCTAGATTCTTCCGCGGATGGATTCTGGGCCATTTGCAGCGTTGCATAATCGACAACATGGGCGCCTTCAACGCCGAGGTAGAAGCCTCGCTGTACCAACGACTCGGTGGCTATGATGTCATCGCGGCAGTCGTCGACGACTTGTTCGCGCTGATGAGAGCAGATTGTCGATTCGAGCGGTTCGGAACGGGACGAAGCCTCGATTCACGCCGGCGGGCACAGCAGTTGACAGTTGAACTCATTTGCTCCGTATCCGGAGGACCTTGCTACTACATTGGGCGGGATATGCGCACGGCACATGCAGGATTACGCATCACCGAATCCGAATGGGGCGCAAGCCTCGAGTTGACGAGGAAGGCACTCAAAAATAACTCGATCGGACCGCAAGAACAATCGGAATTCATGGCGTTGTTTGAGCACTACAAGAACGACATCGTTGAGACGGCCTAGACACCGGCACGAAGCGTCTGTACCTGGACTCGACATAAACTCATCTAACTGGAAAGCGACGCGCTGCGGCGTTGCTAGGCCGCTCGCAGCCCCGCGCTGCACCTGAGGATTCCATGTACTCAGGGATCACGGAGTCGGTGCGAAAATACAAAGACCATGCGAGCTACTCATAAAGTGACGCTAGTGAATGCTGTTGCACTTCAGGGGCGGTCGATCGTGATCAAACGATCGATTATCTCTATAGCAATCGGTCTGAGTCTCGCAGGTGCGTCCTGTTTTGCGCAGCAGAACCCTCCCAGTCGAGGTCGGGAGATCACCAAACTCTATACCGAATACTGCGCCGGTTGCCACGGAGCGGATATGACGGGTGGCTCGGGTCCCAGCCTGGTCGATGGCGCCTGGCGCCATGGCGGCGACGACTCGAGTATTGCCGCCAGCATCCGGACTGGTTACCCGCACGAGGGAATGCCGGCCCTAGGGAACGACTTCGACGCTCCTGAGATCCGTGCTCTGGTTATCTATATTCGCGAGCGCGCGGCCAGCTTCAAGGCCGCCCATATGACCTACAATGCTCCGATCCCGGGCGCGACTGTACATAGTGAGAAAGCTTCTTTCAAACTGGAACCCGTCATCGAATCCGATTTGGAGACACCTTGGGCGATCGCATTCTTGCCCGACGGCCGTATGTTAGTGACCGAACAGGCGGGCCGCTTGCGGATTATTGACCACGGCAAGTTGTTACCGGATCCGGTGCGCGGCATTCCCGCCGTCTACGGGGGCGAGGGCGGCCTGCTGGACGTCGTGCTGCATCCCAATTACTCTCGCCCGGGCAACGACTGGATTTATCTTTCGTACGGGGACAAAAGCCCCGGCGGTCTGGCGATGACTGCTGTGATTCGAGGCCGTTTGCGCGATGGCGCATTCGTCGATCAGCAGCCGATCTTCAAGGCTCCCGAGTCAAGTTACCGCGTCGGCGGGCAGCGCTTTGGATCGCGCCTGTTGTTTGATAGGGAAGGACATCTTTTCTTCTCGGTGGGTGACCGCGCCTGTCCCGGAGACGAGCAGGATCTCTCGCAACCTAACGGGAAAGTGCATCGTGTGAATGACGATGGCGGCATACCCCAAGACAATCCCTTTGCGCACCGGGCTGGAGCGGTACCGAGTATCTGGACCTACGGTAATCGTAACCCGCAAGGTCTCACATTTAGTCCCATTACGGGAGCCTTGTGGGAGTCGGAGCATGGACCGCGCGGCGGCGATGAACTCAACATCCTGCTTGCCGGCCATAATTATGGTTGGCCCCTCATCACTTATGGCATGAACTACGACGGCACCCCGATCACCAATCATCTGGCGCACGCGGGCATGGATCAACCGATCACATATTGGGTTCCGTCGATCGCGGCTAGTCCAATCACTTTCTATACGGGAAATCGCTTTCCACAATGGAAGAACAATCTATTCCTCGGCGCATTGGCGGCTCAAGAGCTTTTGCGCCTGGAAATTGCCGGCAACAAAGTAGTGCATCAGGAGATTCTTTTCAAAGGCATTGGCCGCGTGCGGGATATCGTGAATGGGCCGGACGGCTACCTATACGTCGTGCTCAACGCACCTGATCGTATCGAGCGAATCGTACCTGTGGACGTTGATTAAATCGACATGGGCATACATCCTGTAGCTAACGGGGCAACCTCTACGAACATCGGTTCAAAACTTCGCGGGCTTTTCCAGAGTCAGACATTCGCATATCGGGTCGCACTCCCGAGTGTCTTCTTCAAAGTTCAACAACTTCAGCGCGCCCTGCTGCCTGCGAATATAAAGAAAACGCATGTCCGACTCTTCACCTTTTCTTAATCGACGCGCTCTCGCCAAGGGCACGCTTCTCGGCGCAGGTTCCGCGTTCTTCTCGACGGCGGCTCTCGGTGCGCAAACCTTCGCCGCGGGTCAGAACATGCTCGACGCGCGTCGTTCCGGCGCCGCAGGCGATGGCAAAACCGATGACACGGCAGCTCTCCAGCGCGCTATCGATACCGCCGCGAAAAATAGTGGCGCGGTCTTCTTTCCGCCTGGCGAGTATCTAACTCGCGAGCTTCACATGCGTCCGGGCACTGCCCTCATTGGGATTCCCGCCTGGAACTACAGCGGCCCGGGCGGGTCAGTCCTGCGTCTCGCCTCTGACGACTCTGCGTGTCTGCTGAACCTGACCGACGCCCGCGGCGCAACGATCGATGGCCTGGGGCTCGACGGGCACTCGCTCGGCCGGAATATCCATGGCATGTTCGTCAATAGAACCGAGTACGCCAAGCACGAAGACGCCTTCCGTATCGAGCGCTGCCAGATCACGCGCTTCAGCGGAGATGGTCTGAACCTCGCTCGCGTGTGGTGCTTCAGTATCCGCCATTCCATGTTCGCTTTCAATGGCGGCGACGGGCTAAACCTGCGCGGCTGGGACGGTTTCATCCTGGACAACTGGTTCTCCGGCAATGGACGAGCGGGCTTCGCGGCGCGCCATGAGAACGCATCCATCACCTTCACCGCCAATCGCGTGGAGTGGAATCACGAAGAAAACATGCTAGTCACTGGAGGCGATGGGTACCAGATCACCGGCAATTTCTTCGATCGGGCCGGGACCTGCGGTTTGGCTTTGCGCAGGAGCAATCTGCCGTGCAGGCAATTTACTATCACCGGGAACTTCTTCAAACGCAGCGGCAAGCTCGCTAATCCAGATAGCCACGACTCTTCGCAAATCCTACTTGAAGGGTCACACGGGGTAACCTGCACCGGCAACAATTTTGAGGGAGGTCGAGACGACGGTGGCCACGGCGTGTGGAGCCCATCCTACGGCATCGTCCACGGAGGGCTCGCTGATTGTGTTGTCACGAATAACGTTTTAAATGAGGGGTCTCTGCGGGAGCTTTTCCTCGACGTCGGAGGTCAGAGTGAGAATGCCGTTATTCACGACAATCCCGGCCGTCTCTTGACGCCTCGGTAAGCGGCGGTTTCTGTACGCGGCCAGCCAATCTGTTCCAACCTAGTACCCATAATCGAACTTAGAGAAGCCAGTAATAGTTTCCAGTTATTGAGCACCTGCCCTACCCACGTTATACTCCCCAAAGTCTGAGTTGAGCCAGCTTGGCTCTAACTCTTGGGGAATGGGAGTTCATGCCGCATATTCATTTGCCGGAGGGCTTGCCCGGCATCGTCAGTGGGTTGGCGTTTCGACCCGAAACTGCTCGTCCGATGCGAGAGCTCGCTGAAATCTTGTTGCGTGGGCCCAGTTCATTAACGAGTGGCGAACGTGAGATGATCGCCACGTTCGTCTCCACCAGAAACGATTGCTATTTTTGCCAGACGAGCCACAGAGCGGCCGCTGCGCATCACCTCGACGGAAATTACGAACTGGTCGATGCGGTCCGATTCAACCATCAACATGCGCCTGTTAGCACAAAGCTGAAGGCGCTTCTCGAGATCGCTGGGAAGGTTCAGCAAAGCGGCAAAGCTGTGCTGGCCGAGGACATCGAGAGAGCGCGGCAGGAAGGCGCGACGGATCTCGAGATTCATGACACCGTTCTCATTGCCGCGGCCTTCTGCATGTATAACCGGTATGTGGATGGGCTTGCCACGTTCACTCCCCAGGATCAACAACTGTACGACGAAATGGGTGCTCGAATGGCGCGTGAAGGTTACGTTCAACCGGCGCATCGCGCGCAAGCCGCTGCCGACACGCATTGATACACGAGGACATCAATCAGCATGGCGCATATTTCATTACCGGATGGGGTTCCCGGCATCCGCGGCCCAATGACATTCCGTCCGGAGACGGCAAGACCATTGAACGAACTGGTAGACGTGCTGCTGTGCGGCCCTCACCCGCTCTCTTCTGGAGAACGTGAACTGATAGGCGCTTACGTGTCGTCCCAGAACGACTGTACTTATTGTCAAACAATTCACGGAGCCATCGCCGCCCACCACCTGGGGGGCGACGAAGAATTGGTTCGTTCTGTAAAGCGCGATTTTCAACACGCAGCAATTTCAGAGAAACTGAAGGCCCTGCTTGCCATAGCCGGAAAAGTGCAACTGGGCGGCAAGCATGTAACGTCCGAAGATGTCGATCAAGCGCGCCGATTGGGAGCCACTGACCTGGAAATTCACGACACTGTGCTGATTGCGGCCGTGTTCTGCATGTGTAATCGCTACGTGGACGGTCTGGCTACCTGGGCGCCGGAAGATCCGGATTTTTACCGACAACGTGCGGCCAAAATTGCCGTTGATGGCTACGTCGCAAGCACGCTAGGATCGGGTACCGCAACCGCCGCCGGCTAGCTGTTTTTACATCGAAGCCCGTATAACACGTCTCGCCAATACCGGAAGTGCATCTCTTTCGATCTACAAGTGGCAGAAAAATTTTAAGAAAGTTGACCGATGAGCCGAATTTCTCTTCTCGTTTCCACAGTAGTGTGTCTCGTCTTGCCGTTTACCCTCAGGGCGCAGGATCCGGTAGGAGTTATCGAAGGACTCGTTACCGATAAAAGTGCGAGTCCTGTTTCCGCAGCCCAAGTCACCGCAAAGAATCTCGATACTGGATTAACAAGAGAAGTATCCACGGAAAAAAACGGCTTGTTCCGCATCTCATTTCTGGCGGTCGGACGGTACAGCGTCACAGTGGTCGCGCCGCATTTCGCAAAGCTGGTGCAGCAGCCGATCTTGATCAATGTCAGCCAGACGAAACGAATCGACCTGCAGCTCGATGTCGCAGCCGTGAATTCCGTAATTACGGTTACAAGCGACGCTCCGCTAGTTGATTCCTCAACCAACACGCTCGGCGCGGTTGTCACAGGACGCGAGATTGTGGACCTTCCACTGAACGGCCGCAATTTTACACAGCTTGGTTTGCTTCAGGCGGGCGCGGCTCCATTAACGTCCGGCTTGCAGGCGGCCGGCGGCCCTATGCGGCAAGGCCAGACCTATGCGGTGAACGGCGCGCGCCCCGAGCAAAACATGTACATGATCGACGGCGCACAGAACGTGAACCGGATGGATGGTGGTTATGCACTAAAAATCCCGGTAGACGCGATAGCGGAGTTTCGAATCCTGACGCAGACCGCCCCTCCCGAATATGGCGGCACCGGCGGAGCTACTACGTCAGTGGTCACGAGATCCGGAAGTAATGGATTTCATGGTACGCTCTACGAGTTCATTCGCAACGATAAGCTGGATACTCGCAATTACTTCTCAACCGCGGTGGAGCCGTTGAAGCAGAATCAGTTCGGCGGCACGTTGGGAGGCCCCATCAAACAAGACCGCCTCTTTTTCTTCGGATACTACGAAGGCTTTCGCAACAGGCAAGGGCTGACGACCTCTTCGACGGTGCCGACTGCCGAACAGCGCCAGGGAGATTTCTCCGGCTTGGGAAGTCCTCTCATTAACTTCGCTGCCGGAGGAGCCGTCTTTTCCGGGAATAAGATTCCGGCCCAGGCGATCAATCCTGTGGCCTTAAATGTTCTGCAACTCTATCCGCTCGGAAATGTTTCTCCCTCCGTTTACCGTACGACCGTAGTAGGAACAAACGATTACAATCAGGGTGGCGGTCGCGTCGATTTCAGCGTGTCGCCGGAAGACCAATTGTTCGCGCGTTATTCCTACTCGGGCGGCTACGACATCAACCCGGTTTCCGTCCGCGGAACTCCGATTCCCGGCTTTCCCACGCGCGATAATTTGACGACCCACTCCGCGGAAATCTCCGACATTCATACTTTCTCCGCGACTCTGAACAATTCCTTTCGCGTAACATTCCTTCGTTACATATTTGACTTCGACCGCCGGTTGAATCAGACGCCGCCAAGCGCTCTGGGATTTGATTTCACATCCGCCTCAGCTCTCGGTCAGGGGCCGCCGTTTTTCAACCTGTCCGGGTATTCGCCCACCGGCGGGGCCATCACCGGCCCTCGCGATTCAGCTCAGAACAGTTATGGAGCACAGGAAGGCTTGTCCTGGACGAAGGGAGCGCACTCGGCGCGCTTTGGCGTCGAGTTTTTGCGGACGCAGATTAATATGTTCCAGGCCATTGCGCCGAACGCGTTCTTCGTATTTGCGTCAACATTTCCCACGAACAATTCAGTGGCCAATCTCCTTCTGGGAGCGCCGGTCACGTTCTATCAAGGATTAGGAGATTTCCATCGCGGGCTTCGTAACTGGAGTCTCGGCGCTTACGCGCAAGACGAGTGGAGAGTTACATCTCGTCTAACCCTCAATTACGGCATCCGGTACGAACGCGTTAATCCGATTACGGAAATTGCAAACCGGATGAACGGCTTCGTGCCGGGGGTTCAGTCTCAGGGCTATCCGGATGCGCCGGAGGGGCTTCTGTTCCCTGGCGATCCTGGGATTGGCGCCGGCATCGCACGAGGTGACAACGCCTATATGCCTCGTGTGGGCTTCGCATGGGATCCAACCGGTAATAGCAAGTGGACTGTCCGGGCGGGATACGGCGTCTTTTACGATCAGTTCCAAAATGGTCCCGGGACCGCTTCTCAAGTGCCCATTAGTTCGCTGCCCTGGGCGCAGTTCAACCAGTACAGCGGAGCGGGATTGAATTTCTCAAACCCTTACTCAGGCCACTCGTACCCGGCGCCCAACACATTCGTTAGTCCATCGACCGTATTTGCAATTGACCCCACGGCGCGACCTCCTTATATGCAGGACTGGAACTTCGGAATCCAGCGATCGCTATTCGATCGGTATCTGGTTGAGGTCCGCTACGTCGGCAGCAAGGGAACTCACCTGCCCCGTAACATCGAGGCCAATCCCGCTCTATACGCTCCGGGAGCGACGGCGCAGAATGCCGATCGACGGCGCATTTACGCCGGCTGTCCCTCCAACGGCGGCACATGCACGTTCTCAACAATTGCTGAACTCGCCGACATCACCAATTCAACCTATGAGTCCGGGCAAGTGAGTGTTTCGCGCCGGTTTGCGCGTGGGCTGGCATTCAATGTTTCCTACTGGTACTCCAAGTCGCTCGACTATTTGTCGTCGATGAATCTTGGCGGCGCTTCTTCTCAACAGCTCGCCGGTGAGAACGATCTGGCTCAGAATCCATTCGATCTCGCTGCCGAACACGGGCCGTCGTTGTTTGACGCTCGGCAGCGCTTTGTCGCCAGTGGGTCATGGGAACCGCGTGTTTCCCGGGATGCGCCTATTGTTCTTCGGAGAATCTTCGGTGGCTGGCAACTTAACGTAATCGCGTCGCACAATTCGCCTTCGCCGTTTACAGTTTACGATTCCACTAATGTGTCGCTGCAGGCGAATAGTCCACCGATTTCCGGTTATGCCGCGAGCCGCCCCGATCTCGTGGGTAATCCTAACGACGGACCGCACACCGTTAATCAATGGATTAGCAGCGCAGCGTTCCGGCGTCTGAATCCGGTGACCGAGGCAGGCAAGTTTGGAAATGCGGGCCGCAACATCGCTCGCGGACCGGCGTTCACGGACTTCGACACTTCCTTGATGCGCAACTTTCGTCTCAGCGAGGCGATGCATCTGCAGTTCCGAGCCGAGTCGTTCAATGTTGCGAACCATCCGAATTTTGGCATTCCCGTTGCCGATCTGAACTCGCCCAACTTCGGGCGGATCCTTTCCGCGGCGCCGCCCAGGCTGATGCAGTTCGCGCTGAAGCTGATGTTTTAAGACCAAGCCATGCAGTCATCATCAACCGGATACGCGCTACCTCTCAATGAAAACTCCTGGCGTTATCCGGGGTGGCGAGTATCCATAGCGTCTTCCGCTTGCGTGTTCGTCGGCTTTGCCTCGCTGCTGATTTATACATTCAGTATTTTTCTGAAGCCTGTCGCAACCGAGTTTGGCTGGTCGCGCGAGGCCGTTTCGGCGGCTTTTGGATTCGCGGCGCTTTCGGTTGCGGCGTGCTCCCCGCCTTTAGGCGTTCTGCTCGATCGTTATCCGGCGCGGCGAATCATCATTCCCTGTGTCGCAGTGTTCGGGTGCGCGTTTGGATCGTTGTCCCTGTTAACCGCTCACCTGTGGCATTTATATGCGGTGTTCATCGTTATGGGGATTGTTGGAAACGGGACCGCGCATCTCGCTTATACCCGCGTTCTCTCAACGTGGTTTGAACAGCGCCGTGGCCTTGCGTTTTCGGTTTTGCTCACTGGCGGCGCATTTGGCGCGATGGTTCTTCCGATGATCGCCGAAAGCCTGATCCAGGCGATCGGCTGGCGCCACACCTTCGCGGTAATGGGAGCCATCGTCCTCATCGTTGGACTGCCCCTTACGACCCTGGTGCGGGAACGCCCTGTTCTCTCCCGAAAGGTGGAGAGAGTGGAATCCGGCGCCTCCGCCATGGAGGGAATGCGTTCGGGTATCTTCTGGATCATCGTCAGCGTGCTGTTTATTGTTTCCATTAGTCAGAACGGCGCCATTGCCCATCTTTCCCCCTTGCTTACCGACCGCGGCGTTTCTCCTCGCAACGCAGCGCTGGCCGCCTCTGCCATGGGCGGAGCCGTATTGCTGGGCCGGTTGATCACTGGAATGCTCCTGGATCGCTTTTTCGCGCCGCGCGTGGCCTTTATCCTGCTCTTGTTTGCCGCCCTTGGGACTTTCCTTCTATCGAGCGCCAAGTCAATGTCCGCGGGCGTCATTGGGGCGGGCTTGATTGGCTTAGGAATGGGCGGCGAAGCCGATGTCACCCCCTATTTGCTATCCAGGTATTTTGGTTTGCGATCGTTCTCGACCCTCTACGGATTGACTTGGACCGCCTACGCGATCGCCGGAGCAATTGGACCGGTCATCATGGGAAAAGTCTTTGACGCCACAGGTTCATACGCGATCCTGCTTTCCTGGCTCGCTGTTTCGACGGTAATTGCGGCGTCGCTTATGCTCTTGCTGCCCCGGTATGAAGTTGCCGGTGGACAGGATTCCACACAACCAGATTTGGCCCCCGCAGCCAGTGAGTAACTTTGCGAACCAAATCGTTCCGCGAACTGAGGATATAATGACGAACGCTTCACTAATCGAACGTCGTCGTTAGCTTCACTTATGAAACCAGTTGGCGCGCTTCCTTCCGCAGTCGTTCAAACACACAATGCTTTGTTCCAGACATGGTTCCCGCTGGAGCGGCTCGACATTCCCCCACGTATCAAGCCGGAGATTGCCGCGATTGCGGACAAGGTCTCACAAGAAATGCTTGCCGAATTCAGCGAATCGGCAGTGCTGCAAATTCTGGAAGGCCTGACAGCCCCTCAGAATCTTCCGTTCTACGCCTGCCTCAAGACCTCGCAAAATCCCTCGATTCAGACGTTTCTCACTACACCGGGTGGATACGGAGCTATTCCTCCCGAAACCGGCCAGTCCGTCTTAAGCTTTTTCTTCGCGGGTGAATGTCCGGGGACAACCGAGTTCGCAATGCAGGTCCGGGAAATCTACCTTTCGGGTATCTGGGATTTGCCGCTGGCCGGCCCTCTTGCGCAAATTCAAGATCCACAAATTTTCGTTCAAAATATAGATATCTACTCCAAGCGGAATTATCCGGATCTTCCGCCGAGCAGACTTACTTACGATGAGGCTTCGAAAATCATCCGTCACAAAGATGGGCCGATCGAATACCTCGTTGTCGGTAGCGGCCCGGGCGGCGCAACCGTCGCGCACGAACTAACGAAAGCCGGCAAGCGAGTTGTTCTGGTTGAGACCGGCCCCTTCGTCGTCTGGGGCTCCATGAATACCATGAGCTATCCGGCGCTCATGTATGGGGAAGACAAAGCCGCGACATCCAATAACGGAATTATTCTCCGCAGTGGTCAGGCATTAGGCGGTGGCAGCACGGTGAACATCGACCTGGCATTTTCTCCACTCGAGAGCACCATCCAGGCGCGCGTGGACGAGTGGAGCCAACAAGGGCTTATCGCGGCAAAGTACTACACGCCGGAACGCATCTCGGCCGCATACACCTGGGTGCGGCAAGCAATTGGAACTCGTCAGGTTTCGCAATCGGAGCTGAACAGCGATAACCTGGCGCTCTGGAACGGCGCCCTGAATTTCGGAGTTACTCCTTCGCTATATCACCTGAATCGTTTTCCAACGAACTTATCGCCCTCGCCGGTGACGCAGAAGCGTGACGCCGCGAGAGAACTCTTACTGCCCGTGATCCAGGACCAGAAGAATCCTCTCAGCGTCATTCCCGACGCTTCGGTGCAGGAAATCGTGTTCACTCCGGACGGAACGGACGGTAACATTCGCGCGACTGGAGCGACCATCCTCATGAATGCGCCATGGACGGAGCATGGCAACACGGTCGTCGACCCGTGCGGCCTCCAGATTCCGCCCGGAACCGAGGTTTCCATTGAGGCGGAGAATATCATCCTCTCGGCGGGAACAATCGGAACGACGCGCATTCTATTGCAAACCGCTCAAAAGACACCCGCGATTGCGAATCAACGAATTGGAAAAGGGCTGATTATGCACCCCTCGTTCCCGCTGATCGGTGTATTCGATAAGCGGATCAATCTTCTCGAGGGGCTTGACAGCGCTACGTTCCTGGATGCCTTTGGGGTAGCTCCCGGGTTCATCTTTGAAACGATGTCCGGCATGCCCGCCTACGGGGCCGTGCTCATTCCGGGAACCGGCGAACAGGTGTACAACATTCTCAGTCAATTCGATAACGCCGCCGGGTTCGGCGCCATGCTGGTGGACACACCCTCGGATTCGAATTGTGTTCGTCTTGATGGCGGTAATGTCGTGATCGACTACACGTTGAGCGATTTCGACAAGCAGCGATTCAAAACCGCTGTTGCGATTGCCATCCGCATGATGTTTTTAGCGGGCGCCAGGCAAGTTGTCATTCCCTCGAATGAGAATTATCTGGGCAGCAAAGATTTCGATCCGATGGTTGGCGTCTATTTAACCGACATCACTCAGGCGGACTTAATTGAACAGAATCTCGAATTTCTGCCAAATCGTACCGTTCTGACCTCAGCTCATCTGCAGGCGACAAATAAGATTGGGCCATCGCCGGATGTCGCCGTCGTTTCGACGAACCAGCGTGTCTGGAACGTTCTTACCCGCGCGGAGATACCGAATCTGTACGTCGCCGATAGCAGCATTTTCCCCACTTCGGTCGGCGCCAACCCCATGCAGTCCATCTATACGTTCTCCAAAATATTTTCGGAGAGGCTGATCCATGGCATGGATCACGACCGGCCGGTTGAGTGGACAGTCGACGAGAAGCAGCCCGCGAGGCCTTTGATTAAGCCGAGGCAAGCGTAGTGTGTCGGCATTTCCCTTGTCCTTAAAGGGAAGCGGGGAGGCATGCCTCGCCTGCGCAATTCTGGGGATTTTCGATGCGGCACTAAGAAAACAGCGTTAATTGCTCCGCTTCGGCTGGCATCGGAGTTTCTCCAGCATCTCGGGCAAAGAGGCCGTACTTTTCGCGAATTTGCTTGACGATCTGCCTGATCCGCTCCGGATAGGCTCCCTTGATGAATGCATCGTGCTCGTAGTTCGCTTTATAGCGTGCGAACAGGTTCGGGAACTGCTCCGCCAGAAACGGGAAGAACACGCGCTGGGAGCACGGTTTCAGAAAGAGAACGTTAGCTCCGAAAGTCGTCGCCCCAGCCCGTTTGGCGGCTGCTGCAACCGCATCGAGGCTGGATGACGAATCGGTGATCATCGGTAGAACCGGGCTGGCGATCACGCCCACGCGAATTCCGGCTTCCGCGAATTGCGTGACCGCGGCGAGACGCAGGTCTGGACGCGGAGCATAGGGCTCGAGCAAACGGGCGAGAGCCGCATCTGTCGTAGTCACCGTAATCGCGACCGCTACCTGGTTGCCTTCGGCGACCCTCCGCCACAAATCGACATCGCGCGCGCATAAATCCGATTTCGTGGTGAGATAGACGCGCCTGCCCGAAATCGTTGCCAGCACCTCAAGGATCCGACGCGACCGTTCATAACGGCGCTCGGCAGGTTGATACGGGTCCGTAGCGGTACCGAGTGCGATCGATTGGCCTCGCCGGACAGTCCGAAGCTCGCGCCGGAAAGATGCCTCGTCCCAGTCTTTCGCGTAAATCTCAGTTTCAAACGCTTCAGGATGCCAGCGCTCCATGAATTCGTGCGTGTAGCGCGCATAGCAGTATTTGCAGCCGTATTCACATCCCCGGTAAGGATTAATCGTCCAATCGAATGGCACGCGGCGCGAATCGCACCGGTTGAGCAATCGGCGGGTTGGCAAAGTACGGTACTCGACTCGCGACTTGTTTGTGAGTACGTGCCCTTCCGTCGCCAGCTTGGCGATACCGACTAAGGCGGGAGCAGAAGCGGACATGGTAGCCCTCTTCACTATGTTCGTCTTTTATTCGCCCAACTACAAGTGGTAATTCTGCACCTATGGCGGCTTGTGGACTAAAATCGTCACGTGAACAGTACTGAAGTTGTTCAACGCATCAAGGAACTGGGGATCGTCCCCATTGTCAGAACGAAGGACGCGGAATCCGCCATCCGCGCCGTAGAAGCCATCTGTGAGGGCGGCATCCCGTGTGCCGAGATTACGATGACGGTCGACGGGGCCATCCGGGCACTGGAGCGCGTCGCTGACAAACTGGGCGACCGGATCATCCTCGGGGCGGGTACGGTCCTCGATCCGGAGACTGCTCGTGCTTGCATGCTCGCGGGGGCAGAATTCTTTGTGACCCCATCGCTGAACATCAAAACAATCGAGATGGCGAAGCGCTACTCGAAGGCGGCGTTCCCGGGAGCATTGACGCCGACGGAGATCGTTACGGCGTGGCAAGCCGGAGCGGACGCCATCAAAGTATTCCCCTGCAGCGCGTTAGGGGGAGCGAAGTACATCAAAGCGTTGAAGGGCCCGTTTCCCCACATTGAGTTTGTGCCAACCGGTGGCGTGAACCTTGAAACCGTTGGCGATTTCCTCGCTGCGGGATGTTGTGCGGTCGGCGTCGGAAGCGATCTGATCGATAACAAGACGATCCAAGAGGGCAAGTACGAAGTTTTTGTCGAGCGAGCCCGTCAATTCCGGCAGAAAATTGCGGAAGCGAGGGCCAAGGTTCAACACGCCTGATCCGGCGATAGTTTCAATAACGAGCTACAGAGGAATCGATCTCGCTGCTCCAGCGGTCGATTCCGCCCGCCAGGCTATAACAGCACGCTATACCTTGCTGCCGCAGCCAGGAAACGACCTGCAGGCTGCGAACCCCGTGATGGCAGTACACAATCAGGCTAGCCTCATCCGCTCTGGCTTCAATTGCTTCAAGAGCAGCGGGCACGACACCCATCGGAATCAGCGTTGCTCCTTCGATGCGGGTCTTCTCCCATTCCTCTGGATCCCGTACGTCGATGAAGGCCAGCAACTCCCCTGATGCTCGCAAAGCGTCGACTTGTTGGGGCGTAACCTC
>JAICLJ010000239.1 GCA_025927575.1 Bryobacteraceae bacterium | reverse complement strand
TTCCGGGCCTTTACTCTACCTGAACGAAGGCAGCCGGTTTCGATTGCGCGATGACGCTTTTCGGTTCGCGACGAAACCTCAGGGCGGGTTCACGGGAATGGCTGCGGCCGATTACGATCGCGACGGCAAACTGGATCTGTATCTCTGCTGTTATATCTATTTTCAAAGCGAGGCGCAGTATACCTACGCTGTCCCCTATCACGATGCGAACAACGGTCCGCCGAATTTTCTGTTCCGAAATGGATTAGACCAGAACGGCGCGGGCGCGTTCGAAGATGTTACAGCGGAATCCGGCATGAACCAGAACAATCATCGCTTCAGCTTTGCTCCGGCATGGTGCGATGTGGACGGAGATGGCTGGCCCAGCCTTTATGTAGCGAATGACTTTGGGCGGAATAACTTCTATCGCAATCGCAAGGGTAAGTTCACTGACGCCGCCGCCCAGGCGGGCATCGAAGACCTGGGGCCGGGCATGAGCTCTTCATGGTTTGACTACGACGGCGATGGGCGTCCCGACCTTTACGTTGCGAACATGTGGAGCGCTCCAGGGCAGCGCGTCGTACGCAGCCCGCATTTCGCGCCCGCGCAGGGCCCCGGTATGGCCGAGGCGTACCACCGGCACACGAAAGGCAATTCGCTATTTCGCAACGGGGGCGGCGGCAAGTTCGAGGAAACGACTGAACGAGAACAGGTTGCGATGGGGCGATGGGCCTGGTCGAGCGTGGGCCGCGATCTGGACAATGACGGAAGCCCGGAAATCGTGGTTACGTGCGGAATGCTGAGTAATACGTCGGAGAAGGACCTAATGAGCTTCTTCTGGCGGCAGGTTGTAGCGCACTCACCGCGAACGGTGCAGGAATCCAGCTCCTATGAAAACGGTTGGAATGCAATCAACCAGTTCATTCGCGAAGACTATTCCTGGAGCGGGCGGGAGCCGAGCGTCGTATACGCCCGGCGCGGCGACTGCTTCTATGATGTCTCAGGCGTCAGCGGGTTGGATTTTGCCGATGATAGCCGCGCTCTGTCGATCACCGACTTTGATGGCGACGGCTGTCCCGACGTCATCCTGAAGAGCCGCATGGGCCCGCAGATTCGCGTGATGCAGAACAATTGCGCCGCGAGCAATCATTCGATCGCGTTTGACCTACGCGGAACAAAGTCGAACCGCGATGCGATTGGCGCCAAAATCGAAGTGAACGGCCTGGCCGTTTGGCTGGATGCGGGGAGCGGTTATATCTCGCAGCACTCCAAACGTGTGATTGTGGGTTTGGGTCAATCAGAACGCGCTGAGCGGATTCGGATTACGTGGCCGTCCGGCCTCGTTCAGGATGTACCGTCGCTTGATGCCGGCGCTGTCTACCAAATTTCGGAAGGATCGGCCGAAATCCCGCATCGGCCTTTTGCGAAGCACTCACCGCTACCCGATGTGGCGTTTACTGTGGACAATACGCCGCGGCTGCACTCGACATGGCTGCTGCAACCCGTTCCGCTGCCCGAACCGCAGACAGGGCCGGCTCTGCTGATCCTGAAGGGGAGCGAGTCTGTTACTGAGCCGGCAGGCGTGCCGTTACGAACGGTCGATTTATCGGCGGCCGGCCCAAACAAGCGCGAGATCTGGACCATCTTCCGTCGATATCTATTCGATTACCGAGCGCCGCTCGTAACGCCATTCACCATGTTGTTGAACAAGGATGGTAAAGTCGTCAAGGTTTACGACCAGGCGCCTCCCGCTGCCGATGTTCGTCGTGATCTGGCGATGCTTTCAGGCGAGCCCGCCGGCTTGCGAGGACTCCCGCTGCGCGGAGCGTATTATCACCAACCGCACCGCGATTATTTCAAGTTCGGAGCCGCCCTATTGTGGGCGGGCTTCAACGAACCGGCCCTTCCGTATCTCGAAGAAGTTCTGCAGGACACACCGGACAACTCGCGCGTGGTGCTGCTGGTCGGCCAGATACATCTCGAAGCGAACCGCATTGACGAGGCCGAGAAGTGCATCCGAAAGGCGCTTGCAATCGATCCGTTGTACGCTGATGCGTGGTCCGATCTGGGCGGCGTGTTCGATGCGCGCAAGAATGTCGGGGAAGCCTTGAAATGCTATCAGAAGGCGCTTTCGTTGAAACCCGACCTGTCCTATGCGTTGATGAACGCGGCGCAAGCGTCCGAAAAATCGGGCAATCGCGAGAAAGCGAAAGAATATTACGAGCGCGTGCTGGCAAACGATCCGCATAACGCCGAGGCGGCTAACGGCCTCGGTTTGCTGTTCGCGAAAGAGGGCGAAACCGAAGAGGCGCGAAAGCTGTTTGAACAGGCGATTGCCGAACGCCGCGATTACGGAATGGCCATCAATAACCTTGGGGTGCTGTATCTGGAAACAGGAAAGGCTAATGAAGCGCTCGCGGCCTATGAGTACGGCATCCGGGTGGCGCCCGATGAGGATATCCTTTATCTGAACCTGGGGCGGATCTATGCCCGGCAGGGCCAAATTGAGAGAGCGCGGGAAGTGATGCAACGTTTGTTAACAAGAAAGCCGGGAAATCAACTTGCGGAACGCGCGCTGCGCGAACTGGAGCGCCGGCCGTGACGCCGTTATGGATACTCAGCCTGTTGTTGGCGCCGCAAGCAACGCGGCCCGCAACGGTGCCGGCGCAGAGCGAATCAGCGCAAACGCTGGTCCAAAGTGTCGCCGAATCCGGGCGCTGCGCCAGCCTGGCGGAAACGCCATCGCAGCGTGTTTCGACAGAACCTCAGATCGCGCCGGGCCTGCCTCCGCTCTTGAGCTTCCGCTATTACGAGGGCCGTCTGCATCACCGGTATGGAAATGTGGACCTGGTGTTGGACGATGCGGGACATTGATATCGAGCGAATAAGGAAGCTGGTTGTTGTGGCCGGAATCGCCGTTGTGTGTGCCTGGCCAGTGTGTGGCGCGAGTCTCCGCGACGAAGGAATCGCTGCGTTTCGCGATGGACGCTACTCCGCCGCTCTCGAAAAGCTCAAATCGGCGGTAAAAAGAAATACGGCCGATTCCGAATCACAGATCTTTCTCGGACTCACCCAAGCTGCGCTGAACGATTGCAAATCCGCCATGCCCGCGCTCACTGCCGGATTCCATTTGCCGGCTCCGGACCTCGCCCGGATGGCGGGCTTGGCAACGGCTAAGTGCGAACAGTCCTCGGGCAGCGAAACCAAAGCTTTCGAAACGCTTCAGGAACTGGAGAGCCGGTTCCCGAATGACGCCGACGTGCTTTATGCGCTTGCGAAATTCCACATGCGGGCCTTCAATGAAGCAACATTTGCGATGTTCCAGCGGGCGCCTGCTTCTTACAGGGTTCATCAGCTTTCCGCTGAAATCTTCGAGGTGCAAGCGCGCTATGACGAAGCGGTGGGCGAGTACCGGCGGGCGATTGCCTTAAATCCGAAAGCTCCCGGGTTGCATTACGATCTCGGCCGCGCGCTGCTCATGCAATCCCACGGTTCGGAGGCATTGGAAAGCGCTCGCGGAGAATTCGAGGCAGAGCGGCAACTCAACCCTGAAGACGCCGCGACGGAATTTCAGCTTGGCCAGATTGCGCAGGTGCAAGGCAAACGTGAAGACGCCGTGCTGCACTTTAAGAGCGCTTTGAAGCTCTCACCTGACTTCCCCGAGGCGTTGGTTGCCCTCGCCAAGCTCGATTCGCAGGCAAAGCGGTTTGACGCAGCGATTCCGGCGCTTCAGCGGGCTATTGTGCTGCAGCCCTCCAACGAGCCGGCTCACTACGCGCTGATGATGGCGTACCGCGACTCCGGCCAGATGGAAAAGGCGCGCGCCGAACAACAGACACTCGATCGCTTACAACGGCCGCCCGAAGGTGAGTTCACAAACTTTCTTAAGAAATTGGGCGAGAAGCCGCCGGAACAGTGATGCTGCGCATCTCCGCCGTAGGTTTGGCTGTCGCTTGTTTTTTGTATGGCGCGAACTCGATCTGGACTCCTGACTTCCGAAACATTGCAAAAGAAGCCGGGCTAACTGCCGTGTTCCCAAACGGTGGTGACACGGCAAAGCAATTCATTGTCGAAACTACCGGCAGCGGCGTCGCCATATTTGACTACGATAACGATGGGCTGCCCGATCTATTTGTCGTTTCCGGCAGTGGCGGCACAAATCGCTTGTATCACAACGAAGGGCATGACGAATTCCGCGATGTAACGAATGAAGCAAGTTTGCATTCGAGCGGCTGGGGACAGGGCGTTTGCGCGGGAGACTATGACAACGACGGGTTCACGGACCTGTTCGTCACGTATTGGGGCCAGAACCATCTCTATCGCAACATCGCCGGTAAACGCTTTGAAGACGTGACCGAAAAGGCGCACCTGAAACAGGACCGCGCGCGGTACAACACGGGTTGTGCTTTCGTCGACATTGACAATGACGGTCGTCTCGACCTGTTCGTCTCCAATTACGTAAAGTTCGATCCTGCGACAACGCCGAAACCCGGCGCGAACCCCTATTGCTATTACCGGGGCCTGCCCGTAAACTGTGGTCCGCGCGGACTTCCGTTCGATCGAAACCTTCTTTATCGCAACAACGGCGATGGGACGTTCAGCGATATTTCCGAGCGGTCGGGTGTCGCCAAGCCATTCGGTCATTATGGCCTCAGTGTATTGACCGGAGATTTTAACAACGATGGTCTGCCGGACATTTATGTGGCCTGCGATCAGACCCCGTCGCTGCTGTATATGAATCAGGGAGACGGTAAGTTCGAAGAGGAGGCGCTGCTGCGCGGGGTAGCGCTGGATGCAAACGGAAAGGCTCTATCCGGCATGGGCGTCGATTCCGCGGACTACGACGGTAGCGGCCAGCTCAGTATTTTTCGCTCCAACTTCAGCGACGAGATGGAAACGCTGTATCGCAACCGGGGTGACGGCAATTTCGACGAAGTTACGTTGGCGGCCGGCATGGGTGGGAACACGCGCTTCGTTGGCTGGGGCGCGGGGTTCTTCGATTACGACAACGATGGATGGCCCGACCTTCTTCTCGTAAACGGCCACGTATTCCCCGAAGTCGAGAAGTTGAAAATCGATATCCACTACAAAGAGCGCAGTATTCTCTATCACAATCTGCGGGATAAACGCTTCAAGGATGTATCGGGAGAGAGTGGGCCCGCCATTCTAGAGCGCCACTCCGCGCGCGGCGCCGCATTTGCCGACATCGACAATGACGGCGCTGTCGAAGTCCTGGTTAACAATCAGAACGAGTCGCCGTCACTCTGGAAGTTGGCGGTCTCCCCTCCCGATCATTGGGTCGACGTTAAATTGGTGGGGACACATTCGAATCGTTTGGCCATTGGCGCGCGCGTTAAGCTTACGGTCGGGGCGCATGCGCAATTAGCGGAGGTCCGAAGCGGCGGCAGCTACCTTTCTCAAAACGATTTTCGCCTGCACTTTGGTTTAGGCGCGAACGATACGGTGGATGCGATAGAGATTCGTTGGCCGAGCGGGCGGAAGCAGAAGCTGATCAATCAGAAAGGGGATCGGGTGCTCACCATCCGCGAGCCTTGAACAAAGATACTGGTACGTCGCGAGATCGGCAACGTTTGCACCCGTGAGAAACTTGGAGAATGGCAGATCGATCCGGCAGCATCGGCAGCGCTATCGTTTGGATGTTCGTCCTCTCCATTCTTCTGTTCTGGCTTCCCATTGCCGGCCCGCTGATTGCGGGATTTGTGGGAGGACGTAAGGCCGGAGGCGTCGGGAACGCCGTACTCGCCGCCTTGCTGCCCGGTATTGCCGTGGGCATTGTCCTTTTCTTATTTGCGTCGGTGTTGCTGGGCCTTCCGCTGCTGGGTTTCCTTGCCGGCGCCGGCGGTTTTGTCCTGGCGTCGGCCCACTTCTTCCCACTCCTGATCGGCGCCATCTTTGGTGCGCTCATATAAATTGCAGTAAGCGTGGTGCGCCGCCAAATCAGCAACAGCGCCCACAAATCTGGCCATTTACTAGAAAAGTGGCGCAGGATGCCGATTTCTCTCTTCGTAACCTATCCGTCCGGGCGGGTTGTCAACACAACGTACGATGGTTCGGGCCGGCCTTCGCAAGTATCGGGAGGGCTGAACGGATCTACGATCAATTATGTGACGGCTGTGAGTTATGCTCCCAACGGCGCTGAAGCCCTTGTGAGCTTGGGGAATGGAATGGCGCAGGCATTTTCCTACAATGGCCGCTTGCAGGTATCGAGTTGGAACGCGGCGTTGAACAACGACCCGGGCCACATATACCTGATGGAGAACTTGGATTGGGGCGCCGCAAACGACAACGGGAATCTGAATGGCGTGTCGGAATACAATGGAGGTCCGGGATATCCGGCGTTTCTCGCATTGGCCGGAGTTACACGTATGACGGCGTGAATCGGTTGTCGACGGTTAGCGATAGCGGCGGTATTGACCGAACGGGAACATGGTTTACAACTTAGACCGGATATATGGTTTACAGTTTTCGGCAGCCGCGGGTAGAGCGGTTGAGGAGTGAACGCCGGTTTCGAAGCGGCGTTCAC
>JAICLJ010000246.1 GCA_025927575.1 Bryobacteraceae bacterium | reverse complement strand
GGTCCCTATGACGGAAAGACGAATTGGGGCGACGCTGTCATCGAGCTAAGCTCCGACGCGAGGATGATCGGCAACTATACTCCGACAAACAACGCCGAGCTGAACGATCGGGATCTCGACATCGGTTCGACTTCGCCTGCTCTGCTGGGCGGCGACAATTTAGCGCAAGGTGGTAAAGATGGAAAGATCCGGCTGCTGAGTATCAAAGCCATGGCCGGCACAGCTCCACATAAAGACGATGAGCTGCAAACCGTCTCCACTCCCTCCGGCGCCGACCTGTTTACCGCCCTGGCGGTTTGGCGCCATAGCGGAGAGACGTGGATGTTTGCCGCCGACAAAGGAGGCGCCGCAGCCTGGACGCTCAAAGACGGCAAGCTTGTTGAGATCTGGAAGAACAGTAATGGCGGAACCAGCCCAGTGGTAGCCGGCGGCTTGCTATATATCTACGATCCCGATGGCGGTAAGCTGCGCGTCTACGATCCAACAGACGGTAAACAGGTCGCTGAGCTCGAAAGCGGCCGGGGTCACTGGAACAGCCCCATCGTGGTAGACGGCAAGATCGCTCTCCCGGAGGGCAACGCTAATAAACACGCATCCGCCGGTGTGCTCGACATCTGGAGCCTGCCGGCCGGACGCTGACGCGTGGGCTGACGAGCTAAGTCACTCATACCGTAGAGCTGCAATCGGATCAATGGCGCTTGCCTGACGTACCGGGACAAACCCGGAAACGGTCGCCACCAACGCTAAAACCGCAATGGAAGCGGCTCCGGTCCACACATCCGTCGGAGTCACGCCGAACAACTGCGAAGAAACGTATCTGCTCAACAGAAATGCGCAAGGGACGCCTACGATGAGCCCGCCTCCCAACAGGATCAGCACTTCACGCATCACCAGCCAAAGCACCCTTGATCGCGGAGCGCCCAGCGCCATGCGCAAACCAATCTCCCTGGTTCGCCGCGCAACGACGAACGCCATCACGCCGTAGAGTCCCAGCGCAGACAGCACCGTTGCAAGCAGACCGAATACTGCGGAAAGGGAAGCGATGAGACGTTCTGTGCTCAACGTCTCGTCCAGTTGATTCTGCAGAGTCTTCAAATCGAACATCGGGATTGACCGGTCCAGCGTCGCCAAAATGCCCCGGAGCGTCCCGAACATCACTGCCGACGGCTTTTTGGTATTCACGTAGAAGGTCACAGCTGCGGGAGTGGCCGATTCCAGATACGGCAGAAACACTTGCCGCCGCACACCGTCGCGCGGGCCTCCAAACAAAGAGTTTTCCACGACCCCCACTATTCGTATAGAAGGCTTCGCGCCGGGACCATGGCAGCAGCCGATAAGCCGGCCGATCGGATCTCGCGCGGGAAAGAAGTGTTCCGCAAACTCGCGATTGACGGTAGCCACCGTCCACGGTTGTGGATCGTTCCCGCCGTCCACACGATCGCCCACGTTGAAATCCCGTCCTCGCAGCAAGGGTACGCCCATGGCTTGCCAGTATCCGGGCGATACCAGGTTGTAGTAGACCTGCATATCTTCCCCTTCCTTGGTCTGATGGCCATCTACGGCGATCGTCAGGTCCCATTCGCGCCCGTTGAGCACCGGCCACATTGCGTAGGCCGCCGACTTCACGCCGGGCGCCGCTCGAATTTCGCGCAGAGCTTCAGTGTAGAAGTTGCGTGTGCGGGCAACCGTGTAGCCGTTTTTGGCAGGGTCTATCTGAAACGAGATTAGATTCCCGGCACTCTCGAACCCGGTGCGTGTGTTCTCGAGATTGGCTAGCGTCCTTGCAAACAATCCAGCGCCCATGAGCAGTAAAAACGAGAGCGCTACTTGTGCCGTAACCAGCAGTTTTCGGAGTTTCCCTGAACTGCTGCCCCCTGTCACCGCGCCCACCAGGTCTTTCAGGGAAGTTAGTACATCGAGCCTCGTCGCCTGTAGGGCGGGTGCCATGCCGAACAGCAGCGCGGTGAGGAGAGCCATGCCAATGCTGAACAGGAGAATTCGCGCGTCGGGTTCGGCGCGCAGCATCAGTGTTCCACCGCTCGCCGGCAACAGGCTCAGCAACCCGTGTATCGCCGCCACGGCAAGCGCCAGCCCCAGCGCCGCGCTCGCGAGCGACAGCAGCACGCTTTCGATTAGCAACTGCCTTACCAGCGCCTTCCTCCCAGCGCCGATAGCAAGACGTACCGCCATTTCTTTCTGCCGTGCCATTGCTCTTGCGATCAACAGGCTCGCCACGTTCGAACACGCGATTGCGAGGATCAGGCCCGCCATGCACAGCAGCACGATGAGAGGGGTTGAGTATTGCTGGCGTAGAGCTGAATAGCCGGTCGCCGCCCTCTCGACCAGCGCGGTGCGCTGCAAGAACCGGTTGCGGTCATGACTCGAAATCTCGCGTAACTCCGGTTCTTCGGCTTCCTGCTGCAGGATCTGGTGGAATAGCGGCTGCATGGAGGCTTGCGCCGATCTGACCGTGTAATCTGGCTTCAACCGGGCGAATATTTGTACCCATTGGCTGCGGCGGTTTCCCAGGTCGTCATGGCCGGGAGTCATCACTGGCTTCATCTGAATCGGAACACGGATATCAGGCGAACTGGCCGGGTCCAGCCCCGCAAAGCCCGCGGCGGACACGCCTACGATTTCCATGGGATGGTCGTTGACCAGGATTTTTTTGCCGATAATTTTAGGATCGCCTCCGAAGCGGCTCAACCAATACTGGTGACTCAGAACAACGGACGGACTCCCTTTATATACCTGGTCATCCGCCTCCGGCGAAAATACTCGTCCGGCGGCTGGCCCGACGCCGAGAGCCTGAAAGTAATTGCCCGAGACCAATTCCGCGCTCACTCGTTCAGTGCCGCCATCGACAGTGATTGAAGACGGAGTATCAAACCGGCACAATACAAATTCGAAAGCAGGCGCCTTGCGCTGAAAATCCTGGTACATCGGATAAGAGGCGGAGCGTTGCCCGTTGCTGCTGCCAAAGTGCGGCCCTGTCGACCAAATCATGACGAGCCGCCCGGGCTCCTGCACCGGAAGCAGGCGAAGCACAAGCTGGTCCAACAGTGTGAAGACGGCGGTATTTGCTCCGATGCCAAGCGCAAGTGATAGAACAGCGATGCTCGTGAACAACGGATTCAGGCGGAACTGGCGAGCGGCGTAGCGTACGTCGCGCCAAAGCGTCTCGATCGATCGGATCGTTTGCATCTCTCTCCGGTCCTCCCGCAACAAAGCAACGTTGCCGAATTGGCGCCGCGCCGCCGAATCGGCGCCATCAGGAGTCATACCCTGCCGGACGTATCGCTCCCTCAGTAGCTGCAAGTGCGTGCCCATCTCGTCGTCGAATTCACGATCCTGGTTTCGCTTGCCGAACAGCCCTCTGAGTTTCCCCGCTAACACGCTGAGCCCGGCGATCACGTTACTTTTGTCCTTCCAGGCTTAATACGCGGCCAATCACCCCCGAGATGCGGTTCCAGTTTTCCGTCTCTCGCGCCAACTGCTTCCTGCCGCTTTTTGTGATGGAGTAAAACTTGGCTTTGCGATTGTTTTCCGACGTGCCCCAATCGAAATCAATCCAACCTTGATGCTGAAGCCGCAGCAGAGAAGTGTATACCGTGCCTTCGTTTAATTGCAGGACTTCCTGGCTCAATTGCTCAATGCGCCGGGCGATGCCGAATCCATGTAGCGGTCCCAGAGCTTGCAGCGTCTTCAGGACCATGAGATCGAGCGTACCCTGCAGTACTTTCGATCTTTTGGCCTCGGCGGTTTTCCTATAAACATTGCATAGAAAATAGCACGAGACCTATGGAATGTCCATAGGATCCTTTGCGCGGGAGCGCTGGCGATCAGCATCGGCATCAGGCGAATCCAGAGGATCGATTTACAAGAGATTTGGGATGTTGTTCCTGCAGGTGGTAGCGAATCTTCATGGAAAATTTGCGCCGCGGAGAGCTACAGACGCCCGACTCCTCTACCCCCGTAACAGCTCAATTCCAACCGGACTGCGTAAACGCGGCTCATCTCGCGTCGAATTCCAGCTAACCGACGTGCGTTGCCGCAGTCTAAACCGGTGAATGGAAGAGAGCGATCCGGCTCTGGTCGACCGAGTCCTGAACGGTGACCGTGACGCTTTCCGGATGTTGGCGGAGCGCCATAGCCGGAGTGTCTTCCAACTGGGTTATCGTATGACCGGCCATCAGGAAGACGCGGAAGACATCGTGCAAGAGACATTTCTCCGCGCGTTTCGCAATTTGAAGCGCTACGAGTCCCGTTCGTCGTTTTCGACGTGGCTCTATCGGATTGCGGCGAACTATTCGCTCGATCTGATGCGGTCACGCCGCCGCTTCGTCGATTGCGGGCGCCGCGACGACGAACCCGGGTGGCTCGCCAACGTTGCGTCGTCGGAGCCCTCGGCTCATCAGCTCGCCTATAGCGAGCAAATCCGCGACAACATTGAAAAGGCAATGAACGAGCTGACGACGGTGGAGCGGACCGCCTTCGTTCTGCGCCACTATCAGAATTTCTCGATCGAACAGATCGGGGCCGCGCTTGGCGTCGGCGAAAACGCCGCAAAACATAGCATTTTCCGCGCTGTGCGTAAGCTGCGCCGCGCCCTGGAACCATTGGTGACTGCCGTATGAAATTCGATTCCGCGTCCGCCGGTTCTCATTTGACTCAGGATCAGATCGCCGAATATCTCGACGGCGAGGCCGCTCCCGAGCTTGCGGCGCATGTGGCCGCGTGTCCGGAATGCGGCGAGGAATGCGATGGCGTTCGCCGCACGCTGCAGCTTCTGCGGAACTGGGAGGCGCCGGAGCTTGCGCCGGGCTACGAGAGCGCCGTTTGGCAAAAGCTGGCTGCTTCGCTTCCTCCACCGAAGAAATCGTTCCGCTTCCGACGCCCAACCGCTCTTTGGACCGCTGCCGCTGCGCTCGCCGCAACGACCCTCGTTGCTATTTCACTGCAATTCGCGGGTAGCCGTGTCCAGGAATCTCCGGCGGATACCAGCGCGCAGGCAAGCGATGCAAGCCAGCGGATACTCTCCGTAGCCGTTACGGATCACATCGAGCGCACCATCGCCGTTCTGTCGCCGCTTGTGAATGCTGAACCGGCCCACTCGGCCGAGGTCCCCGACATATCCGTGGAACAAAACACGGTGGAGGATCTGCTCGCCGAAAATCGTCTCTACCGGCAAACGGCTATGCAGGACAAGGAGCGAAGCACCGCCGCCCTGCTGGATGAAATCGGCCAGGTGCTTGTTGAGCTGGAACATAGCCCCGCGAAACTCTCCGGTTCCCAGGCCCGCGATCTCCAGGAGCGCCTTTCCGACTCCAGCCTGCTTTCGAAAATGAAAGGCTTCGTCTTGTCCAATCCATCTCCGGGCGAACCCGGCGCCACATTCATCAAACTCTGAGGAACATCCGTATGTATCGAATCGCTATCACAACCGTCCTGCTCGCAATGGCGTCCGCTGCCTCTAATTACGGCCAGGTGGCGCCCCCGCCCCCGGCTATTCACAACCCGAAGCCCGCGCCGGCGCCGAAGGTGGTTCCGGTCGCCCCCGTCGATGTTTGGGGCGACATGCCGGATTTTGAAATGGACATGGACCGTGTTCAATCAGAGATCGACCGTATCCGGCCGGACATTGATATCGACACGGACGCTGCGATGCTCGAAGTGCAGCAGCAGATGAAAACCATTAAGCCCGAGATAGCCCGCAGCGTCGCGGAGGCTGACCGGCAGCTCCAGGGCAAGTTGAAAGATTTACATCAGAACTTCGCGTTCAATTTTAATCCCTGGGGCGCGGTCATGATGCCCCGGTTCGACGAGCGCGATTTGCGGCGCGGCGCGGTTTCCGGCGACTATCGGAGCGGCACGCGCGCCATCGATCGGCACGACTACGAAAAGGCGATCAAGGACCTGGATCATGTCATCGCCGCGAAGAGCGCGCGCGTCGATGGCGCCTATTATTGGAAAGCGTATGCTCAATCGAAGCTTGCCCGATCGAGCGATGCCCTGAACACTTTGGCGCAATTACAGCGCGAGTATCCGCAAAGTCATTGGCTTCGGGATAGCAAGGCGCTTCAGCTCGAATTGAAGCAGCAAACGGGAGTGCATGTCTCGCTGGCGTCCGAAACAGATGAAGAT
>JAICLJ010000255.1 GCA_025927575.1 Bryobacteraceae bacterium | reverse complement strand
GCCGGCATACCGGGCCACTGTATCGTGCCAAATGAAAACCTCCAAATTACTTTGTCAGGTGCGGTTTACGGTCAGGCATGACCTTCTTCCCGCTTGCCTTCAACTTACGGACACCTCAAAGAGCGCGCCCGGCCCCGCTCCCTTCCAGTCGCGGTTAAAAACATCAAACCCGGCGCTTTTTTGGCGGACGGCAGCCGTTGTGCGGAATCGGCGTCATGTCTTTGATGGACCGGACGTCGATACCGGCAGTCGACAGAGCGCGGACGGCGGATTCCCGACCGCTCCCGGGCCCGGCGACGCGGACTTCCACCGTGCGTACGCCCGTCTCCTTAGCCTTGTTGGCAGCCGTAAGCGATGCTTGCTGCGCGGCGAAAGGAGTCCCCTTTCGGGAGCCGCGGAAACCGAGCGAGCCGGAACTGGACCACGCCAGTACGTTGCCGATGGGGTCGGTGAACGTGATGATCGTATTGTTGAACGATGCCTGCACGTGTACGATCCCGAACGGAACGTTCTTCTTTTCTTTCTTCTTGAAACTCTTCTTTTTCGTCGATTTAGCAGGTGCTTTAGCCATCTGTTTGAGCCTTTATGCGGTCGCGACTAGGTCTTCGCAGTTGCCTTCTTCTTGCCTGCCACGGTGGCGCGGCGAGGGCCCTTGCGTGTGCGCGCGTTCGTGTGGGTACGCTGGCCTCGAGCCGGCAAACCTCTGCGGTGGCGCAACCCCCGATAGGATCCCATTTCCATCAGGCGCTTGACGTTCATGGAAACCTCCTTGCGGAGATCGCCTTCAATCGCCCCCTCACCTTCGATCAGGTTACGGAGATGGTTCACTTCCTCATCGGTGAGGTCGGAAACTCTCTTTTCGGGATCGACGCTCGCCCGGTGGAGCAGCGATAAGGCACGGGTCCGCCCGATGCCGTAGATGTAGGTCAGCCCAATCGCCGCCCGCTTCTTCGCTGGTAAATCAATGCCTGCAATACGCGCCATAACTCATGCCCTCTCGTCGCCGCGGTCTTAACCCTGCCGCTGCTTATGCTTAGGGTTGGTGCAGATCACCCGGACCACCCCACGGCGGTGGATCACCTTGCACTTGTCACACAATTTCTTTACCGATGCCCGAACCTTCATGGCATTTACCCTTTCGTCAACAACTCCAAAACTCGTCCGCGCGTCCGGTCTACGTTCGAAAGCGCCACGCGCACCCGGTCGCCGACCCTCAAACGCACGAAATTCGCCCGCTGTGAACCGGCCGGATGGGCAATGACCTCGTGCTCACCCTCCAACCTGATGCGAACAAGCGCTCGGGGAAGAAGCTCCATTACGACGCCTTCAGCAGTCCGTTCAGCATGTCCTGCTGCTTCTTCCATGTTTCCGTCTCACGAGCGGCTACTTCCAGCCTGCTCCAAAAACTCTTCACGGCCTGGAAAGAACCCAGGGACCGTTATCGGTGACGGCGACCATGTGCTCAAAATGGGCCGAGTAGGACCCGTCTTTGGCCACCGCCGTCCATTTGTCGGACAGGACCTTGGTGTCGGGCTTTCCCGCATTTACCATCGGCTCGATCGCCAGAACCATGCCCGGCTTCAACCGCGGATTTTCACTGTTCCGGTCAATATAGTTGGGAATCTGCGGCTCCTCATGAAGAGAAGTACCGATCCCATGCCCCACGAACTCACGAACAACCGAAAAGCCATTCGAGACGACATACTTTTCAACCGTCCCGCAAACGTCAAATAACCTGTTGCCGGCGTGAACCTTGTCGATTGCCAGCTCCAGGCTTTCCTCAGTCACCTTCAACAGGCGCTTCACCGAATCGTTGACTTCGCCCACGGCCACTGTGAGAGCCGAATCTCCGTAATAACCGCCCAATTCGACGCCCGTGTCGATCGAGATAATGTCGCCCGGCTTCAACTTCCGCTTAGCGGAAGGCATGCCGTGGACAACCTCTTCATTAACCGACGTACACAGCACGTAAGGATATTTCGTCTTACTTGCGTGCGACGCATAGCCTTTAAACGCCGATTTCGCGCCCGCATCCGCAATCATCTTGCTGGCTGCGTTTTCCAGATCCTGGGTGGCGACGCCTTCGGCCACCATTTCCTTCAACTTTTGAAGGATTTCGTAAACCAGCAATCCACTCCGGCGCAGCTTTTCGAGCTCGGTTGGGCTCCTTCTCACAATCATTTTACCGTCCGGCCAGATAAGGCCAGCTTTTCACAGATACTCTCCGTGATCGCGCCCGGCGCGGCCCCCGCTCCCTGAATCTCAACCATCGCCACGCCCACTCGCTGGAAGTACTCTAACAACGGGCGGGTTTGCAGCTCGTATTGCTCAAGCCGTTCCCGGATAACCGATTCACGGTCGTCCTCACGAGTGACCAACGTTGCCCCATCCAGGTCGCAAACACCCGGAGCCTTGGGTGGATTCGTTAAACGGCTGTAAAGGGTTCCGCAAACAGGACACTGGCGACGGCCACTCAGGCGGGCTACGAGCTTATCGTGGTCAACGACCAAGTATACCACGGATGGGTCAATACCTCGCGCGACCGCCAAGTCCCGCAAAACCGCAGCTTGATTCAGGGTACGCGGGTATCCATCAAGGATAAACCCGTCGCGGCAATCCGGCTGCTGAATCCGCTCTTCGACCAACCTGTTCACCAAATCGTCCGAGACGAGCCGTCCCGCCCGCATGCGGCCCTCGATGTCGCGGCCGATTGAATTCTGCAATTCAATGTGATGCCGAAGCATGTCGCCGGTTGAAATATGAGGCCCTTTCACGCACCGGTCCCGTAAGAGGCGGGCCTGGGTTCCTTTTCCGGAACCTGGAGCGCCGAACAATATGAGGGCCGGGATGAGCCGGCCAGGTTCTTGTGCCTCCAAGCCGGTTAAAAGCTGCTCCTTCGGTTACGGATACGGCCGGCGCGCGGCGTAAACCCTTCATAATGGCGCATGATCAACTGGGCTTCAATCTGGTTGATTGTGTCCATCGCCACGCCTACCACAATCAGCAGCGAGGTGCCGCCGAAGTAGAAGCGTACGCCCAGACCGTCGAGCAGCCAACGCGGGAAATGGGCGTCGATGAAATTACCGGCCAGCGGCAGCGTCTGCAACTTGATTCCCGAGATCATAATCTGCGGAATCAGTGCGAGGATCGATAGGTAAAGACCGCCGACCAGCGTGATCTTCGACAGAATCTTATCGATGTATTCCGCGGTATTCTTCCCAGGGCGAATCCCTGGAATGAACCCGCCGTATTTTCGCATGTTGTCGGCAGCTTCGTTCGGATTGAAGATGATCGAGACGTAGAAGAATCCGAAAAACACGATCAGCACAATGAACAGCAAGTAATACAGCGGCGCATTGCCGGCGAGCGCCCCAAACATATTGCTCAACCAGACGCTGTTCTTCACGACCGGAAACGCCAGAGCCGTTTGCGGCAAGGCCAAAAGCGAAGAAGCGAAGATGATTGGCATCACGCCGCCCGCGTTGACTTTCAACGGCATGTGCGTCGACTGGCCCCCCATCATCTTGCGCCCCATGATGCGCTTTGCGTATTGCACCGGGATGCGGCGCTCGCCGCGCTCGACCAGCACAATAAAGCCCACGACGGCGAACATGACGGCCAGGATGATGATCAGCTGCAACGCGGCCCAGTCATGAAGAACGAACACGTGATTGTAAATCTCGCCGATCGCCTGCGGCAGGCCGACGATGATGCCGACAAAAATCAACAGCGACATGCCATTTCCGATACCGCGCTCGCTGATCTGTTCGCCAACCCACATGATGAAAGCGGAGCCTGTCGTGAGCGTCAGTATCGTCATCAGAATGAACGGAATGCCCGGATTCAGCACGAAGTTGCCGTCGGAACCCTGCAGCGCGGCGGCGATACCGAACGACTGCGCGATGGCCAGAGCGATTGTTAGATAGCGGGTCCACTGCGTGATCTTCCTCCGCCCCATCTCTCCCTCTTTCTGGAGTTTCTCGAGAGTCGGGATGACAACAGCGAGCAACTGCAGAATGATGGAGGCGGTGATGTACGGCGTGATGCCCAGCGCAAAAATCGTCATGCGCCGGAGCATGCCTCCGCTGAACAGGTCGAAGTAGCCGAGGAAGCCGCCCGCAGCCGTGCGGTTGAAGAAATCTTCAAAGCGATTGGTCGCAATGCCGGGCGTCGGAATGAACGCGCCGACGCGGTAGACCGCTAGCATGAAAAGCGTAAACAGAACCCGCCTGCGCAGGTCCGGGATTTTAAAGATGTTCGCGAATGCGTCGAAGAACTTTTGCATGTACGCTGACCTGGCCGGAGGCCGACCGAAGCGAAACTACTCCGCCGGCGCCCCTGCCTCAATGACCTCGGCGGCGCCACCGGCTTTCTGAATCTTGTCCAAAGCCGATTTGGAAAACAGGCTCGCCCGAATGCTGATCTTGCGAGTGAGTTCGCCATTGCCGAGAATCTTAAGACCCGACTTCAGGTTTTTCACCACGCCCGACTCAACGAGCGACTCGGGGGTAAATGTGTCCCCTTCGAGCTTTTCGAGCTGACCGACGTTCAGGATAGCGTATTCTTTGTGGAAAATGTTGATGAATCCGCGCTTCGGAAGACGGCGGTGCAGCGGCATCTGGCCACCCTCGAATCCGCGCATGCGGCTATAGCCGGAAACCGACTTTTGCCCTTTGGCGCCCCGACCTGAATATTTGCCACGCCCGGACCCCATGCCCTGGCCGATCCGCTGTTTTTTGTGCTTCTGGCCTTTGGGAGGCCGCAAATTGCTAAGATTCATTTCCCAATCCTCTTACGCTCAGGCCGGACATGCCCGGCCCCTACACTAAATTCGTAGCCTGCTGTAGGGGCGAGGCATGCCTCGCCCTGTTGGCTCTATTCCTCGACAATTTCCAGAAGGTGAGGGACCTTCAAAACCATCCCACGGAACCCGGGCGTATCCGGCTTCACAACAACGCGGTTCAGCTTCTTCAAGCCCAGCGACTTCACGATATTTTTGTGCTTCTGCGGCGTGCAGATCGTGCTGCGCACCAGTTTAATTTTGATCGTTCCTTCCGCCATGGTTCGTGACCCCCTGCCTATAGCTTCTCCACCGGAAGACCGCGCATATCGGCAATCGCGCTCCGATCCCGAAGCTGCTCGAGTGCGTCGATAGTCGCCTTTACTACATTATGGGCGTTATGCGAGCCGATCGACTTCGTCAAGACGTTCGGGATGCCGACCGCCTGGATAACGGCGCGCACCGGACCGCCCGCAATGACACCTGTTCCTGCCGGGGCCGGCTTCAACAACACAAGCCCACTGCCGAAGCGACCGAGGACCGTGTGCAAAATCGTGGTGTCGAGCACGTTGACCTTGCGCAAGTTTTTCTTCGCCGACTCGATACCTTTCTTGATAGCCGATGGCACTTCTTTCGCTTTGCCCGTCCCGTATCCAACAACTTTGGCCGAGGGATCGCCCACCACGACCAGAGCCGAGAAGCTCATGTTCTTGCCGCCCTTGACGACTTTGGTCACGCGGTTAATGCTGACCACCTGTTCCTTGAGGTTCAAGGTTTGCGGGTCGATGCGCTTCACTATTGCATTCGCAGCCATTCGTTAAAACTCCAGTCCTGCCTGGCGCGCCGCCTCGGCGAGCGCCTTCACACGGCCGTGATACAGATAG
>JAICLJ010000177.1 GCA_025927575.1 Bryobacteraceae bacterium | reverse complement strand
CCATTGCATCCGTCATCGAGCGTACCGCTGAGTAGAATTCCAATCGCACGCGGTCCGTAAGAACGAGCGGCTGAGCGGAACAGGGAATCGATGGCAGGCCGAAACAGGTTCTCACGCGGTCCGAAGACCACGCGCACTCTGCCGCTCTCGACGAGCATGTGTCTGTCATTTGGGGCTACATAGATGCGTCCGTTTTCAATCGCCGACCCTTCTTGAGCGGCAGCAGCCGGAAGCACCCCGGCATGGCTCAGGATTCCGGGCAGCATGCTTTTCTCTCCGGAAGGGGTGTGCAGGACAACAAATAGGGCAGCGGGCAAATCCGCGGGCAAACCCCGAACCAGTGTCTGGAGGGCACGAACACCTCCCGCAGACGTTCCGACCACAACGATGTCACGCAACGTCATCGCCTCTCAAGTATGGGTCAATTCGCGAAGAAAAGCTCGATTAAACGTATCTTCCGGAATTCACAAGAGACCGCTGGTCCTTACAGGCCCTTGCCCGCAACCTCGCAATAGTCCGAGTTCTCTGTCCTGAAACGATTCGAATAGCAGATACTGATTTTGTTGAGGCGATGCATGCAGCCCGACGAAGATCTAGAACCATCAAACACCAACACGGGCGATGAAAACGAGCCAGGACTGGACCAGGATCGTATTCCGGTCGTCGGCATCGGCGCTTCGGCCGGTGGCCTCGAAGCCGTCATGAAACTCCTGCGGTCCTTACCAGGCGACACAGGAATGGCGTTTGTTTTTATCCAGCATCTCGATCCGGCTCACGAGAGCAAGCTCAGTGAAATTCTCACCAGAATCGCTTCCATGCGCGTGCTTGAGATACAGAACGGAATGACGGTCGAAGCGAACACGCTTTATGTCATTCCTCCGAATATGCGTTTAACGATCACGGCAGGCATTCTGAAGACAGAACCTCGCCCGGACGCCCCCGCCCCCCAATTTCCCATCGACCATTTTCTGTGCTCTCTTGCCGAAGACCTCGGGAGCCAGGCGATTGCCGTGATCCTCTCTGGCACCGGTTCGGATGGCGCTGAGGGCATAAAGGCTGTAAAGGCAGCGTGTGGAATTACCTTCGCTCAATCGGAAAACACCGCGAAGTATACAGGCATGCCGCTAGCCGCAATATCCACAGGAGCGGCCGATTTCATTCTGCCTCCGCAGGAGATTGCCCAGGAGCTTGCCCGCATCGGTCAACACCCGTCGGCCTTACGAACGGTGGAGTTGCCACCCGCGGCCGAAGAAGATAGCGTTCTGAAGAGTATCTTTTCTCTTCTTCAGAACACGACGAAAGTGGACTTTAACGACTATAAACGAAGCACCGTCAAGCGCCGCATTGCTCGCCGCATGGTGGTCCACAAAATCGACACTTTGGCGGATTATGCGCAGTACCTTGACGATCATCCGAATGAAGTGAACGAGCTTTATCGAGACATCCTGATCAACGTTACTTCGTTTTTCCGTGAACCGGCTAGCTATCAGGCGCTGGTGGAACATCTCGCTACCCACTTGAAGGAGCGAAAACACGAGGAGCCGCTCCGGGTTTGGGTGGCCGGCTGCGCCACTGGCGAAGAAGTCTACTCGATCGCCATGTGTCTCGACGATGTGCTGGCTGGCGCGGGGCAAAGAACTCAACTACAGCTCTTCGGCACAGATATCAGCGAGAAAGCGTTGCAACGGGCACGGAAAGGAGTTTATCCGGAGACCATTACAGCGGATGTATCTCCCGAGCGGCTCGCCCGATACTTCGTAAAAACAGACGGCGGGTATCAGATCATCAAGTCGATTCGCGAAGCCTGTGTTTTCGCACGTCACGATCTGGCGAGCGACCCGCCTTTTTCCCGCCTCGATCTCGTTATCTGCCGTAATGTGCTGATTTATATTGGGTCGGCACTACAACAGCGCATCCTGCCGATATTCCATTACGGCCTGAAGCCATCCGGCGTTTTGATGCTAGGTAGCGCTGAATCCGTCCCCTCCGCTTCGGACCTGTTTATCCCGATCAATAGGGAATACAAGATTTACCAAAAAAACCCCATCGCGCCCCCGCTCAGCGTGGATTTGGTTCCGGACAGAGCCGTTGCCGCCGTGCCCGCCGAGCTTCCCGGGGCTCGCAGCGGGACCGATTTGCAAACACTCGTAAATCAGGCCATTCAAAGTAAATACGCAGTGGGCGGCGTCGTGATCAAACGCGACATGCAGATCGTCGCCTTCCAGGGACATACCGGTTCCTACCTCGATCCCGCACCTGGTACGGCCAACCTGAATTTGCTGCGAGTGGTTCGCGAAGAATTAGCCTTCAAAGTGCAAGCACTGGTTTTCTCTGCCATCGACCAAAGCAGTCCGGTGCAGGAGCTTGGCGTACGCGTGGGCCGCGGGAAGGATTCCCGGCGGGTCAACCTCGAAGTGATCCCCATCGCTTCACAAGATCAATTGGCAGCCGAACAATACCTCCTGGTCCTATTCGAAGAAGCGCCGGAAACCAAGTCGTCGAATGCCACAGCGGAGTCCGTAACTGCTGCGCCAGAGAAAGCGCCCGATTATCAAACGGTTCAGCAAAGAGCCGAGGATCTTGAGAGAGAGCTGTCGGAAGCAAGAGCGCATCTTCGAAGCATGGCGGAGGAGCACGAAGCGAATGTTGAAGAACTGCGAGCCAGCAACGAAGAGGTCCGGTCCACAAACGAAGAGCTCCAAAGCACGAATGAGGAACTCGGGACAACCAAAGAGGAGCTGCAATCGGTCAACGAGGAACTGATCACTATCAACGAGGAATTGCGGACAAAAAATACCGACCTGGGCTCGGCCAATGACGATCTGAAAAACCTTTTCAGCGCTGCTAATCTTCCCACCATCATGGTAGGCAACGATCTGCGCATCCGGCGTTTTACTCCCGCGGCGGAATCTATTCTCAATGTGATGTCAGCGGATATCGGACGGCTCGTGACCGATATGCGCGGAACGATTGAAGTGCCGCATCTGATCGATATGCTCCGCCAGGCAATCGATGAGCTGATGGTGACACGCTCAGAAATTCAAGCCGCCGATAAAAGGTGGTATTCCGTCTCCTGCCGGCCGTACCGCACTACGGATAACCGCATCGAAGGCGCCGTGATTACCTTTACCGATATCGATTCTCTGAAGCGCAGCCTGGAGGATGCACAACACGCGCGCCAATATGCAGAAGCGATCGTCGACACGATTTGGGAGCCGTTAGTCATCTTGGACAGCGACTTGCGAGTGCAACGCGCCACGCCCGGCTTTTACCGTACTTTTCAGGTATCGCCTGCAGAAACTGAAGGAGTCCTCCTCTACGATCTCGGAAACGGACAGTGGAATATTCCGAGACTCCGTTCGCTGCTGGAGAACATTCTTCCTCGTAATGCCAGCTTTCAGAACTTCGAAGTAGAGCACACATTTCCGCAGATCGGCCATCGAAGCATGCTCCTGAATGCGCGGCGTATTCGCCACGAGCGCGACGGCGGAGATCAGATCTTGCTAGCGATTGAGGACGTCACCGAGCGCCAGCAAGCGGCGGAGATCCGTTATCGACGCCTATTTGAAACGGCTGCTGACGGCATTCTGGTGCTGGAGGCACAGAGCCTCGAAGTGATCGATGTCAATCCCCATTTCCTTGAATTGTGCCTCTGCTCCGGAACGGATTTGATCGGAAAGACATTGTGGGAGACAGGGCTCTTTAAACTGACCGAAAAGCTTCGAGGAATAATAGCGCAATTGCGAAGCAACGAAGTTGTCCGGTTTGAGGATGTTCGCCTGGTGGCGCGCGACGGCAAGCTCGTTGACACGGAGATGGTGGCCACGCGCTACACGGTAGGCGCCGAAGAGGTCATTCAATGCAACGTTCGAGACGTCACCGAGCGCAAGCGAGCCCAGAACGAATTGCGGCGGTCCAATGAAGACTTACAGCAGTTCGCATATGCCGCTTCGCACGACTTGCAGGAGCCTCTCCGGAGCGTTCGCACCTTTTCGCAATTGATTGTGAAGAAATATGAACTGATGCTCGACGACGAGGGCCGCAAGTTCCTGGCATACCTGCAGTCCGGGGCAGAGCGCATGAGCGACCTCATAAAAGATCTGCTGGCGTATTCACAAGTAAATATCCTCGATACTCGACCGGAACGTGTCAATGCAGAGGCGGCGCTAGCCTCGACGGTGATGAATCTCCAGATGGCGATTGCGGAGAGTGATGCGATCGTAACCAACGATCACTTGCCAACAGTCAGAATCGACCGTATGCAGTTCATTCAGCTTTTTCAGAACCTGGTCGGCAACGCCCTGAAGTACCGGAAACCCGATGAGCCGCCTCACATTCATGTTGCCGCGCAACGCGAACGTGCGGACTGGGTGTTCTCGGTCCGTGATAATGGAATCGGCTTTGATCCGAATAACGCTGACAAGATGTTTGGCGTCTTCAAACGGCTGCACGGAAAAGAGTACCCCGGCACGGGCATTGGACTTTCGATTTGCAAGAAGATCGTGGAACGAACCGGCGGCCGGATTTGGGCGGAATCGTCACCGGGTGAGGGCTCTACCTTCTACTTCACGATTCCAGATTCAAAACCTCCCAGTTAGCATTTTCAATGAACGATTCACTCCTGGGCCGCCGCGCCCATGTACCCGAGAGCTGTCCACGTAACGCGACCGGCGGAAATAGCATCCACATTTTGTGGGTAGGGATGCAGAGCGACGGGCACGGCACGCATGCAAAGTATCATTTGAAAGAGGGCTGTTCGCGGCCGTGAGGAGAATTTCGCGGGCAGGCTCAATTTCGGTGTTCCAGTGATCGCAGTCTCGAGTCACGAAAGAGCACAGCCTTGCGGTTGGCCCGAAGCGATGCATTTCCGGAGCTTCCGTGCCTGTGTTCTTCAAGAGCAAACAATCAATGTCTCTCCGTTTTGCGGTGCGCCTTGCTGTATGTGTTCTGGGCATGTTAGTGCTCGCGCTCCAGCCGGTATTTGCGCAGCGGAATCCGTTTGAAGGAAAGCCGGTCGTTCGTATTGAATATGTACCTTCCCCACAGCCCTTAGACCCCCGTGATCTCGCAGACGACGTGGCCGTCAAACAAGGCGCGCCGCTTCACGAAGCCGACGTGGCGCAGACGATCGACCGGCTGTTTGCAACCGGATATTACGAAGATATTCAGGTAGATGCGGAACCAGCCGAAGGAGGCGTCGTCGTACGATTCCTAACCAAACTGACTTGGTTTACCGGCCATGTAGGCCTTTCCGGAAAAGTTCGCTCTCCACCGAACAGGCAACAGATTTTAGGGTTGACGCCGTTCACGCTGGGCGCGCCATTCGATCCGGCCTCGCTCGAAACCGCTCGCGAGAACATTTCCTCCGTGCTCACCCAAAACGGGCTTTATGAACACACGGTGAACATTGCAACCTCTAAAAATCCGAACACACAACAGATTAATGTAACGATTCGCCTCGACCCCGGCAAGAGGGCCAGGTACGAAACGCCCATTATTGAAGGCGACACGAAACTGTCGGATGACACCATCATTCATGCGACCGGCTGGAAAATAAGGTTCATCGGAAGATGGCGGCAGGTCACGCAATCATTGACCACTTCAGGGCTGCAGGATATCGAGAAGAAGTATCAGAGCAAGGATCGCCTGGGGGCATCCGTCACCCTGAAGTCGATGAAATACATTCCGAAGGGCCGGCGGGCGCAGCCAACGCTCGATATCGATGCGGGGCCGAAGATTACGGTGAAAGCGATGGGGGCAAAGGTTTCGAAACGAAAACTCAAAAAATACGTGCCCATCTATCAGGAAGGCTCGGTAGACCGCGATCTTCTGGTTGAAGGCGCGCGCAACCTGCGCGATTACTTCCAATCCAAAGGCTATCCGGACGTCGATGTAACATTCCGCCAGCTTCCGCCCGAGAAAGACCAGCAGACAATCGAATACCTTATTGAGCGGGGCCAGCGCCAAAAACTGGAACATATTGCGATTCAGGGAAACAATTATTTCAGGACCGGCACGCTTCGGGAGCGGATGATTCTTCAGCCCGCTTCGTTCCAGTTCAGACGCGGGCGTTACAGCGAAGCTTTCCGGGATCGCGATGAAGAAGCGATTGCCGATCTGTATAAAGCGAACGGCTTTCGCGAGGTAAAGGTGACCTCGGTAGTCGAGAAAAACTATAAGGGCAAAAATAACCAACTCGCCGTGACTTTTCACATCGACGAAGGCGCCCAATGGATTGTGTCGAAGCTGAATATCTCCGGAATCCACCGCATGGATGCCGACACGTTACGCGGACGCCTGATGTCGAGTTCCGGGCAGCCTTACAGCGCTTTGAACGTGGCTTCCGATCGCAATGCAATTTTGACGTTGTATTACCAGGATGGATTTCCGAAAGCCGCATTCCAGTGGAGCGCAACTCCGGCGGGATCGCCTCACCAGGTCATTCTGCATTACAACATTACGGAAGGGCCGCAGGAGTTTGTCAGGAACGTGATTGTAACAGGCCTGAGGAACACACGCCGCAGCCTGGTCGATCGGGAGATTCCGATGCACGAAGGGGATCCGCTATCGCCGGTCGAGATCAGCTCATCACAACAGCGGCTTTACAATCTGGGAATCTTTTCGAGCATCGGCACGGGCATTCAGAATCCGGATGGGGTCACGGAATACAAGAATGTGCTCTACGATTTCACCGAAGCTCGCCGCTACTCGGTCAACGTAGGCGTGGGCGCGGAGGTGGCGCGCTTCGGTCCGACAGCCGATAACCTGAGCAGGCCGGCGGGCGAAACCGGGTTCAGCCCGCGCCTTTCCATCAATGTCAGCCGCTTGAACATGTTTGGGCTTGGGCATACGGCAACCTTTAGCGGGATAGCCTCGAACATTCGCCAGAGAGCAGGACTCAGTTACACCGCACCCAGTCTGGGAGACCTGCCGGGCAGAGATTTGACCGTCACTGGACTTTACGATTTTTCCCGCGACATCGCCACCTTTGCTTCCAGGAGGGAAGAGGTGTCGGCACAGATCTCGGAGAGGCTGTCCAAACCGACCACGCTCCGTTTACAAATGGCCTTTCGACGGGTGAGCACGAGCGAGATCGTGATACCGACACTGCTGGTTCCGCAGTTATCCGAACCGGTGCGCATCGGAATATTCTCCGCGAACCTGATTGAAGACAGGCGCGACGATCCAGCGAACCCCCATGGTGGAATTTACAACACCTTGGACGTGGGGATCGCCACGAAATATCTCGGCTCGCAAAGAGATTTCCTGCGAGTGCTCGGCCGGAATGCGACCTATACGAGGATTGGATCGAAGCTGGTACTGGCAAGGCAGACGCAGGTCGGTTTGATCAAGCCCTTCAACTTGCCGCGTGACATTACCTCAGCGGATGCGATTCCCTTACCGGAGCGGTTTTACGGTGGCGGTGACGCGACCAACAGAGGATTCCCCTGGAACCAGGCGGGCCCGCGCGATATCGGCACTCCAGCAGGTCCGGGAGCGCCGGCTACGGTACCCACCGGGTTCCCGCTTGGCGGCAATGCACTATTCTTCAACACCGTTGAGCTTCGCTTTCCGCTGTTCGGCGAAAATATCGGAGGCGCGGTATTCGAAGATGCCGGCAACGTTTACAGCACGTTCAGCCACATCTCTTTTAGCGCCCGCCAGCCCAACATACGGGATTTTGATTATATGGTTCATGCCGCCGGAATCGGCCTCCGGTACAACACACCCGTAGGTCCCATCCGTGTAGATCTTGCCTACAGCATTAATCCTCCGAGCTTTTACGGATTCAAGGGCAACACTCAGGACTTGCTGGCGTGCAATCCGAACCTGCCTCCGTCCCAGTTGCCGCCGCAATGTACGCCGGTGAAACAGAACACCGGTCATTTCCAGTTCTTCTTCTCGATAGGGCAGACATTCTGATGCGTACTCGCGCCGCACTCATAGCGCTGTTGTTGAGCATAGTGCTTCGCGCCGTGATTATCGACCGGATTGCCATCGTGGTCGGCGGAGACAAGATCATCAAAGATAGCGACATCGATCGCGATATCCGCCTCGTCAGCTTTATCAACAAGCAGAAGGTTGATTTCGGAGCGGATGCGCGCCGCGCCGCGGCGAACCGCCTCATAGACCAGACGCTCATCCGGCGAGAGATCGAGGTAGGAATGTACTCCGTACCGAGCGGAACCGACGTTGAAAAAACATTTGCGGCTGTCGAGGAATCCCGCTGCTCAACAACCGCTCAGTGCAAGAAAGAGCTAGCGGCCTACGGTCTCACCCAACAGGAGCTCAAGGAGTATCTGTCCTGGCAGTTGACCGTACTGCGGTTCATCGACGCACGATTCAGGCCGGCGGTGATGGTGAGCGATAACGAGGTCGAAGAGTACTACCAGCAGCACCTGACAGAGCTCCGCAAACAGAACCCCGGCAAGCCCGACACCCTGGAGGCTCTGCACGACCAAATTCAACAGACAATTAGTGCTGAGCATGTCAATCAGCAATTCGATGCGTGGCTGAAGGCCCGCCGCCAAGCCATCAAAATCGAATACCGTGAGGGAGGCCTCGCATGACCGGACGATCCAAAATCCTGGCGCGTATCGGAATTGGAATTGCCGCAGTTCTGGTATTGCTGATCGTCTCCGCGATCGTCATCGTACAAACAAACTGGTTTAAGAATTTCGTGCGCGAAAAGATCGTCTCGGCCATCGAGGACGCGACCGGCGGAAAGGTCAACCTGAAATCATTTGCATTCGGTTGGACGAACCTGCAAGCGACCATCACGGATCTTACTATTCACGGCACCGAGCCTCCCGGAAACGCTCCGCTCGTTAACGTGCAGCAGATTGTCCTGCGTTTGAAGCTTTTCAGCTCAGGACATGCGGTCGACCTGGCCTATCTCGGCGTCACTCGGCCGTCGGCAAACGTGATTGTTTTTGCGAACGGTAAGACGAATCTGCCAACGCCCAAGAAAGCTCACCCCAAGAGCAATAACTCAGCACTGCAAACGATCGTGGATCTCGCAGTAAACCGATTCGACATTAGTCACGGAGTAGTTCGATTCGCCGATCGGAAAATCCAGTTCAGCGCCGACGGCCGGAATCTGACGGCACAACTTTTATACGATTCCAAAACGCCGGAATACAAAGGCGCGATTTCCATCAATCCGTTATATCTGTCGAATGCAGACCGAAAGCCTGTCGAGGCGCGGGTACGCCTTCCGATTTCCATTGGACGAGACAGCGTGCAACTGTCGAATGCAAACATTTCAACGCCCGGATCGAAAATTGATTTGAGCGCGCGCCTTACGCATCTGGAGTCGCCTGTTGTCGACGCGGAGCTGAACGCAAAGCTCTCGCTGGCGGAAGTGCAGCAGGCTTCGGGGGCGCCCATCTATCCCGGGCAGAACGGCGCTCCATCGTACCTGGTCGCGAACTTCAACGGTCACATGGACGACCAGACCATTCGCGTTTCTTCCGCGAACATCGACTTAGGGGACACCAGGTTTCAGGCCTCGGGCCTATTGAAGGACTTATCGCAAGCAGCCTCTCTTCGCTTTAGCGGCAACGTCGCTCTGAAGCAGCTCGCCTCGCTCATGAAAATCTCCATCGAGCCAACGGGCGCAATAACGTTGGGCGGGAACGCCCGCTTCAACGACCCCTCGGACTATCTAGTGACCGGCAATATAGGCTCCCGCAATCTGTCGCTGCGCGATG
>JAICLJ010000102.1 GCA_025927575.1 Bryobacteraceae bacterium | reverse complement strand
GCCAAATTCGGTCCCTTTGCTACACTTAGTTTGCTCACCGGCTTTATATGGGCTCTTCCAGTGAAATAGTATGCGCGCACAGTCCCGATTCCGATGACGCGTATATGTTCTACGCGCTTGCGACCAAGAAGATCCGCTCTAAACTAGTCACCTTCAAGCACGTATTGGACGACATCGAATCCCTGAATCGTAAGGCGGCGCAGGGCGTATACGAACTCACCGCGATTTCCTATCACGCCTATCCGTATGTTGCGGATAAGTATCTGATGATGGCGAGCGGGTCCAGTATTGGCGATGGTTACGGCCCGATGGTCGTGAGCGTCCGGCCGTTCGCTCCCGAAGATCTGAAGGGCAAGAAGATCGCCATACCGGGGACCATGACAACGGCGTTTTTGGCATTGAAACTCTTCCAGCCGGATTTCGAGCCGGTGGTCATTCCCTTCGACAAGATTCTCGAAGCCGTATCCGAGCATCAGGTGGACGGCGGTCTGGTGATTCACGAAGGGCAGCTCACTTACGGACGCGGCGGCCTGCACAGCGTGATCGACCTTGGCCGCTGGTTCAAACAAAAATACGATTTGCCCCTGCCGCTAGGGGGCAACGCCTTGCGGCGCGACCTTTCTCTCGACGTGAAGGACGAGTGCTGCCGGTTAATGCGGGAGAGCATCCAATACGCGCTCGACCATTCGGACGAGGCATTGAACTACGCCATGCAATTTGCGGGCGATCTCGATGCGCCGCTTGCTGAACAGTTTGTCGGCATGTACGTCAACCACTACACTGTTGATGGCGGCGAGATCATTCCGAAAGCGGCTCAGAAGCTGCTGGATCTCGGGTTCGAAGCGGGCTTGATCCCCAACAAAGTTCAGTTGGAAGTCATCGGCTAAGCGCGGCTGTCAGAAACGTGCTTCCTCACTTGGACAGTGCGGCGGTATGCTCATGAATATGGCTGATCGTGTAGAGGATGAATTCGCCCACGTTGACCCCTCTCACAATATGGACGCAGAGGTGATTTGGTCGGGAATGGGCCCGAGCGCCGAGATGGAGGCAGTCGGAATTCAGAGCGTATTGACGGCTGCCGGTATCGATACGATCATCAACGGGTTTTCGCAAATTCCCAGCGTGCCCTTCGAGGTGCTGGTCGCTCGCGAACGCGTCGATCAAGCGCGCCAGGTCCTTGCCGAAGCCGTTGCGGGGGGCGCCGATGCCGCAGAAGAGGGTCAACGCCAGGAAGAAGCAGCCTCCGAGCCGGGCCTGATTTAGCGGTCGCACCGGCTGCCAATCTCCCCGATTTCCGAAGAATGTCCCTAAACCCTATTGGGTTTCAGGAGTTGCCGTTTAATGTATTCCCCTCGCTGCCTCCCGGTGGACTGGCTAACATAGTATCTAGAGTATTTTTAGAGTCGTTCCTCGGGGGCACTCGTACCTATCCGCCTTTCCTGATTGCCGGATGCCGGTGTGGGCATGCCGCTGAGCGGCCGACGCGCCCATGGTGCTTGACCATGATGAAGAAATGGATACATAAACTTCTGCTGCTGGATCTGCTGGCAGGTATGCGGGTGACATTCCGGCAGCAGAAGCCAAGCAATGTGGCGACCGAACAGTACCCCGAGGAGCGGCCTGAGGTCGCCGAGCGCTACCGCGGCGCGCCGCGCCTGAACATCAACCCCGACACGGGCGACACAATGTGCATTGCCTGTGATCTCTGCGCGATCGCCTGTCCGGAAAAGCTGATTCTCGTGGGCAGCGAGCGTGACCCGCAAACCAAGCACAAAGTACTGACCACGTTCACCTACGATCTTTCTCGCTGCATGTTCTGCGGCCTATGCGAGGACGCGTGCCCGACCGACGCTCTCGAGCTGACGCAGGATTTCGAATTGGCGAGCTACTCACGGGAAGGCCTCATCTGGGACCGGCAGATGCTTGAAGAGGGGCCGCGGCCCTCTGCCTACGAGCACTGATTCCTCATGATTGACGGCCTACTGTTCTACTTCTTCAGTGTGCTTGTGCTCGGCGGGGGCATTCTGATGATCACGCGGCGCAATGCGGTCCTGAGCGCGGTCTGCCTGGTTGTGTCGCTGCTCGGCGTAGCGGGCATTTTCCTGCTGCTTGGCGCCGAGTTCCTGTTTGTGGCGCAATTGATTTTGTACGTGGGTGGCGTGGTGCTGCTGTTCCTGTTCGTCATCATGCTGGTAAATCTGGAAGCCGCGGCGCGTGTCCCGCAATTCAGGCGAAGCTGGCCGCTGGTAGCGCTAGCGGGCCTGGGCCTTGCGGCGGAGTTGCTGTTTCTGCTTTGCCGCGGCACGCTGCCCGAAATAGCTTCCCTGGCGGTATTGCCGCCAAACACTGAAGCGCTGGCCGACGCCTTGTTCTCACACTATCTTGTGGCATTCGAGTTGACGTCCATCGTCCTGCTGGTTGCGATCGTCGGAGCCGTCTGGATGGGGCAAACGCGGAAAGCGCAGTAAGGCGATAACCATGTTCCACGCAATCTCACCACTCCACTACCTTGTGTTGAGCGCCCTGCTGCTCGTGATCGGAACCGTAGGCGTGCTCCTGCGCCGCAACGTCGTCGTGATTCTGATGTCCATCGAGCTGATCCTGAATGCCGTCAACATCAATCTTGCCGTCTTTTCACGCATGCATAGTCAAATGCAGGGCCAGATTTTTGTACTTACGGTGATGGCCGTCGCGGTTTCTGAGGCAGCGGTTGGCCTCGCAGTGTTGATCGCGCTATTCCGGAATCGCGGCACGGTTCTTGCCGACGATCTCGATCTTCTGAAATGGTAGGCACGCCCGTTCTGCCCGCGCTCTGGCTGGTACCGGGCCTGCCGCTGCTCGGAGCGGCCTCGATGCTGTTCTTCGGTCGCGGCATCGACCACGATTCCGCCCGGCCGTCGCGCATCCCCGGCATCCTCTGCAGCATACTTGTTGCGCTCAGTTTTTTGGTTGCGGCAATCTGCGCCTGGCAGGCTCTCGCATTGCCCGATCATCGGTTCGAAATCTGCGGAGGAACGTGGTTTGCCGGCGGCGAATGGGGGCTGTTGCTCGATCCGCTGAGCGCCGAACTCATGCTGCTGGTTGCGGGTATCGGCACGCTGATTCACATCTACTCGACCGTTTACATGAGCCATGATGCCGCGCTGTACCGGTTCTTCGGAGGGCTCAACTTCTTCGTGGCGATGATGCAGATCCTGGTGCTCGCGAACAACTATCTGCTGCTCTTCGCCGGCTGGGAGGGCGTCGGCTTTGCGAGTTATTTGTTGATCGGATTCCATCACGCTCGCTGGCAGGCGGGTGTCGCGGGCATGAAGGCATTCGTGATTAACCGGGCCGCGGACGCTGCCATGGTGCTCGGCATCTTATTTCTCATGCTCAAAGCGGGCACGGCGCATTACGGAGGTGTGGCGGCCAGCGCTGCGCATTGGAGCGACACCAGCATCACGACCGCGGCATCCTTTCTGCTGGTTGGCGCAATGGGCAAGTCCGCGCAGTTCCCTCTCCACATCTGGTTGCCCGACGCGATGGAGGGACCTACCCCCGTGTCGGCGCTCATCCATTCGGCCACAATGGTCTGCGCGGGTGTGTATCTCATTGCGCGGTCGAGCTTTTTATTCAGTCACGCGCCGGAGGTGGCCCTCGCGACGGCGATCATCGGCACGATCACGGCCCTTGTCGCCGCAAGCATCGCGCTGGCCGAAAACGACATTAAGCGCGTTCTGGCGTATTCGACCATTAGCCAAATCGGTTTTATGTTTGTCGCATTGGGCGTCGGGGCGTATCGGGCGGCCCTATTTCATCTCTTCACGCATGCTTTCTTTAAGTCGCTACTGTTTCTCGGCGCCGGATCGCTGATACATGCCCTGGATGGCGAGCAGAACCTGAAACACATGGGCGGAGTCCGCCGCGAGATGCCAGCCACGTTTCGTGTCATGTGGATTGCCTCGATGGCCTTGGCTGCCGTGCCGGGCTTCGCCGGATTCTTCTCCAAAGATGCCATTCTCGGCGAGACCTTGAGCGTGCCAAACGGATGGGTGTTTCTCGCAATAGGACTTTTCACGTCGTTGTTGACCGCGGTTTATGCATGGCGTCTGATGTTTCTCGCATTTTATGGTGAGGCCCGGCGGGAGCGCGAACCGCTTCGCGAATCGCCCGTGCTTATGACAGGGCCGATGTACGTGCTGAGCGCGTTTTGCGTGGTGGGTGGCTGGGTTCTGCCGCTGATCGATTGGTCCGCGTGGCCTCTGATGGTAGCCTCAGGCGTGATCGCGGCGTGCGGCATCTGGCTCGCCTGGCGCTATTACATGCTGGTTCCGGGCCGCCGCCTGGCGCTTGATCGGCGATTCAATCCGATAGTCCAGTTTCTGCGAAATCGATGGTATATCGACGCCCTCTATGAGGAACATATTTTGAACGGCTTGATCCTGCAGACCGCATCGGGCGCCGCTCGCGCCGATGAACGCATCATTGACGGGACGGTGGATGCCGCGGCTTGGCTGGCTCGCCGGATCTCGCGTATGTTTCGCTGGTTCGACCGATGGATTGTCGATGGCCTCGTACGGTCCGGTTCCGGCGCTGTCGGGTTCCTATCCGCCCCCATTCGAGCCATGCAAACAGGATTTCTCCAAACTTACCTATTTCTTTTCGTGGCGGGAATTCTGGCCGCGCTTGGCTATTATCTAACCCGTTGACCCGACGATGACATCTCACCTGCTCAGTTTCGTTCTCTTCCTTCCGCTTGCCGGAATGCTGGCCCTTCTGGCGATACCGGCCGAAAACCGGAGGCTGATTCGCATCTGGGCCAACGCCGTTTCGATTGCCACATTTTTGCTTTCACTCTGCTTCATCGCCAGGTTCGACCTCAACGCCGGCGGTTATCAATTCGTGGAGAGGGCGCAGTGGATCCCCTCCATCGGCGCGCAATATCTACTCGGCATGGACGGCATTTCTCTACTGATGGTGCTGTTGACAACTTTGATCAGCGCCATCGCCGCCCTGAGCTCGTGGCGATCTATCACGGAGCGGACGAAGATGTTCTACTCGATGATCCTTCTGCTCGAGACGGGCGTGCTCGGCGTATTTCTTTCGCTGGATCTGTTCCTGTTTTATCTGTTCTGGGATGTCGTGCTGATTCCGATGTATTTCTTGATCGGGATATACGGAAGCGAGCGGCGAGGCTACGCGGCCATTAAGTTCTTCCTCTACACGCTTCTGGGCAGTCTTTTCATGCTGCTTGGTTTTCTCGCCCTGTACTTTGAGTACGCGGCGCAGTATGGCGTTTATACCTTCGACTTGCAGAAGCTGATGAGCCTGAATTTGCCTCTGCGCACGGAGGAGTGGATCTTTTTCGCGCTGTTCTTTGGGTTCGCTGTAAAAGTGCCCATGTTTCCGCTGCACACCTGGCTGCCCGACGCGCATACCGAAGCGCCGACGGCCGGCTCTGTCCTGCTGGCAAGCCTGCTGCTCAAAATGGGCACTTATGGATTTCTGCGGTTCTCGCTTCCCCTGTTGCCGAAAGCGTCAACGCAAACATGGATTGTGCACCTGATGGTCGCGCTCTCATTGATCGCAATCATTTATGGCGCCCTGGTATGCCTTACGCAGCGCGATTGGAAGCGCCTCGTTGCTTATTCCTCCGTCAGCCACATGGGTTTTTGCACGTTAGGCATTTTCGTGCTGAATGCGAAGGGCCTGGCGGGTAGTGTGATCCAGCAGGTAAACCATGGCATCACGACGGGGTTGCTCTTCTTGTTGGTTGGCTTCATCTACGAGCGCCGCCATACTCGCGAGATTTCCGAATTCGGCGGCGTGGCGCAAGTGATGCCGTTTTATGCAACAGTGTTTGCCATCACGGTGTTTGCTTCCGCCGGGCTGCCGCTTCTGAATGGCTTCATCGGGGAATTTACGATTCTTTCGGGCGCATTTCAAGTGAATCTGTGGTGGGCCGTCGTAGGAGTCATCGGGATGATTCTAAGCGCCGCTTATTTACTCTGGTTATTCCAACGCACGATGCTCGGCCCACTGAAGCTGGACGAGAACCGGAGCTTGCATGATCTATTTCCCAGAGAACGTTTGCTGGTTCTGCCGCTGGTGTTCCTTGCGTTCGCAATCGGTATTTATCCACGGCCTCTATTCGCGGTTTTGGAAAAGCCGGTGCAAAACATACTCATGCGGGTCGCCCCCGGTCGCCATTCGGGAATCGCCGATTCCTCTCCCGCCGCGCCGCCCGACAGGAACGTGAGCGCGCAAGAGACTGTGGCGCGCGCTTCAGAGGCTGCTGAAAGAGTCGATTTTTCAAATTTCGCGCACACAGAATCAACAGCTTGCGAGTACGTTTTGGGTGCAAAGAGGACTTTTTCAGCAGCCTGTTCAGCGTACTGGCGGCCGGCTTTAGCCGCCGCGACTCCAGTCTTGACGCAGCGCGCGGGCAGTAAACTGCCCGCCGGCACGATGAATCGTGCGCCACGCCTTCTGTACCGCTCCACTTTCTCGTCGCTCATACAGGGGGAGGCGCGCTAATGCCGGTGTTCACCGGCAGCGATACTCTGACGCTGCTGCCGGCCATTATTTTGTGCCTGTTTGCTTGTGGAACGCTCATTTTAGACGTGATCGGCCGCAAGGTTCCGCGGAGCCGCCGCTGGCTGATGCTGTTCGGCATTGGCGGCTTGGCGATCACCGGGTTTTCACTTTGGCGTCAGTGGTCCGCGCTGGCCGCCGGCGGTCTGGCGCAGTTCACTGGCGCGCAGGGCGCTGTCACGCTGGACGGCCTTGGATTTTTCTCCAACTCGCTCGTGCTCGGAGCGACAGTTCTGCTGTTTTTGACTTCTTATCGATTCCTGGAGATCACTCGCGAGCACAGTGGTGAATACTACAGCCTCGCGTTGTTCGCGCAAGCCGGCATGTATTTCATGGCGACTGCTTCGGAGCTGATCACGCTCTTCTTAGGCCTCGAATTAACGTCGATCTGCTTTTATATTCTCGTCGGTTTCACTCGCGTCGACCGGCGCTCGAACGAAGCCGCGCTGAAATACCTGCTGCTTGGCGCCGTTTCATCGGGATTCATCCTCTACGGATTTTCTTTACTCTATGGAATTGCGGGTTCGACGGAACTGGCGGATATCTCGACGGCGGTGAGCCGGCGCGGAGCGGCCGATCCGTTTGTCATCGTTGCGGTAGTCACGATTGTGGCGGGGCTGCTCTTCAAAATATCCGCCGTGCCGTTTCACATGTGGGCGCCTGATGCCTACGATGGCGCCCCAACCCCCGTAACGGGGCATTTGTCCGTGGCCTCGAAGGTCGCCTCCTTCGCCGTCATCCTCAGGCTGCTGCCCATGACGCTCGGATCGGTACGGTCCTTATGGGAGCCCTTGCTGATCGTTGCCGCCGTCGCCAGCATGACGGTCGGCTGTATCGCGGCATTGACTCAACACCGCTTGAAACGCCTCTTTGCCTATAGCTCTATTGCGCACGCCGGCTACATTCTGCTCGGCATAATTGCCGGTACGCAAATGGGTCTGCGCGGCGTTTATGTTTATCTGATTGTGTACGCGCTCATGAACCTGGGCGCTTTCACGGTGTTGACGGCTCTCCATCGCCACGGCATTGCGGGCGAAGAACTCAGCGACCTTAGAGGACTATCGACAACCCGGCCGGTTCACGCCGCCCTATTTGTCGTGTTGCTACTATCGCTTGCCGGAATGCCGCCGACCGCCGGCTTCCTTGCGAAATACTACATCTTGACCGCATTGATTGAGACGGGACACTATGCACTCGCCGTGATTGCCGCGGCGTACGTAGTCGTAAGCCTCTACTTCTACTTCCGGCTCGTCCGCGAGATGTATCTGAGACCGGCAGAAACCCGCGAGCCGCTGGCGGCCAGTCTCGGCATCCGGCTCTCACTCTATGCAACCGCGGCTCTCACGCTCTTTATCGGAGTGTTTCCGGAGCCCGTTTTGCGCCTCGGATTCCGGATCTCGGGAGTTGGGCAATGACGGCCTTACACGCCATCGTCGGGAGTTCGTGGTTCATCCCCCTGGTCACCACAATTCTGATTCTCGCCATTGTCCCGCTATTCATCGGCTACATGTCACTCGTCGAGCGTAAAGTGCTGGCCGATTTGCAGGCGCGCTATGGCCCCACGCGCGTTGGCCCGCGGGGATTGCTGCAGCCGGTGGCGGATGCGCTGAAGTTTCTGTTGAAGGAAGATATTGTGCCGGCCAATGCGGAGCGGCTGCTGTTTTTGCTCGCGCCCATCTTCGCCATGGTTGCCGCGCTCGTCGGGTTCACGGTTCTTCCTTTCAGCCGAGGCATATTCGTTGCCGAAATCAATGTAGGCATTCTTTTGATCGCCTCTGTTTCCGCTGTGAGCGTGCTCGGCATCATTCTGGGCGGATGGGCCTCGAACAGCCACTATCCGTTACTCGGCGGGTTGCGCAGCGCGGCCCAACTTGTGAGCTATGAAGTTGCCTTGAGCCTCGGCTTGCTTGCGGCCGTAATGGTAGCCGGCACGCTGGACTTGAACGCCTTCATCAAGGCTCAGCAGGCGGGGCATACCTGGTTTGTCTTCTCGAATTACGGGGCCATGCTGATTCCGTTTTGCGTGTATTTCATCGCCGGCGTGGCCGAAACCAATCGCGCGCCGTTCGACCTGCCGGAGGCTGAATCCGAGTTGGTTGCCGGTTATCACACGGAGTTCAGCGGATTTCGCTTCGCTCTATACATGCTGGCGGAATGGACCAACATTCTGGTGATTTCGGGCGTCGCGATCACCGTTTTCCTCGGCGGCTGGCTGCGTCCGTTTCCCAATGTGAGTTGGCTCGCGATTCCGCTTGATCTCGTGTTCCCGCTGCTGTTGTTTCTCGGATTGGCTGCCTATTGCGTAAGGATCGCCCGGACTTCGTTCTATCGTTATGAAAAAGGCATCATGCTGGTACTGGCGGCGGCCTTCGCGTTGATTGGTTGTATTTTCGTGGTTCCAGTCTCCCGGCCTATCCTGTCCGGCCTGTTCTGGTTTTTCTTCAAGCTTTCCGCGTTCATTTACTCCGTGATCTGGATTCGCGGAACCCTGCCGCGCGTGCGCTATGACCAGCTCATGAAATTCGGATGGAAATGGCTGATCCCGATCGGCCTCGCCGGCCTTGCGGTGAATGCGTTGCTGGGTATGACCTGATGCATTTAGAACAGCGCCGCCGATTGAATCCCATTTGATTCGAGCGCGACCTGCATCCGTGCCAGCGCCGATTTATGGATCTGCGATACACGGCTTTCATTCACCCCAAGCTGGCTTCCGATTTCCTTCATTGTCATGTCGCCGTCGTAGTACATCGCCACCACCTGCTGATAGCGCTTCGGAAGCGTCTTCATTGCCACCCCCAGACATTCGCGCAGTTCCGAACGCGCAAATATCCGATCTGGATGATGATCGCTCGCGCAAGGTGGTTCGAGCGCCGGCAGGTCTTCGCGCTCGTGCTTGTTGTTCTGGGATGCAATCATCCCGATGTTGCGAAAATCGACCATCATTTGGCGCCACCGGTTTCCGCTGATCCCCATTCGTTCGGCAATCTCAGCCTGGTCCGGCTCGCGATTCAATTGTGCCGTTAAGTCGCGGGTTACCTGATCCACCTGCTTTTGACGCCGCCGCATGTCGCGCGACGCCCAGTCGAGCTCGCGCAGACTATCGATAATCGCGCCCTTAATGCGGTGCTTGGCATAGGCGGGAAATGCCACCTGCTTGTCGCTATCGTACTTGTCGGCGGCGTCGAACAGCCCCATCACGCCGGCATGAATCAGGTCATCTAGATCCACATGCACCGGCAGCGTTTCGTGTACGCGCGTGGCTATCGCCGTCACAAGCGAAAGATGATTCAGAATCAAATCGTCGCGGCGGACGATATCTCGTGCGGGAGCGGTCTTGGTGGCACTGGTCGCCATGGATGTCTTCTTCCTGTGGCCGCTGCGCTCATGCGCAAGCGGTTCGTACACAGGCGTAAAGGCATCCGGTCGTCCTTTTGGCGCTGCTGGTTCTAAGTACTGAAGCGCCCGCGGCGCAGTGCGATGGGCTCGCGCCTGAACAGCCTCAGGCTTCAAGTACTTAGCACGATCCATACGGTGTCAAACATTTCGACCGTGCCAAAACAAACTTTAGGGAAATGTTCGATTAGATTGAAGCCGCGGTTCAACCTGGCTCCCGATTTGGAACGCCGTTTCGAAACGGCACACGCGCGGGCTTTGTGGCGCCGAACCGGAGCCTGTGTGGATCTGTGAAAAATCGTCGCGCAGCATTATTCGCTCCCGCTTGTCGTCAAGCAACGTGCTGCAAACAGTGACGCCCTCTGGCGGACCCGCACGGTTGCAGGAGCGGTTCTTCCGAATTTTTTCAACGCTGTGAGAGAGCAGCCAACTCGAGCCGGCTTTCTAAGGGTAACGGGAGCTTCAGCGCCCCTGCTTGCGCCGGCTCTCTCGTCTGGCTTCGGCTCGCGGCGCAAGAGCCGATGGGACCATCTGAATCATCGGAATCAGCGAGCGGTTATTGTCCGGGCGCGGCTCTCTCGCATGCTGCGCGAATTCCTGGTTCAGGTTGGCGACGAAGCTCTCGATCTGCTTCTGCATGGCTTCCATCTTTTCGCGCATATTCAGAATAATCTCGACGCCTGCAAGATTCACCCCCAACTCGCGGGTCAGCTTTAGAATCACTTCCAGCCTGTCCAGGTCGCTGTCGGTATAAAGGCGGGTGTTGCCCTCGCTGCGAGATGGCGCCAGCAGTCCTTCGCGCTCGTAGAGACGAAGTGTCTGTGGATGAATCTCGTATCTTTCGGCCACTGCTGAAATCATATAGGCGGCCTTGCTTTTGTTCTTGTTCATGGCACACTTCTCCGTCGTTACACCTTTCGCCAGATATCAGCCCGCACATCCTCAGGGTGCGCTTGCGCCAGCTCACGCAATAGCTCGCGGGTACGCTCGTCGTGGATGTCCGGCGCCTTCAACACCACTTCCACAATTTCGTCTCCGCGCGTGTTCTTGCGAGCGTTGAATACGCCCTTTTCACGCAGCCTGAACTTTTGCCCGTTTTGCGTCCCTTGTGGAATCTTCAGGAGCGCCCTTCCATCGATAGTCGGAACCTCGATTTTGGCGCCAAGTCCGGCTTCGGACACAGTCAACGGCACCTGAATCTGAATATTGTCGCCGTCTCGTTTGAAAAACGGGTGCTCTTCCAAACGGATCGTTATGTAAAGATCGCCGGCCGATCCGCCTTCCGTTCCGGCATTGCCTTTCCCGGCAACGCGTAGCCTCGTGCCGTTCGCCACTCCTTGGGGGATGCGGACTTCCACGGAATCGCCTCGCGAAATACGGCCCTCGCCACGGCAGGTCGGACAAACGTTTTTAAGCCGTCCGGTTCCATCGCAGCGCTGGCAGCGTAAGTTGAACTTCATCGCTCCAGCCATCTGCGTCACCGTTCCGGTTCCATCGCACTCCGGGCAGACCGCCACGTTGCCGCCAGCCGAACCTGTCCCGCCGCATGTCTCACATGTTTCCTGGCGCGAGATATTCAGGCGCACTTGCGTGCCCTTGATCGCCTGCCAGAAATCGACATTCAGTCCATATTCGAGATCCGCGCCGCGTTCCGGGGCTTGTGAGCGGCCTTTCTTGCCGCCGAAAAACTGGCTGAAGATATCGCGGAATCCGAAGCCGCCTTCTTCGAAGTTCTCCGCGCCCGCGGCGCCTGGGTGTCCTGCCCTCGCGCCGGCCTGCTTCTGAAATTCACTGAAATCGAAACCGCCGAAACCCATTCCTCCCTGGCCATTGCCGGCGCCCGGATGCGGCACGTTATCGGAATAAAATCCGTACTGGTCGTAGACCTGCCGTTTCTTCGGATCGCTCAGGACGTCATACGCTTCCTGAACTTTCTTGAACCGCTCTTCGGCCGCTTTGTCGCCAGGATTCAGATCGGGATGGTATTTGCGGGCGAGACGGCGATAGGCCTTACGAACAGCATCGGCATCTGCCGAATGCTCCACGCCCAGCGCTTTGTAGTAATCCTGTTTTGCAGGCATTGGTCTCCCATGTCAGAAACGGCGGCTGAAGATCCAGCCGCCGTCCCTCTCTTGTCACACCGCTATCCCAACAGGGCGGCGCTTACTTCTTGTCGTCGACGTCGACAAACTCCGCGTCGACAACGTCGTCTTTTGGCTTCTCCTGCCCCGGTTCCGGACCAGCTTCTGGAGTAGGACCACCGGCCGCGCCGTTCGGACCGCCGGCGCTCTGCGATTTGTACATCGCTTCGGCCAGCTTGTGACTTGCCTGGGTCAGCTTATCCGTCGCGCTATTTAGCGCTTCGAAACCGCCCTCCGCCATGGCTTTCTTCACATCCTCAACGGCGGTTTCTACGTTCTTCGCGTCGTCGTCCGAGATCTTGTCTCGATGCTCTTTCAACATTTTTTCAACGTTGTAAACCATCGCGTCAGCACGGTTTCGCGCTTCAATCTCGTCTTTCTTCTTCCGGTCGTCCGCTGTATGGGTTTCGGCATCGCGTGCCATCTTCTCCACTTCGTCCTTGCTCAAGCCGGATGAAGAGGTGATGGTGATCTTCTGTTCGTTGTTTGTCGCCCGGTCTTTTGCCGTGACGTTCAGGATTCCGTTCGCGTCGATATCAAACGTTACCTCTACCTGCGGAACGCCCCGCGGAGCCGGCGGGATGCCAACCAACTGGAACACGCCCAGCATCCGGTTGTCGCGCGCCATGGAACGCTCGCCCTGGTAGACCTTGATTTCGACCGAGGTCTGGCTGTCGGCCGCGGTTGAGAACACTTCACTCTTCCGCGTCGGAATCGTTGTATTACGCTCAATGAGTTTCGTGAACACGCCGCCCAGTGTCTCAATGCCGAGCGATAACGGGGTCACATCGAGCAGCAGCACGTCTTTCACTTCGCCGCCCAGAACGCCGCCCTGCACCGCTGCGCCAACCGCAACTACTTCGTCGGGGTTCACGCTCTTGTTCGGCTCCTTGCCAAACAGATCCCGAACCATTTGCTGAACCTTCGGCATACGCGTCGATCCGCCGACCAGCACGACTTCGTCGATCTGCTGCGGGGTAATGCCGGCATCCTGAAGCGCTTGCTTACACGGTCCGACGCTCCGCTGCAGAATATCGTCGATCATCTGCTCAAATCGCGCGCGTGTCAGCTTGATAGTCAGGTGCTTTGGTCCGCTCGCGTCCGCCGTCAGAAACGGCAGATTAATCTCGGTCTCCAACAGCGTCGATAACTCGATCTTTGCTTTCTCCGCTGCTTCCTTCAGACGTTGCAGGGCCATCTGGTCCTTGGAAACGTCCACGCCCTGATCCTTCTTAAACTCCTGGATCAACCAGTCGATGATGCGTTGATCGATGTTGTCGCCGCCAAGGTGCGTATCGCCGTTGGTCGACTTCACTTCCACGACGCCGTCGCCGACTTCGAGAATCGAAATGTCGAACGTGCCGCCGCCGAAGTCGTAGACCGCGATCGTCTCGTCCTTCTTTTTATCGAGGCCGTAGGCGAGCGCGGCTGCTGTCGGCTCGTTGATGATGCGCATCACCTCGAGGCCGGCGACTTGGCCGGCGTCTTTGGTCGCTTGGCGCTGGGCGTCGTTGAAGTAGGCGGGCACCGTGATCACGGCCTTCGTCACCTTCTCGCCGAGATAGGCTTCCGCCGCTTCCTTCAACTTGCCGAGAATCATTGCTGAAATCTCGGGCGGCGAATACTTCTTGCCCTGGATCTCGACGCGGGCATCGCCGTTCTCGCCCGCCGCGGCTTTATACGGAACCAGCTTCATTTCTTCGCTGACTTCGTTGAACCGGCGGCCCATAAACCGCTTGATCGAATAAATTGTGTTTTCCGGGTTTGTGACGGCCTGCCGTTTCGCCACCTGGCCAACCAGCCGCTCTCCGCTCTTGGTGAAAGCCACCACCGAGGGTGTGGTTCGGCCACCTTCCTGGTTCGGGATCACCGCCGGCTGACCGGCTTCCATGACCGCGACAACCGAGTTAGTGGTTCCGAGGTCAATTCCGATAATCTTACTCATGTGATGATTCCTCCGCCAATGCATCTGGGGCGCGTTAGCCAAGCCCGCAATGATCGGCTAGCATTTAGCACAAGCCCATTATCGAATGTGAGCCTTATATTGTCAACTTGTCTTCAGAGATTTTTTATAGGGGCGTTCCTTGTGCTTTCCCTGGCCCCGCTCGCGTGCTCGGCTTCCCTGACCATTGCCGCCGCAGCCGATTTGTCGAGCGCTGAAAGTGATTTAGTTAACTCTTTTAGGCGGACTCACCCGAAGGATTCCGTTCGGTTCGTTTTCGCGGCGAGTGGCGCGCTTCGGCAACAGATCGCCAACGGAGCTCCTTACGATGTCTTCCTTTCCGCCAACGCCGCCTATGTTGACCGATTGGCTTCGAATCGCAAAATCCTGCCCGACACGGCGATCGTGTACGCCCATGGGCGGCTGGCGGCGCTCTGGCGCGACCACAAGGCGCACGATATCAAAGACTTGACTCAGGATTGGGTCCGTTTTGTCGCGGTGGCCAACCCAACACTGGCGCCGTATGGGCTCGCAGCGCAGCAATCTCTCAAGCACGCTGGGCTATGGAATAAGCTCCACTCCAAAATTGTCTTTGGGGAAAATGTCCGGCAAACGCTGCAGATGTTCGATAGCGGCAATGCCGATGTAGTCCTGACGGCCTATTCGCTTATGGTGAAGCGGCCGGGTGTACAAACCATTCCGGAAGACTGGCATCAGCCTATTCTCCAGAAAGGCGGGGTCGTCGCGGCGTCTCACGAAGCGGGTCTCGCCCGTGAGTTCATGGCCTTCCTTCAGAGCCGCGCGGGCGCCAGCATCCTTACGGCCCACGGACTCACCCCTGTTGCTCGTCAGTGACACTGGGCTAATGCAAAATACCGCCATCCGATCTTTCGACCGAATGGCGGTTTGCGCTAAAAACTAAACTCCGGCTACTTGCGGGAAGAGTACTTGTTCAGAACGTCCAGGAAGCTGCTGGCGGCTGCGGGTGGCTTCACCGTTCCCATGATGATGGTCTTATTGCTCATGTCGCTCCCATAGAGAGCTTTATTGGCCTCGCTGTCCTCGCGTAGAGTAGAGCCGCTGAGCGATAGGCCTGCAAACACGCCGCGCTGGCGCGAGTAGGTCAGAATCTGCGCGTGCATCATTGCATCCGTCATTGCGGAGGAATCGCGACCGACCGGACCCGCGGCAACCGAAGCGTCTCCGCCGAGCGTAAATTGGCTCTTCAGCAGTTTCGCCGCTCCCTCGCGATTCATTACCAGCATGACCACATCGGTTTCGGCCCCACCGATCAGGAATCCGAAGCTGCCGCCTTCCGCCCGAACGCCGCCGGGCGCCGACCAGCCCACGCCGCTCGTTTTACGGCAGGAGAAAAAGCCCCGCCCGTATTTGGCCGCGACAATAAATCCGCCCTTCTTCATGTTGGGAATGACAATGACGCAAGCCGCCTTCGAAAGCAGATCCTGGGGAATGCCCTTGTCCGGAGTCTGCATGATCTGGCGCATTACCTCAGCCGAGGCCTGAAGCCGTTGGGCCGCCTCGCTTTGCGCAAAAACCGGAACCGCCACGAAAGCCGATAGCAGCAGAACAATAAGTTTCTTCATCTGAGTGTCCTCTTTTAGGATCGTTTAAACTACTGCGCAATCCCATACGCATTGTAGACGTCTAACAATTAAAAGTTCAGACATGCAAACTTTCCTCCGACTTCTCCCCATTTTGATAACTGCCGTGCTTACTGCACAAGCTGCGGCGCCAACTCCCAATAAGACATCGGCGGACCGAAAAGTAGCCGCGATTCAGAAGAATCACTGGCCTGCTAACGGCGCCATCGCGTTTAGCGTACCCGAGTTGATCGCGCTTGGAATGGAAGAGGCGAATTTGAACTTGCCGGGAGTGGTTTCGAAACCGGAACTCCAACTGGCGAAGGACGCCGCCACGGCAACGGCGCTCATCGATTTTGACAAGCTCGAACAAATGCGAGGTCAGAATAGTTCCCCGCCGGACTGGCTGGTTTCGAAGATGCTGAACGGTCAGCGTAAAGTAAGTGTTTCGGTCGATCTTACTTCCGGCGGAGGAAAGATGACTGTACATCCTACCAGGGTGGCGATAGCGGGTGTCGAGGTGAGCGGTTCTGCGCTAGATATGCTGATCAAGAGCTTTGTCATGCCACATTACCCGAATGCGGTCATCGACAAGCCATTTGTGCTTCCCAATCGCATAAGCCACATCGACGTGAACCCCGCCGCGGCGGTAGCCCACCGTAAGTAATGCTCAGGAAGTGAGAACGCTCTCGGTGGCGACACGCGCAAGGCGTACACAATCGGGAATGCCGACTCCGTCATACGCATTGCCAACGAGAGCGAGCCCCGGATGCGCGGCAGCGAGTTCTCGTATTCGATTCCGGCGCGCGTTGTGCCCGACAACGTACAGCGGCATCGAAGCAGGCCAACGATGAAGAGTGTGAAAGGCCGGCCGGGCATCAATTCCCATCAGCCTCGCCAACTCGCGCTTCACTACCGACAGGATCCGGTCATCACTCTCAGTCATCAGATCCTCGGCATCTTTTCCGACAATGAATCCTCTCAGCGCGACGTAGCCGTCAGCGATTCTGCCGGGAAATTTGGTGTTGATCCATGTACAGGCGGCGAGTTGACGGCGCTCCGGGCGCGGAACCAGATATCCAAAACCATCGAGAGGATGATTGATTGTTTCCTTCCGGAAACCAACGACTACAGTAATGGCCGACGAGTAGGGTATCCGAGCGAGCTCGGAGGCCAGTTCCGCGTCGGCTGTCTCCAGTACTTGAGCGGCGACAGGCGCCGGCAAAGCGACGATGACGCGGCTATAAGTTCTCCAGTCGTTGTTAATGCGGACGCGCCACCCATGAGCGTCGCGGTGCATCGCGGTTGCTTCGCCGGGAGCCACCGTTAGGGCCCCGGCCGCGGCGCGCTGGAGCGCATCCGTCAGCGTCTGCATACCATGGCGAAACGAGAGAAAGAGACCGCCTTGACTCATTTGCTGCTTTCGCTCGACGCGCACCGCGCGAATCAGGCTGCCGTAGCGGCGCTCATATTCCAGAAATCGTGGCAGCACGCTGGCGGCGCTCAAACTTCGTGGATCGCCGCCATAAACACCGGTTAACAGTGGTTCGACCACCGTTTCCAGCACGGAATCGTCGAAATGATCCCGGACAAATTCGGCGATGGATACATCGGCGGTCCGCTGGCGGGGTTTCTGATGGCGTTCGCGGAGAAAGCGCCGCTTAGTCGATTCGCTGAACAGCGGAGACGTCAACGCGGCCCGCATGTCGCCAGGAACCATCATCGCCATGCCTGTGGGCATCGGGAGAAGCGCTCCGTCTTTCACCAGGAAAATACGCCGGCTTTGCTCGTTCGCGGCGATGATCTCTCCGCTTAGCCCCGGTATCTGCTCAGCGAGTTCGGTAACCGCCGGCTTCGCGGCGATATAGCTGTCGGGGCCGGCTTCAAGTTCGCAGCCTTCGATAACGTCCGTCCGGATGAGGCCGCCCAAGCGAGGCTGCTTTTCGACAATTGTGGACGCAATGCCCCGCCGCGAAAGGAAATAGGCGGAAGCGAGGCCGGAAATTCCGCCGCCCAGGATGAGAACGTCCGTCACATCCTCAATTAGACGATTACCGTGTGATTCGACAAGGTGCCGATGCCCGGGCACTCGATCGTGACGCAATCCCCCGGAGCAAGGGCGGCGGATTCTTCCACGATGATCCCCGTTCCGGTGCAAAGGACGGTTCCGCCTGGGATGGAATTCGATTGACGCAAGTAGCCGACGATATCTTCAATTTTGCGGTTCATGCGTGAGGTCGATGTCGAGCCTTCGAAAAGAATTTTTTTGCCTCTCTCGATCCGGCAGGTCAACGTCAGCGAATACGGATCCGGCAATTCGTCCGGCGTTACAATCACCGGTCCCAAAGCACAACACGCCGTGTACACCTTCGACTGCGGAAGGTATAGCGGATTCTCGCGTTCGATGTCCCAGGCCGAGACGTCGTTGGCAAGTGTGTAGCCGAGCACGTCTCCTTGCGAATCGAGGACGACGGCCAGTTCGGGTTCGGGAGCTGTAAATTTCGAATCGCTGCGAATTCCTATGCCGGCCCGATGCCCGACGCAATGTCGGGCCGTACCCTTGAAGAATATTTCCGGGCGATCTGCGCTATAAACCTGAGCGTAGAAGCCTTCACGCGTGCCGTGTTCGGCATCGCGAAACGACGAGCTCGCTTCATACGTACAGCCGGAGGCCCACACCTCCGCTGGTGAAATCGGAATCGCGAGCTCGGCTTCGATCGGAGACGAGGCATGGCTTAGCATGAACTCGGACAAAATCTGGCCGGATGCTTCGGCCCGCTGGACGACGTCCACAAGGCTCCATGGCTCCGATACCGGGCGGACGCCCCAGGCGCCTTTCAGCCGCGCGGTCCGGTTTTCCACAATGACGGCAACAAGGCGGTCGCCTTGACGAATCTGGGCTAGTTGCATGAGTCAGTATTTGAGATAAACGGTCTTTAGATCGCTGTAGAATTGCATTGCTGCCTGGCCTTGCTCTTTCGGGCCGAAGCTGGATTCTTTCGTGCCGCCGAACGGCAACTGATACTCGACGCCGGCGCTCGGCAGATTCACTGTCAAAAGACCCGCCTGCGCGCCATAAATGAAATCAAAGGTCCGGCTTAGATTCGTCGTTTGAATGGAGGATGAAAGACCGAACGGGATGTCGTTGGCAATTCGCAGTGCATCTTCAAAGTCTTTTGCGCGGATGACGGAGAGCACCGGGCCGAAGATCTCCTCCTGCGCGATGCGCATATCGGAGGTGACGTCCGCGAAAATCGTCGGCTGGAAGAAGTAGCCTTTGTCGTATGCGCCTCCGGTGAGACGCCGG
>JAICLJ010000299.1 GCA_025927575.1 Bryobacteraceae bacterium | reverse complement strand
GTACAGGCGGAACCGCTCGACACCGCGATATCGTGAATGCCCATGAGAAGGCTTTCTCCGTCGACATACGCGAAGCTAAGATTCAGGCTGTGCGGCAGGTGGCGCTCCATCGTGCCATTGACGTACACCTCCTCGAGGCCGTTCAGAATCTTATCCTTGAGTCTGTCGCGCATATGCCGCAATCGGTTTGACTCCTCGGGCATCTCCTCTTTCGCGATCGCAGCCGCCGCTCCCAGGCCGACGATGCCCGGCACGTTCAGCGTTCCGGATCGCATACCTCGCTCGTGGCCTCCGCCATCTATCTGCGCTGCTACTTGAACGCGTGGGTTGCGCCGCCGGACGTACAGCGCTCCGACACCCTTCGGTCCGTAGAGCTTGTGAGCGCTTAGAGACAGCAGATCAATACCGTCGTCAATCACGTTGACCGGAATCTTGCCTGCGGCTTGTGCCGCGTCCGTGTGGAACAGCACGCCTCGCTCTCTCGCAATCTTTCCAATTTCCTCGACCGGCTGCACAACGCCGATCTCGTTATTGGCATACATGATGCTGATCAGGATCGTTTCATCCGTGATCGCATCCCGCAGCTGATCGAGATCAATCAGGCCGTCCTTCCCGACGGACAGATATGTAACGCGAACGCCTTCTTTTTCGAGATGCCTGCACGTGTCGAGGACGGCCTTGTGCTCTGTCGCTTCCGTGATGATGTGGTTGCCCTTTTCGGCATACATCTGGGCAACACCCTTGATCGCCAGATTGTTCGATTCCGTGGCCCCGCTAGTGAATACGATCTCTTTTGCAGTTGCGCCGATCAGCTCGCCAACTTGTTTACGCGCTTTTTCTACCGCTTCTTCGGCCTCCCAGCCGAAGCTATGATTGCGGGACGCGGCGTTGCCATAAATGTCCACAAAATAGGGCTTCATCGCGTCGAAGACACGCGGGTCCATTTGCGTGGTCGCGTGGTTGTCCATGTAAATGGGCAGTTTCATTTCGCGCCTTCACCGCACCGTCAGCGTCTCTCTGGTTCCTAAGTGGTTTAACGCCACCAGCGGCGGAGCCGAGGGCTCGTCGGTCGAGTCCTGCAACATATCTTGGATGGTGACGCTCTCGAGAAGTCGCAGAATGCCCTCGTGAATCCTTCGAAGCGGCTCGCGAACGGAACAACGGGTACTGTGGTCGCAATGATTGTGCTGGGTGAAGCACTCCGTCAAAATGATGGGGCCGTCGATCACACGGATCACTTCCAGCGCGGAAATCTCCTGCGGATCGCGCGACAACCGATAGCCGCCGTTCGTCCCATGCTCCGAAACGAGAAGCCCCGCCTTAGTCAGCTTCTGGAGGATTTTCGAGAGTAGCGGCAGTGGAATGCCATAGCTGTCCGCCACCTCTTTGGCGCTGACCGCGCTGAATCCGGGTGCCTGTCTGCTGGCGGCCAAATGCTTCAACGCAATGAGACTGTAGTCCGCCTTTTTTGTGAGCCGCAACATAAAGTAGGACTGCTTTGATCCTGTATCTTTTATAACAGTTTTGAGGCATCCGGTCAACTTGCATCTTCTTGCAAATCAATTGCTTATAAGGATAACCGAATGAAACGGGCAAGTGTCTACCCACTAATTAGCATGATCAAATTTCCGTTGTTGGCCGCGAGCGACGCCCGAGGTCTCGCAGGTAAATTCGCGGATCACATCAGGCGGAGGCAAATGCCAGAGCGGGCCCGCAGGATTCGCGGTCGAAGTTCCAGATATGAGCCTTGTTGGCGTGTTCGAGCGCCCATTTGCGCTTGGCGAGCACCTGGGCTTCCGCACTTGAACAAACGAACCCAACTCGCCCGGATGAAACTCCTTGCCGGCGAGATGGCACGTGCCGACTTCGTAGATCGCGAATCCTGGTACGGATGCGATAAATTCCAGTGTTCCGGGACAGAGTCCCCCGATCAAACATGCCCGCACGGCAACCTTTCACCGCGCCCAACGCATCCGTTCGCGTGAAAAAGTGTTACCTATGTCTTAGGAACAATCTGTTACCCATGTGTCCGGTCCGGACAGATGTTTTCTGGGGCGGCTGGAGGGATTTGAACCCTCGACATCCAGAACCACAATCTGGCGCTACTACCAACTGAGCTACAGCCGCCGTGTTATTTCACAGTTTAACATTCGCGGCTCTTTCTGCGCCCTGATCGCGTCAGCTCCAGCGGGCGACGCATTCGTCGCCCGCTATGGGGTTGGTTGTTTACAGGAGGCGGACTCACCAGGGCAGATCGTTATTCTTTCGACCAAAGCCGCTCGATTTGTTCCAGGCTCTTGCCTCTGGTTTCCGGAACCGCGAGCCAGACGATCAGAAACGTCACAACGCACATGGCGGCATATATCAGAAACGCGCCCGTGGGTGTGACCGCGTTCGCCAGCGATAGGAACGTCATCGTGAGCACAGTGCAGGCGATCCAAAGCCAGACCGTCGCAATCGACATGGCTCTGCCTCGAATGCGTGTCGGGAAAATTTCGGCGATAAGCACCCAGACTCCCGGTCCAAGCCCAATTGCGAAGGCGGCAACGCACAGCAGCATCATCGCGAGTACGAACATTGCCGAAGGAGGGTGGCCCAGAAACGCAACCGCCAGTCCCACTTCGCAAATCGCCATGGCGCCGGAAGAGAGCATCAACAGCGGGCGCCTGCCGAGCTTATCGATTGTGCCGAGCGCCACGATGGTTGCGCCGAAATTGACTAACCCCACAATGACATTAGCGAACATCGCCGACGAGGAGCTGGCGCTGTGGACCTGATCTTTGAAAATGATCGATCCGTAGAACAAAACCGTATTGATACCGGTGATCTGCTGCAAGATCGCAAGGGAGATAGCAATGAAAAAGGGGCGGCGCAAGCCTTTGCGGAACAATTCAGCGAGGGCCCCGGATTCTTCCGCGACCGCTTGCTTGATGTCGTCTAGTTCCGCGGCCGCAATAACCGGTCCGTTGATTCGCGACAGAACGATGTGTGCTTCATCGCCGCGATCGTTTTCTACCAGCCATCGCGGGCTCTCGGGAACGAAGAAAAGCCCCACCAGGAACGCGGCTGAGGGCACGACGGCGACGGCGAACATCCATCTCCAGCTTGATGGCCCAGTGAAAGCCAGCAGCCAGTTGGCAAGGTACGCCAGCAGGATACCGCTTACAATCGCCATCTGGTTCATGGCCACCAGGCGACCGCGAATCTTCGCGGGAGCGACTTCGGCGATGTATAACGGAGCAAGCACCGAGGCTGCGCCGATCGCCAATCCGCCGGCCAGGCGCGCGGCGACAAACTGCGTCAGAGTTGTAGGAATCGCGGCGCCGAGCGCGGATAAGGCAAACAGAGCCGCCGACATCATCAGCACGCGCCGTCTGCCGAGGCGGTCGCTGAGCCAACCGGCGAAACTCGCACCGAAAATGCAGCCGAACAGCAGGGCGCTGACCGCGAACTCCGTTTGTACATCATCCAAATGCAGTTCAGACCGAAGAAATAGGATTGCGCCATTAATGACCGCGATATCGAACCCGAACAGAAGTCCGGAGGTCGCCGCGACAATGGCCGCCAAATAGACATACGCAGTGCTGCCCACGGCGCCCGACGTTTGTGCCGTCGTCTTACTCAAGTTCATTCCTCTGCATTCGACCCGATGCTCTCCGGCTGGAAGTGTAACACTCCGCTCAGCC
>JAICLJ010000123.1 GCA_025927575.1 Bryobacteraceae bacterium | reverse complement strand
CTTCAACCCCCGGTACGCTATCTCTGTACAGGCGCGTACTGCCGGCGACTAATTTACGATTTCTTTCCACTGTGATGTGGGACGGGCGGGAGAATGCGGCAGGTCAAAGCGTTCTTGAGGACCTGGCGCAACAGGCCATCGATGCAACAACGGGCCATGCACAAGCGTCCACGCCGCCGACAGAAGAACAGGTCTCCGCTATTGTCGCTTTCGAGACAGCTACGTTTACCGCGCAGGTGAGGGATCGCCGGGCCGGGAGATTAAATAAATCCGGAGGCTTAGGTGGCGCACGGCATCTCTCACAGCAGCCGTTCTTCATCGGCATCAACGATCCCTTAGGCAATAATCCGCAAGGCCTTCCTTTCAATCCCGCGGCCTTCACAATTTTTTCTCAATTCGGCCTGAATGATGAAGATCAGTCGTTTGCAGAGAAGCATCAGAGGCGGCAAGCGCGCGAATCGATTCGGCGCGGCGAAGCAATCTTCAACACTAAATCTTTCACGATCGATAATGTGGGTGGGTTGCCGTCGTCGTCGCTAACGGGCACCTGCACGCTTTGCCACGACTCGCCTAACGTCGGTGATCACTCGGTTGCCGCGCCGTTGAACATTGGGTCGGCAGATGCCTCAGTTCGCACGCCGGACCTGCCTCTCTATACGCTCTATTGTTTTTCAACACAGGAAACGATCCAAACGACGGACCCCGGACGCTCCATGATTACCGGGAAATGCGCCGATATCGGTAAGTTCAAGGGCCCAATCCTCCGCGGTTTAGCAGCTCGAGCACCATATTTCCACAATGGCTCTGCCGCCACACTTCGAGACGCTGTAAATTTCTATGACACACGCTTCCACATTGGATTCAGCGGCCAAGAAAAGGCTGACCTCATCGCGTTTTTAAAGAGCTTGTAGTTAGCGAGCCATTGCCGGAAGACGGAAGACAGGAGACGGAAGACAGGAGACAGGAGATTCTGCATTACGCAGAATCAATTCACAGCTTCTTGATTTTGATATTACGGAAATAAAGCTTGATTTGAGATTCGCCCTTATCTTCGGTTCCCTGCAGAGAAATGTGGCCGGTATGAAACGTTCCGAAATCCGGCCACTCAGCGAACTTACTATGCGCCACTAGTTCACGCCAAGCATCGTTCCATAGTTGGGTGGACAGTACCGCTCCATTCTGAATCAATTGAAGATGGCCGTGGTCGGCAACAATCTCGAATTGATTCCATTCGCCTGCCGCCTTTACCGTGTTGACTTTCGTGGAGATAAGACCATAAAGATCTCCGGAGCGCCGTAGTATTTCACGGCTGTCGGGTACGGTACAGGCCAAGTCCGCGATTTGCATTTCGAGCCCCGTGTCATACGTGTCTTTATATTTTGGCGATTCCTGGACGTAAAACATAACGCCGCTATCGATGCAAGGCCTTGCCTTCCATTGCAGCTTGAGATCGAAATTCTCGAACTGTTCATTCGTCACCAAGTCAGCGTAATCCGCCGCAGGATCGCTCTTCTTCTTTTTCAGCATGATGGCGCCATCTTGAACCGACCAATCTTTTCCGGTACCCGTTTGAGCATAGGAGTGCCACCCGCTCAAATCTTTCCCATCGAATAGTAACTGCCAGCCGTCTGTCTTTTCCTGTTGTGTAAGTGTATTCTCCTGCTGGGCATTTGCCATAGCGGAGAATAGGCACGCCGTAAGAACAACAATTGTTATTCGATAAGCACGTCTGAATGACATTCACAATCCTTTCGTTTACTGCTTAGGGAGCGCCGACCTAGCAACAGAACGTTGTGACGTTAGCTTATCAGATTGAGAGGAGACAGGAGACGGGAGACGGGAGACAGGAGAAGGGAGACGGAAGACGGAAGAGGAAGACGGTATCTGGTTTCTCAAAGCATGCCTCGGCCGTGACAGCATGTGCAATACCAGTCCGAAAGGCCTCAACAACGGAACGGGCCAGTGCAAGGAAAAGCTGCCGGTCCAGCAACAAAATGTCGTGACGTTAGCCGCATCAGATTAAATAACCCGAAACGGTCACGAACAGTGTACCGGTCTGGCCTGGGCTAAAGGCGGTGACGGCGACAGATGTGCCCGGGTCAGCATACAAGCGGACCGCCTGCAGGGCAACATAGAAATCGAAGCCGGTCCCGAGATCAGTGTATGCGTATGTGACTGGGACGAACAGCGTGACGCTCTTGCCGGCGCAGGTGTAGTTTACGAAGGCCTCGATTTTGCTGCCTGAGGGCGACACATCCACCTGGACGCTCAATGTTTCGACGATGAGATGTCGCCCGGCTGGAACTGCTATTTGAGGAGACCCGGTTTCTCCGAAGGGGCTGCCCGGTAACCCTGGTATGGTCGTTACCGCGTTGACGACGTTCACTTTTGTCATAACTCCTCCTCAGCCGGTGGTAAGTGAAGTAGTTAGAGAGTATCACAGGAGACGGGAGACAGAAGACGGGAGACAGGAGACGGGGAGACAGGAGACGGGAGACAGGAGACGGGAGACAGGAGACGGGAGACAGGAGACGGGAGACAGGAGACGGGAGACAGGAGACGGGAGACGGGAGACAGGAGACGGAAGACAGAGGACGGAAGACGGAAGACAGAAGACAGGAGAGGGGAGACAGGCGTCAGGACCGCTTCAACGTTGAACTTCTCCGCAAATTCGAGCCGGCGAGAGCGTGGTTGGCCTCCAGGGCCGGAATGCCGCAACTGGCGCGAAGAAAAGGATGAGCGACTAATGGATGATGCCGTAAACGCGTGATTCACTGCTGAAAAAGGGGGGACTAAAGTATCGGGCGAACCGTGTTTCGGCATATTTCAACTAACTTCGAGTTCACTATATGATTGAGGGGAACGGAGAACACGATGCTCCAGGACCTGCGTTACGGCTTTCGCTTCTTGACTAAGAATCCGGGCTTCGCAGCCATGGCGATTTTGACGCTGGCGTTAGGCATCGGCGCGAACACCGCAATTTTCAGCCTGGTTGCCGCGGTGCTTCTTCGTCCGCTGCCTTATCCGAATCCGGAGCAGCTTGTCGGTCTGGGACAGTGGCGCAATCAGAAGGGGCAAGGCTACATTCAGACGGGCGTTTCGGCGCCCAACATCGCGGACATCGCAAAGGCTGGAGTGTTTCAGTATGTCGCTTACTATCGCTGGTCGCAGTTCAACATCACGCAGGGCGACCGGCCTGAGACGATAGACGGCATCAAGGCGTCGGCCGAACTGCTGCCGATGTTCGGCGTGGCGCCACTGCTCGGGCGCGTCCTCAGTCGTGAAGAGATGGAGCCTGGCCACGATCAAGCGGCCGTCATCGGATATCGTCTCTGGCAAACTCGCTATGGCGCCGATCCATTGATCCTGGGCAAGTCCATCAACCTGAACCAGCGACGCTACACCATCGTCGGCGTGATGCCGGCCTCGTTCCGATTCACCTGGGATCAGGAAATGGACGTTTTCGTGCCGCTTGTGCTTACGCCCGAAGAACGCAGCGAAATGGGCCGCGGCACCTCGCGCGATCTGCAAACGCAAGCGCGGCTCCGAACCGGTGTGAGCGTTGCCGAAGCACAATCAGCAATGGACACCTTGGCGGATAATCTGGCCCGGGAATATCCAGCCGCCAACAAGGGCTGGGGGTTCAAAGTGGAACCTCTGCACGCCGCCTATCACCGCAACATGCAGAAGCCATTGTTGATCATGCTAGGCGCCGTAACCCTCGTCTTGCTGATTGCCTGCGTCAATGTGTCCAATCTACTTCTAGCGCGAGCGACGGCACGGAGGCGAGAAGTTGCAATCCGGGTCGCCATCGGAGCCAGCCGCAGAAGGCTGATTACGCAACTACTGACCGAAAGCGTGTTGTTGGCCGGTTGCGCGGGAGCACTCGGGCTGGCGTTTGCATATGTGGGAGACCGGCTTCTTACGTTCGCCATGGCTCGCTATGGATTCACGCTGCCGAATGCCAGGACCATCGACATAGATTGGCGCGTGTTGGTATTCAGCCTGGCGATCACTATCGCAACCGGGGTGGTATTCGGATTGGCGCCGTCCTGGGTGACATCGAAATCCGCGGTAAACGACTCCTTAAAAGAAGGCGCATCAAGCACGACTTCGGAGCTTGGGCGGCGGCGGCTGCGCAACATCCTGGTGATTTGCGAGACAGCGCTTGCGTTAGTGCTGTTAACCGGTTCAGGACTGCTCGTGCGCACTTTCGTGAAACTGTCCAAGGTAGATCTCGGCATTAACCCAAAGAACGTTGTGACGCTGAGTCTCAGCTTGCCGGAGTACAAGTATGCGTCCCAGCTTCAGCAACTCACCTTCTATCGCAGCCTTCTCCAGGCGATTGAGGCGATGCCCGGCGTCAGGAGCGCGGGAGCCGAAGGCGGAGGCGCCAACGTTTTCTTCCAGCCGCAAGGCCAGCCGCCGGCCGCGCCGGGGCAGGAACCGACCGCAAGCTTCAACATCGTGACGCCCGATTTTCTCAAGGCTATGGGAACCGGTCTGATCGCGGGACGCGAGTTCAGAGACCATGACAATCAGAGCGGCGCTCCGGTCGCCATCATCAGCGAGACCGTAGCGCAGCGATATTGGCCGAATTCCTCTCCATTGGGACAGCACCTTAGCATCGTGGCTCGGGTTTATTCCGGAGAGCACTCCGCCGCGTCCGCTCTCGAGATTGTCGGCGTAGCGAAGGATGTTCGCAACGACAACCTCTGGAGGCCGGAAGCGGCCATCTATGTGCCGTTCGCGCAAGGCCCAACACCTTCGGCGTTCCTCGCAGTGCGAACGGCAGTGCCGCCTATGAGCATCGTCCCGGCGCTCAGCGAGGCAGTGCGATCCATCGATAAGGGACAACCGATCAACCGAATCCGATCCATGGATGAAATCGTGTCACAAACTTACGGAACGATTCGTTTCCCGATGGCTTTATTGTGGATCTTCTCGACGCTGGCCCTGGTTCTTTCCGCAGTGGGGATTTTCGGCGTCATGTCCTATACGGTGAGCCGGCGCACGCGTGAAATGGCTATTCGGATCGCACTTGGGGCCAGCAGCCGCGAAGTTCTGCACCTCGTTTTGGGAGAAGGACTGGGCGTGACCCTGCTCGGAATCGCGCTGGGACTGGCGGGCGCGCTGGGGCTGAGCCATGTGATGGCGGGCTATGTTTACGGCATCACGTCCACGGACCCGCTTACCCTCGCGTCGGCGTCTCTGCTGCTGATCGCTGTCGCGCTGCTGGCGAGTTACATTCCCGCGCGCAGGGCTGCGAGGGTCGATCCACTCGTGGCATTGCGCTACGAATAACGATCGCTTCCAGAATCGCCCTCGATCGCCTGTGGGAGAGGCCGCCGTTCGTCCATTCTGCCGGCTCGGAGCGTACTTTCCCGAGTTGCCAAAACGTTACCAGCCCTTTGTTAACACCCTCTGGTTAGATCCCGTCTTGTCCTCAGAACTTTTAAGTTCTGGGACGGAGACATGGAAATGCGAATACTTTATAAGCTGATCTTTGCGGCGTCGATGGCCGCCCCTACGCTGGTCGCGGGAGCATTGGCGCTGCAGATTGGGAATCCAGCCGGAAATTCCGAAGCTCAGGCGAAGAATGCGGTACTGATTGCACGCGTAACCGCTTGCCAATCACCAGATAAGACGGTGATCAGTGCGACGGCGGAAGGCGATGAAAACGGAATACGGAGGAGCATCCCGCTACAGATCATCCGACTTACGACACCAGGGGCTTTCGCGGTGGCACATGAATGGCCGGAGCACGGCACCTGGGCTGTGAAGCTGATTGCGACGAACCCTGAATACAAGGATTATGCAACCGGAGTAGTCGTTCCGTTTGAGAGGAACTCTTTTCAATGGGCGGCTATCAAACATTTCTCGCATCGGCCGACGGATCGTGAAGTGACTGAGATCCTTACGAGCATGCCCAATCGCGCTCAAAACTCAATAAACTGAAAGCTTAAGCCAATCAACCATCGTGCTCATAGAGGCCGAAACCCGACTACAGGAAGCCACGCTGGTCCGCGCCGCGCAGGGTGGCGACCGTGTGGCTTTCGGCACGCTCTACGAACGATACGGGCACCTTGTCCACGGGATAATTCTCGCTCATGTCCATTATCACGATGCGGAAGACGTGATGCAGGACGTGTTCGTGAAAGCGTTGGAGCAACTACACAACTTGCGCGAACCCGCGGCTTTCTGCGCATGGTTGATCTCGATTGCACGCCGAGCGGCAGCGGATCACCAGCGGATGAGAAAATCCATCCTGAATCCCGGACGCCTGCTTGCGGGGAGGACGCCAGCCGCCGCCCTGGAATCGTTCGCGATATTGGAGGCCATCAAGCGTTTACCAGAAAGCTACCGCGAAACGCTAATTCTGAGACTGGTGGAGGGTATGACCGGGCCGGAAATCGCAGCACGGACGGGATTGACGGCCGACTCCGTACGGGTTAATTTGTGCCGGGGTATGAAGCTGTTGCGCGCTTGTTTGGGTGAGCAGGCAAAGGTATGAACGACTATTTGTGGGATCGAAGCGGCGAGCACGACGAGGAGATCATGCATCTCGAAGGAGCGCTCGGCCAATTGAAGTGGCAGGGATCATGGAAATCCACGACGCCCAGCAACATTCCCCGATCGACTCAACGAAAGGTTTTGTGGGCCGCGACCGCGGCAATTCTGTTGATCGGAATTGCCACAACGGTTTTCCTACACGAAGTGCGCGCGAAGAACTCCGTGACTTCCTGGCGGCTATCGTTGGCCGGCGGTAAAGCGAAAGTGGTCCACGCGGGCCAAGTGATCGAGACCGCAAGAGCCACGCATGGAGTTATGGAATCAGAATCTATCGGCGAAGTTCATATAGATCCTGATTCCCGGCTTCGCGTGCTCTCGGCACGCGATGATGAACACCGGCTTGCGCTCGATCATGGAACGATTCGGGCGCTAATCTGGGCTCCCCCGACGAGTTTTGTCGTCGATACGCCGTCGGCCCAGGCCGTTGATCTGGGCTGCCAATACACGTTGCGGGTGGCGAAGAACGGGGCGGGATTCTTAACTGTCGAAACCGGTTGGGTAGCGTTCCAGTGGCACGACGTTGAATCGTTTATTCCCGCTGGCGCTGCATGCACAACCAGGCGCGTTAGCGGTCCGGGCACTCCATACTTTTTGGATGCGCCCGCAACGATGACGGCCGCCCTCAACCAATTCGACGCAACGGGAAGCGATGACGCATTAGCGACTGTGCTATCCGGCGCCCGGCCAAGAGATGGGTTGACTCTCTGGCATTTACTCGCTCGGACGCACGGGGAACAACGAGTGGAAGTGCTCGACCGGTTTCTAGCGCTAGTAAAGCTGCCGCCTGACGTGGGTCGACGGAGCATTCTTGCCGGCGACCGGAAGTCGATGGATGCCGCTTGGGACGCATTGCAACTGGGGGACACAAGTTGGTGGCGAGAATGGAAGCGCCGATGGTGAAGCGCGTCCGGACCTTTCAGACGGCGAACTGAAGTTCACCGCAGCACGCTAAAGACGTGCGGCACACAACGCCCGTTCCAAGTCACGCTTAAGGGAGACGCGACCGTAGTAAGCTGTTTGGCCGTGGAAGATCTGCGGTACATCCGCCCTCCTAATTCTTCTGGATGTGAATGCCGCCGGTCGAGGTGTGGAGTTCGATGGGAGGGCCGCCGCTGCCGAGTTGACCGGAGACGTGATGCTTGGATTGATTCACCGATCCGGAGAGTGTGAAGTCGGTCGAGATGCTCGAGTTCGAGTTGTCCGCGCTCAACATGGCGTTAGCGCCAGCAGGAAGATAAAGCCTGATTCCGCCGTTCGTGGTGTCTGCCTTGATAGGATTCTCAGCGAAATTTGCCAGACGGAGCGTGATTCCGCCATTGGTTGAATGCAGGCGGAACGGCTGCGCGGGCGTGGGCGAATCCACCGTGAAGTCGACGCCGCCATTCGTGGTTTCCGAGATGATGGCGCCTTTTTTCAGATTGCCTTTGAGGGCACCGTTCGTGGTATGCAGACGAAAGTTTCCACTGCCATCCGCGATGTGAATGGAGCCATTCGTCGTATGCGCGTCGTAGTCTCCTTCGATGCGGGTCAGGGAGACGCTGCCATTTGTCGTTTGCACACGCCCGGGACCGGACAAATCTTCCGCGGTGATAGCGCCGTTGGTGCTCTGGACTAAGCCGAGCGAGATCTCGCGGGGCGCGCGGATCTGATAGCGCGCTCCGTACCCGCTGTGCCATGAATTGTGTGGATGGTCGGTGCGGATCTTTACGTTATTACCATCGACCTGAATGACCACCTTTACCTGCTTCAACTCCTCTTTCGAACGCGCGTATTTCTGGCCGGAAATCTCAATGCGATTTTGATCCCAACCGGTGATGTCGACGCTGCCATTGTCGGTTTCCAGATCAAGCCGACCGCCAGGCTGAAGATCGTGCGAATAATGGAAATCTTCGGTGACGCGATCGAAACCCCCGAGTCCGGCACAACTTGCCAGCAGCAACATGGGTGCAAGCAATGCGACGGCCGCCAACCGCCTCGGCCGGTTGAAGATCGTGGTCCAGGGATGCCCCGGCAGGCCACCGCTCGCTGAAGCACCCAGATGGCGGTCTACGAGACCGCCGCAGGCCGGGGACCTGGCCCACGAGACGCTCGAAGGCAAATACTGCTGTCGACTTTCACCACCATCGTTGGGCCGCAGGCCCGCAGGCACTCCATTGATCCCCATTTGATTGTTTCGCCCTTCCTCTGAAGCGTTATACGGAGCAGGAGGCCATGATGTTCCGTGTTACGCTTGCGGTTTAGTCCCACCTGTCAGACGTTCCATGAAAAAACTGCTTGCACTGAATCGTGGTGAAATCGCTATCCGTATCCTGCGAGCCGCGAACGAGTTACACCTCCGCACCGTTGCTGTTTATTCGCAGGAAGACCGCCTGAGCCTGCACCGTTTCAAAGCGGACGAGGCCTACCTTGTGGGCCAGGGGAAAGGGCCCGTTCTGGCGTATCTGGATATCGATTCGATTATCGAGCTTGCATCGGAAAAAGGCGTCGACGCCATTCACCCAGGCTATGGTTTTCTTGCCGAAAACGCCGATCTTCCCCGAGCCTGTGAGCGGGCCGGCATTACATTTGTCGGCCCGAGCGCCGAACTGCTAGACATGCTGGGGGACAAGACAGCCGCCCGCAGGCTCGCGCAAAAAGCGGGCATCAGGGTCGTACCCGGTACGGAAGATGGCGTCGATCCAGCAACGGCCGACTTCGCCGCGCTCGGTAAAGAAATCGGATTCCCGCTGATCGTGAAGGCCGCGTTTGGAGGCGGAGGCCGGGGCATGCGCGTGGTGACGAATCCCGGCGACCTCGCAGCGAAGGTGCAAGAAGCGGCGCAGGAAGCGGGGGCCGCATTCGGCAACCCTTCGGTGTTCATCGAGCGCTATATACGCCGCGCCAAACACGTCGAGATCCAGATTATCGGCGACCGGCACGGCAATATTCTTCATCTTTATGAGCGCGATTGCTCCGTGCAGCGGCGCCATCAAAAAGTGGTCGAAGTGGCTCCTGCGATCGGATTGCCGAACCGGGTGCGGCAGGAACTCGCGGACGCGGCGGTGGCTCTCGCCCGCGCGGCAAATTACTATAACGCCGGTACGGTCGAATTTCTCGTGGATGTGGATACCTTCGAGTGGTTCTTTATCGAAGTGAACCCACGGGTTCAGGTGGAACACACGGTGACCGAAGTGGTGACCGGCATCGACATTGTGCGCACGCAGATTCAGGTAGCCCAGGGGCTGAGCCTGCATGGACAGGAGATTGGGCTGCCCGCGCAATCGGAGATCCCGCTGCACGGCACCGCTCTGCAGTGCCGGGTCACGACCGAAGACCCGGCCAACAACTTCGTGCCGGATTACGGCCGCATTCATACTTATCGATCGCCCGCAGGTTTCGGCATCCGTCTCGATGGCGCTTCGGCGTACGGGGGGGCGGTGATCTCGCCGTTTTACGACTCTCTCCTCGTCAAGGTGACGGCGTGGGGGCAAAACTTCCCGCAAGCGTGCGAGCGAATGGATCGAGCGCTTCGTGAATTCCGAATCCGCGGCGTGAAGACGAACATTCCATTTCTCGAAAATGTTGTGAACAATGCCGTTTTTCAGGCCGGTGAAACAACCACTAACTTTCTCGACGAAACGCCGGAGCTATTTCAGTTCACGGCGCGCCGCGACCGCGCCACTAAACTGCTGACCTATCTGGCAGACGTGGTCGTGAACGGAAACCCGGAAGTGGCGAAGAAGCGGCGACCCGCAACCATTCGCGAGCCACGCATTCCACAGCCGCCCGCTACTCCGGCGCCGGATGGGACGCGCCAGTTGCTCGACAGGCTGGGACCGAAGGGCTTTGCGGATTGGACACGAGCGCAGACGGCGCTGCTGCTTACCGACACGACATTCCGAGATGCGCACCAATCACTGATGGCGACCCGCGTCCGCACGTACGACATGCTGCGAATTGCGGAATACGTCTCGAAAAAACTGCCCCGGCTTTATAGCCTGGAAATGTGGGGCGGCGCCACGTTTGACGCCTCCATGCGCTTCCTGCACGAAGATCCCTGGCGGCGGCTGCAGCAGCTCCGGAGTCGCATTCCGAATATCTGCTTTCAGATGCTGCTGCGCGCCTCTAATGCCGTCGGTTACACGGCGTACCCGGACAACGTGGTGCGTGAGTTTGTAAGAGAAGCGGCCGCGCAAGGCATCGACATCTTCCGCATTTTCGATTCGCTCAACTGGCTGCCCAACATGCGCGTGGCGGTTGAAACGGTGCTGGAAACGGGCCGGTTCTGCGAAGCGTCCGTGTGTTACACGGGCGATCTGCTCGATCCGAAGCGAGACAAATACTCGCTGAAATATTACGTCCGGATTGCGAAAGAGCTCGAGAAGATGGGCACACATATTCTTGGCATCAAAGACATGGCGGGCTTACTGAAACCGTATGCGGCGTACAAGCTGGTGAAGGCCCTTAAGGACGAAGTGAGCGTCCCCATTCATCTGCACACGCACGACACGAGCGGAATCAACGCGGCCTCCATTCTGAAAGCGAGTGAAGCGGGAGTGGATGCCGCGGATGCCGCCATGTCGTCGATGAGCGGCGCGACAAGCCAACCGAATTTGAACTCGATCGTCGCGGCGTTGGCGCATACGGATCGCGACACCGGGCTTGACTTCGACGCGCTCAACGATTGCTCCGATTACTGGGAAACCGTTCGCACGTACTACGCCCCGTTTGATAACGCGCCGAAATCCGGGATGGCGGAAATCTACATCCATGAAATGCCGGGCGGGCAATACACGAATCTGAGGGAGCAGGCGGAGGCACTCGGTCTCGGCCCACGCTGGTACGAGATCGCACGCGCATACGCAGACGTCAACCTGGCATTCGGCGACATCGTGAAGGTGACGCCCTCGAGCAAAGTGGTGGGCGATCTCGCGATTTTTCTCGTCAGCCACGACATGACCGTGAAGGATCTCGAGAATCTGCCGCAGGATCACCACCTGACGCTCCCGAACTCGGTTATCGATATGTTCATGGGCTCGCTGGGCGAACCGGAAGGCGGCTGGCCGGAAAAGATCCAGCGCGTTGTGCTGCGAGGCAAGAAACCGAATAAAGGACGTCCGGGCGAGCGGCTGGCCCCGGCCGATCTTGAAAAAGCAGGTAAGACCGTAGAGGAACAGACGGGCTCGGAAAGCCGGACGGACTTGATGAGCTATCTAATGTACCCCACCGTATTCACTAAATTTGCGAAAGCCCGCCAAGCGTGGGGTGACATCGAAGTGCTGCCGACGCCCCAATTCTTCTTCGGGATGGAGAAAGGCGAAGAGATCACGGTGGAATTGGAACCGGGTAAGACGCTTTTTATACGCCTGCTGACTGTCGGTGATCCGCACCCGGACGGCTTCCGAACCGTGTTTTTCGAACTGAACGGGCAGCCCCGGGAAGTCGAGATTCGAGACAAATCCCTCAAGGCCGCAGCCAGCGCCCGTGTCAAAGCCGACCCCGGCAAGCCGGGCGAGGTGGGCGCTCCGATCCCGGGCGCGATAACGATCCTGCACATCAAATCCGGACAGCGCATCCAGAAGGGCGAGCGATTGCTTGTAATGGAAGCGATGAAAATGCAGTCGACGGTGTACGCTCCGGTGACTGGCGTGGTCAAGAAAGTGTACGTGTCAGCACATGAAAACGTGGAGGCGCGCGACCTCCTGCTTACCATTGAATGAGGCGGCTGTTCCACTAAACTAAAGAAGGCTGAACTCGCAGGCGGTACCGTGCCGTCGCGAGTATCGTTTTCGACGTGGGGGCGTAGCTCAGGCGGATAGAGCATTTGCCTTCTAAGCAAAGGGTCGCAGGTTCGAGTCCTGCCGCCCCTACCACTGAGAAGGCGACGTAGCATCGCTAGTGCGTCTGCTTAGCAATTCGGCCGCGGAAATCTGCTATTGTACGGTTGGCTTGAGGTTGCTTTGTGCTGCATCAGCGACTAATACTCGTAATCGAAGATAATCCCGGCGACATCCGGCTCATCAAAGAGGCTTTGCGGGACGCGCAACTGAATGTCGCTTTGCAGATTGCGATGGATGGAGAGCAAGCCCTGAAGTATCTGCGACAAGAACCTCCTTACGAAGACGGGCAGCGCCCGAGCCTCATTTTTCTCGATCTAAACCTCCCGAGAGGAACATCGAAAGATGTTCTGCAGCATATTAAAGGCGACCCATCTTTGCGCAGCATTCCAGTGGCAGTGCTGACCAGTTCCGATGCGGAACGCGACATCCGGGAAGCCTATGAGTTGCACGCCAACTGCTACCTGCGTAAGCCTGTCGATCTCGATTCATTCATCGGCACCATTCGCGCGACCCTGACGTTCTGGATGGCGGTAGCCTGTATTCCGGGCGATTAGGAGCGTGGAATACGCTGTTTGGCTACGCGTTTTCCTGCCCGAATTCGGGCACTGGGGAGCGGCGGCTCCGATTTTGGCCTACCTCGACCCAAGGGCCGCCACGCGCACAGCGCGATGAAACTTGGTATCATTTAGGCAGATGCACGTCGCTCTTCCGCGCCCGCGGAACCGTGTTAATGAAAGCGGTGCACACCCTGCTCGCTTCCGCTTTTGTGCGGTTTTCTGTTCCTCGTTCACCCGTGAGCGCCGACAACTCTATTGATGAAAACTTCCGTTCAGATCACACGCGGAATTGAATCCTTATTTGGGACGCGTGATGAAAACATCCGCCTACTGGAATCGGGTTTGGGGCTGAAAACCCGCCTGCTCGATGGCGACTCACTCGAACTCGAAGGTGAGGAGTCTCAGGTAAGGAGGGCCGAGGACATTCTCGAAGATTATATGGACCTTGTCCAGGAAGGTCATATATTTAACAACGGCGATCTAAATAGCTATATGCGAGTGGTTACGGCGGACCCAAACGTTTCGCTGCGGCGGCTGGTTGAAAGCGGAAAATCGCGTTCCTTCGGGAAGAGAGTGCTGGCTCCAAAGACCGTCAACCAGCGACGATACGTAGATGCCATCGAGCATCACGATCTGACGATCGGCATCGGTCCGGCCGGGACCGGCAAGACGTATCTCGCCGTCGCGATGGCAGTGTCCGCTTTCCTGAACAAGCGCGTAAGCCGAATCGTGTTGACAAGACCCGCCGTAGAAGCAGGCGAGCGCCTTGGGTTCCTTCCGGGAACGCTACAAGAAAAGATCGATCCATATCTACGGCCGCTGTTCGATGCGCTGTTCGACATGATGGATGCCGAGAAGGTCGAGAAACTGATTGAACGGAACTCGATCGAGATCGCCCCGCTGGCGTTTATGCGTGGACGGACGTTGAACGATTGTTTCATTATTCTCGATGAGGCTCAGAACACAACGGCAGAGCAGATGAAGATGGTTCTGACAAGGCAAGGGTTCAATTCCAAGATGGTGGTGACCGGCGACCGGACACAGGTGGACTTGCCCTCAGGAAGGCGCAGCGGATTAATGGATGCGGTGGAGATTCTGCGTGACGTGGAAGGGATCGCTTTCGTGAATTTCGATGAGCGCGACGTCGTGAGGCACAGCCTGGTTCAACGCATCGTGCGGGCCTACGATCGTTACGACGAACGCATGGGGACGAACCGCCAGCTTGCGCTGAAACTTGGCCCCGATGCTCCCCCGGAACCCGCGCCCGAGCCCGCCGCCGGCACGGACGTAGAAATTCCGGAAATTCCGTCCATCGCATAGCACGCAACCATGTCTCCCGACGGCAGTAGTAATTTGCTATTTGAGGCGGTTCCTTCGCGACTGCGGCTCGACGCCGAAGAGAAGCGCGAATTGCGGCAGTTTGCCTCCGAACTGACCGATCGCGTTATGGGGGGCCGCGGTTTTTGCTGTCTGCTGACGAACGACAGGAAGCTGCAGCAACTGAACCGCGAATTCCTCGATCACGATTATCCGACAGATGTTCTATCATTTCCCTCGGCTGCTTCATTCAGCGAAGCGGGCGAACTTGCAATTTCGGTTGAGAGAGCCGACGAACAAGCCCGGCAGTTGGGGCACTCTCTGCTTGACGAGATCCGTGTGCTGATGCTCCACGGCGCGCTGCACCTTGCAGGCATGGATCACGAACAGGACAGCGGCGGGATGGCCCGCGCGGAGCGGAAGTGGCGCAACGCGTTCGAGCTACCCGTTACGTTGATCGCGAGGGCAGGCCGATGATGTGGCTGTGCTGGGTAGCGGTGCTGGCGTTAGCGGTGCTGCTCGTCTTCGGGTCGTACCTGCAGCTTCTTTATCTCGAATCGTTGCGGCTCATTAAGCGGGAAACGAAGGCGTTGTCGTATTTTCGCGAAAGCCTGCAAGACAAGCTTGGGTATGACACGGAAGAAGGCGCTCTCCGGTTTTCTTTGGTGAAGCACGTTTCGCTTCCGTTCGTCGGCGTGTTTGTCTACTGCGCGATCAACCGTTCGAGCGTGCCGTACTGGCAGGTTGTGATCGAATCGCTTGGGCTCTCGCTGGGCGTCATGCTGGTTTCTACGTACGTGATTCCGCAATTTCTGTATCGCCGCCTCAGCAGTGAATGGATGACTGGCCTGGTTCCATTTGCGAAGCTCGTGGGGGCGTCGATTTCGCCCCTGTCGGGTCCGCTCAGATTCTTCCAGAACCTGCTAGACCTCGGCCAGCCGACGGAGGATTCGCAGACGCCCGTCGATCCGTCGGAACACATTGAAGCCCTGATCACCGCCGGCGCGGAAGAAGG
>JAICLJ010000181.1 GCA_025927575.1 Bryobacteraceae bacterium | reverse complement strand
TGCAAACGCGCATAGCTTGCCGCCCGAAGTGGAAAAGGTCACGCGGGGGCAGGAGTAGAGGAGAGCATCGCCCACAGAACGGAATAACTGGTCGAGCCAAACCAGAAACGAAGCCGCCGCACGCAAGTGCTCGGGTTGTGCGGTTGTCCCAACCCGCTTGCTCGCGCAAAGCGGCTCTGATTGTATCGGGAAAGGCAATCCTCTGCCGCGTGAGACGTGACGCGGAACGGTTCCAAGCGCAGGTCATCCTAAACATTCGCGCCCCCGCCGCCGATATGACCTATGACGAGATGGTCATGCAAAGGAGGCGGCAATGAGAATCCATAATTGTGCGACAGGGGATGGCCTTCAGCGCGCGCTCCCAATGGGGACGGCGGACGGCCCTGCCGCGAGTGGGGACAACACCGGTGAACCGAATGCCTCGGCGCCGGACGACGCCATCCAACTCTCTTCTCTCGGTGGTGTTCTGAACAGCATTCAAATGGGCGCAAACGGCGCGGCCACATTTCATCGCGTCGCCCAGCTCGTCCAGCAGAACAAGTACCAAGTGGATGCATTTGCCATCAGCCGCAAGCTGATCGCCGCTTCTTTGCAGTGATCGGAGGGGATCTTGAACCTGATTCGATTCTTCACCGGGATTCTGCTTGGCAGGCAGACACAAGGAGGAGTTATTCCGGAACAAACAAAGCGGCCGGATACCGATCGAAATCCGGTGCCGGCCTTGGAGGCGACGGACGGCCTCAAACAGATCGGACACATTCTCGAGCGGGTGATTGAACTGCTGATCGACCCAACTCCCGCGGCGATACGGCAGGCTGGCTTCCTCCTGGAAAATGCGGACGAATGCCTGCGGCGCGAGGCCGCGCGCCAGCAGGGAGAACATCGCCCGGAGCATATCCGTGACGTGGAGAGCGTGATGCTCCGCGTACGGCGGCTGATCGAGGGCGCCTTGCGCACCCAATGGACGCAAATGCGCCGCGTCACCGCCGTCACTCAGACCTATATACCCGGCGGAAAACTGTCGCACTTCTATCCCTCGCACCCCGAATTTGATGTGAAGATCTAGACGGAACAGAGTGCTTGTATGGCAAATTTGCTGACATCGTTAAGTTCGGCCGCCGGGGCCATGGGGGCCTACGAAAAGGCCATGGAAGTCGTTCAGAACGACACCGTGAACGTGAACACGCCCGGCTATGTAAAGCAGAGCGTCGTTTTCCAATCGCTGCCCTTCGATCTGGTAGGCGCGCAAGCCGGCGGCGTCAAAGCCGGGCAGGTTCTCAATTCGCGCGATGAGTATGCAGAGCACAACGTGCAGATTCAGCAGACAGCCCTGGGACTGTCGTCGGCCCTGGCCTCTCACCTGGCGGCCCTGCAGCCGGCATTCGATCTGCAAAGCACGACCGGGATCGCGGGCAGCCTGAACAGCTTATTTTCAGCGTTTTCTCAGCTCACCATCGCTCCGAACGATGCGCAAGCGCGGCAAAGCGTTATCAGCGCGGCGTCAGGCCTTGCCTCGGCCTTTAACGTGACGGCAAGCAGCCTCGCGGACGCGGGCAACGCCGTCGACACGGACACACGCAGCGCCGTGGCGAACATCAACCAGATCGTCGCGGATATCCAGAAGATCAATACCGCGCGCCGCGCCGATGCGCAGGAAAATCAGGACCCGAGCCTCGACGCGCGTCTTCATGTCGACTTGGAAAATCTGGCGCAATATGCCGGATTCAGCACCGTGCAGGCGCAGGACGGCACAGTCAGCGTCTTCATGGGCAATCAACGACCACTGCTCATCGGAACCACGCAGTACGCGATTTCGGCGGTTACGGGCAGCTCCACTCAAATCCTGGATTCGAACGGCAACGACATCACCGCGAACGTGAGCGGTGGGCAGCTCGGCGCGCTGGTGCAGATTCGAAACCCGACGCTGCCTCAATATCAATCTCAACTCGACCAGATGGCGCAGAGCGTCGCGGATACCATCAACATCCAGCTCGCTGCAGGCGTCGATCAAACGGGATCGCCTGGAGCACCGCTTTTTACATATAATGCCGCCGCGCCTGCCAAAACTCTTGCGGCGACATCCATTACGGCCAACCAGTTAGCAGCGGCCGCGTCCGGCAATCCGGGCGGCAACGATAATGCGGTCGTGCTTTCCGGAATCCAAAACGCCACGATCGGGACACTGGGGGGATTCACGTTGACACAGTTCTAGGGCAACCTGTCATCCACGGTCGGACGCGACATCTCGAACGCGCAAGACGATCAAACGACGCAGCAGCAGCTTCTGGCCCAGGCGCAAAGTCTCCGCTCACAGAATTCTTCGGTGTCACTGGATGAAGAAGCGGCCCGGCTGCTGCAGTATCAACAGGCTTATGAGGCAACCGGCAAGTTGATCACGGTAATCAACCAGATGACACAGACCCTGATGGGACTCATTCCAACAAATTAATCTCATGTTCAACACAATCTCAACAGCCAACGAACGTTTCCTTGCGGATTTGTCCAACCTGGAAGGCCGCCTCCTTACGGCCCAGCGGCAGGTTTCGAGCGGCTTGCGCATGCAGTCCGTCGCGGACGATCCCGATCAGGTCTCGGCCCTGCTGGCCGTGAAAGCCCAAATCGCGCACAACAGCCAATTGAAGTACAACCTGGGACGTGTCCAAACCGAGGTGAATGCGGCGGAGAACGCTATCAATACAGCCGCAACGCTCATGGATCGGGCGCGCCAGATCGCGGCACAAGGGGCAAGCAGCACAACGACAGTGGATACGCGCACACAGCTTGCCGGCCAGGTGAAAGACATCATCACCGAAATGTTCGGCCTGACCCAGACGCAAGTAGAAGGGCGGTACGTATTCAGCGGCGACTCAGATCAGACCCCGCCTTACCTCAACGTGGATCTCACGCAACCGAATGGCGTGGGCGCGTATCAGGGCTCAAGCGGGACACGCCAGGTGGAACATCCAAATGGATCCATTTTTTCGATCTCGTACACGGCCGATCAAGTGTTCGATTCCGGCGGTGTATCAAGCAGCGTATTTCAGTCGTTGACCGCTCTTTACAACGATTTGCAATCCAGCAATATCGCGAACCTGTCGACCGACGCCGATAACATCGGGATGGCGGCAAGCTTCCTTGACGGCCAGCAGGCGCGTTATGGCGAAATTCAGAATCAGGTCTCGGATGCCATCTCGGCGCAGCAGAAGCTCGACACGCTATTGCAGACGCAATTGGGCAATACCCAGGACGCCGATGCCGCGTCAGCCATTGTGGAACTGCAGAAAGAATCAGTCGCGCAACAGGCCGCGCTGCAAGCCCACGCGGCCCTGCCGAGAACCTCGCTGTTCAGCTTCATCGGGTGAGCGGATTCAAATCAGCTTCAGATTGTCTTTACATTATAAAGTACATTGTAATACGATGTAATCGATAAGAGCGCTGCATATGAGGTGCTTTGAGTGGAATTCAAGACGTTCGGGCTGATATCGCTGAGCGCCGTTTTAGGTTTCATCTTGTCGTGCAGCCGGTCGAATAATTTGTTGCTTGGGCACGTGAAGGCAACCGTTGCAGGTCACAAAGTCGTTGTTACGGATTGTTACCGGACCAGCGTGCCGCCGCCGCAAATCCTACACCTTCCGGGAGGACAGCTAGAGTATCGTTTCGAGCCTTGCCGGGATGCGAACATTCTCATCCGGAACGAGAAGTTATTTGTGAACAATCGGGCTTATGGGCAGCTTACCCGCGGTTCATCGATTCTCGTCGATCACGGCGTAGTGTCGATCTCGGCGTCCACGAAGCGCGGACCCGAAATGTCACGATAGAAATGTGCCGGAGAAGAAGCGTCGCGAAGAAGTTCTGAAAGAAGCGTGGATCGGGGATGCCGTTCTGTGCCTGTACGCACGTGAGAAGATTCTGCGCGAGGACGGCTGCCTTGACGGCGAAAAATATACGCGCATGACTTCAAATCGCTTTCTCGCTTGCATTGGCGAACCGAGCGAAGTCGAAGCCGGGATCGGTCGAGTCTTCGAGCGCGACGGCCTCAAGGCGGCTTACCTTCACATCGAACAGCAAGTGATCCCTCTCTTTGAACGCCAGGAACAGAAGTACTTGAAGAAGCACGGATTGCTTAGCAGGCATGATGCGCGGCAGGCCCGAAGCGCGGCACCGTCGGCGTCCACGCTATCGTGTGAATAGACTCTCTCTGTCACGAATGCGAAGTAATCTAAACCGTCTACTGCCGCTAGTCGCGGTGTGCCTGGGCCTGTTCAGCGCGGGACTCTTTCTTGAAGCCTCACATGCGCATTCACAGCAGCCGCTGGGTCCCAACGCGGATCTGCGCCAGGCTCTCACGGCAATCACACCCGCTTCCCTCCGAGGCGATCTTTCCTTTCTTTCATCCGATGCGCTTGGCGGCCGCTATACGCCTTCAGCCGGACTGGACGTCGCCGCCAATTTCATCGCTTCGCGGTTTCGAGCAAGCGATCTGGATGCTCCCGTTGACGGCACTTACTTCCAAAACGCCGACTTGACTGCGTATCTCAAGGCCAAATCCAACAAGCACGTCATCCCGGCAGATGGTCAGGTCCAGTGCAAGAACGTGATCGGGATTTTCCGCGGCTCGGACCCGGTGCTGAGAAATACTTACATCATTGTGTCCGCGCATTACGACCACATTGGGACGCTGAAGACAGCTTCCGGGCTGACCTCGGAAAAGCCCACTAGCGATGATGATGAAATCTACAATGGCGCAAACGACGATGGAAGTGGAACTGTTTCGGTCGTCGCGCTCGCGAAGGCGTTCGCAAATTTAAGAGAACGCCCGAAGCGCTCCATCATTTTTATGACGTTCTGCGGCGAGGAACTTGGCTTGCTTGGTTCGCGCTACTATACGGAGCACCCGGTGGTCCCGCTCAAACAAACCATCGCGGATATCAACCTGGAACAAGTCGGCAGAAGCGATGGTGACATTGCAAGAGGCAGCGCATCGCTTACCGGGTTCGGCTTTACCAACCTGGGCGCGCTCTTTGAACACGCGGCCGCGAGCTACGGAATCCGGATTTACCGTGATAAACGAGGCGACAAATATTTCCCAGCCAGCGACAACTACAGCTTTGCGAAATATGGCGTCCCCGACAGCACTCTCTGCACCGCGTTCGAATTTCCGGACTACCACGGACTCAAGGATGAGTGGGGCAAAATCGACTATTTCCAGATGGCGGATCTCGATAAGCTGACGGCGGAAGTTATCTGGACGCTCGCAAACTCCAAAACAGCGCCCTCGTGGAACGCCAATAACGAAAAAACGAAAAATTTTCGGGATGCCGCCGCCGTCACCTACGAGGGCGCATCGATTGTCGCTGCGCGTTAGCGCTTATCCATCCAGTTTCTGAAGCATCTTCACGACGACATCGCCGACAACCTGAAAGCTGCCTGCGCTCAGCTTGTCCATCGTGTCTTTCTCCGTGTGCCAATAGGAATTGTTTGGCCCATAATCGAAGTCGATAACGTCGAGGGCATTCGTGCCTGAACTGACGAACGGAATATGATCGTCGTCGATGCCTGCGCCGGTTCTCAAGAAGTATTTGCCGTAACCGAGTTCATCCGCCGTTTGCAGCATGAGTTCGCGCAAGGATTGCGACGAGTTCATGTCATTCACGATGTCCAAGTTCTTGTCGCCGATCATATCGACGTTAATCAGCGCCTTCACGCGAGAAAGCGTGCCATCGGCAGCCCATTTGGCTTCCAGATGGCGACTTCCATACAGGCTGTCCGTGTCGGACCACTGTCCGACCGCCTCTTCCCCGTCGAACCAGACCAGTACGATGTCATCCTGGTGCTTTGTGTGAGCAATCACACGCGCCAACTCCAGCAGGAATCCTGTCGAGGAGCCGGCGTCGTTGGCGCCCACGAATTGAACCATCGGTATTGGCTTCGTATCGTAATGCCCCGTCACCACCAGGGCGGTTTTGCCATTGCCGGGGAATCTCGCGACGATATTGGCCATTGAAACAGGGCCTGCGGGCGTTCTCCCGGTAAACGAGTCGAGTGACACCGCCGCTCCCAGCGGTTTTAGTTCAGAAACAATCCAGGCGCGCAGCTTTCCGATGGCGGCCGACCCGGATGGGCGCACCCCGAAAGATACCGCGCGGCGCGTGTAAGCCAAGGCTCGCGTGCCGCTGAACGGCGTCTTGGGCTTTATCGGGGCAGTAGCGCAGGCCACCGCCGTAAAGGAAAAACAGGCAAGGAGGACACGAAAAACGCGATTATGACTAAACCTTACAGTCATTTTGACGATGGTAATAGCAGTTCGGAAAGGAGCGCTCAGGAAAATCCGTCAGTCGTACTGAGAGTTTCAGTATTAGAAAACGACTGTTGTATCATAACCGTACTAACACTGCCGGAGTATTGGGCAAGTTGACATGCAGTCGGTAGGTCAAACACTTCGCGAGGAGCGCCTGAAACAGGCGGTCACACTCGAACAGATCGGGGCGATCACCCGAATCTCGCTTAAATCTCTCTCGGCAATTGAGGCCGACGACCCGGGCCAGTTTGGGTCCGCTTTCTTTTATAAGAGTTTTACCCGGCAGTTCGCGGAGGCTTTGCACCTGGACTATGCCCGTCTGGAGGAAGCTGTGCGCGCTTCCGCCGAATTGCTTCCTGTTCCGCTGGTACCGGGCCAGGAAGAACACACTTACGACTGGAAGATACCGGCGATCCGACCACGGCGGAGGTCGGGTTTTCGATGGATCCTGCCGGTCCTGACGCTGGCAGCGGTAATGGCCGGCTGTTCAGGGCTTTATGCCGTGTGGCAAGGGACACAGGGCTCGGCGTCCGGAACCAGCTTTGGACCGGGTGCTAGTGAAAAAGACGGAACACCGGCAATTTCGTCGCCTACGGCGCCTCCGGCAGCCTTCGATCAGACAGAGACGTCCGCGCTCGCAGTGAATGACGATACCCGTAAGCCAAACGAAGACCAGAGTGGAACGGCCTCCAAGGCGCCAGCTCAGATTCCGGGCGAACACCTTCTTTTGAAGGTTTCAGCTTTGGAAAAATCCTGGCTCTCGATCGATAGCGACGGCAAGCGCGTTTACAGTGGCCTGCTTGCCGCGGCCGATACAAAAGTGTTTGAGGGCCGCGAGACTGCCAGAGTCCGCACGGGCAACGCAGGTGGCATCAGAGTCGTTTTCAACGGCAGAGAAATCGGCCGTCTCGGGTCGCGCGGAGAAGTCATGACGGTGCTGTTTACGCCGACCGATTACGAGATCCTGCAGCCGACCTCCGCCCGGCTGGAACTGCTACCCGTTTCCAGAATTAGCGAGTAGAGGGAGCCGCGCTTGACCCGCTCTTGTCTCTCTGGGCTCTTTCCAGACGACGTTTCCTGCGCTCCAGCATGATGAGTTCGTGGCGACGGCGCAATTTGATGCTGCTATCGACTTTTCCCCAAAAACGCCGGAAATAATCGATCGCAGACCAGACCGCGAATACAACCACTCCCCACATCACCAGCAGCCCCCACCATCGGATGGCCGGCCAGCGAATGGCAAGCATCAGCAGGCTGACGCCCATTACCTGCGTCACCATTTTAGTCTTGCCCAACTCGCTGGCTTTGATGGTGTAGCCCTCAGCCGCCGCGATGCTCCTCAATCCGGAAACTGCAAATTCACGCCCGATGATAACGATCGCCATCCAGCCGGGCAGAAGGCGGATTTCGACGAGCGACACTAAAGCGGCCGAAATCAGCAGTTTATCGGCGATTGGATCGAGCAGCGTTCCGACGGTCGTGACCTGCCCCCAGCGTCGCGCAAGATAGCCGTCGAGCAGGTCCGTCAGTGCGCAGGCAAGAAAAACCGCCAGGGCAAAAAAATCGCCGGCGATCAGCAGCTTGCCGTTTATCGCGAGACTAAGAGTGCGCTCGACCAGTGCCCAGACCAGCAGGGGGACGAGGAAGATTCGGGTCAGTGTCAGCGCATTCGGAAGGTTCATTCAGCCCGCAATCAATACAAACCAGTTTACGAGAGAATCAGTCAGAGCACGACTCCGGTTCTCGAGGTTTAGCTAAGATTCCGAAACCAGAAACTCCGACAGCAGATTGCGAAGGGATTCGGGAGTCTCCGCAACGATATCACAAGCGTCTTCCAGATACTCCTTAGAGAGAATCGCCGCCCGCTCATGCAGCAGATGCATGGCCCTGCCCTCTCCCAGGGGAAGCCGGAATCGCTGCCGCGAAACCGGATCGAGCGCAATCCGCTGGTCGATTTTGCTTAACAATTCCGCGATGCCCAAGCCAGTTTGCGCGGAAACAAGCACCGCTTCAGTGGCGCTCTGCCGCGCCGTTTCTCCCATGATCCGGTGGGTCAGCGTCTCCGGGTCCTGATCCACGCCCTGATGCTCCAGCCGGTCGGCTTTGTTGAGAACCAGAATTTCCGGAGTAGTTTCGGCTCCGATCTCGCCGAGAACTGCCAATACATGCGCGGTATGCTCTGAGGCGTCGGAAGACGTAACGTCCACAACGTGCAATAAGAGGACCGCCGCCGTGACTTCTTCGAGAGTCGCTCGAAACGCATCCACCAAGGTGGTCGGCAGATTGCGGATGAACCCGACGGTATCGCTCACAAGCACCCTCCTGCCGGACGGCAGCCGGATCTGGCGTACGGTCGGATCGAGTGTCGCGAACATTCGGGAGTCGGCCAGCACTTCGGCGCCGGTGAGCCGGTTAAACAGGGTCGATTTCCCCGCGTTGGTGTAGCCGACGAGGCTGACGGTCGATAGAGGGACCGCCTGCCGCTGGGAACGCTGCACACTACGGGTGGCGCGCACACGCTCGATTTCTTGCTTCAGCTTCGCAGTGCGCTTGGCGATACGGCGCCGGTCGGTTTCCAGTTTCGTTTCGCCGGGTCCGCGCGTTCCGATGCCACCACCCAACCGCGACATTTGTATACCGCGTCCGGTCAGCCGGGGCAGCAAGTAATTGAGCTGGGCAAGCTCCACTTGTAATTGTCCTTCCCTGGTGCGGGCTCGGGCGGCGAAGATATCGAGTATCAACTGGGTACGATCGACGATTTTGCAATCGAGAGCGCGCTCAAGGTTCCGGAGCTGCGTGGGACTCAGTTCACGGTCGAAGATGACGGTGTCGATGAGATCGGCGTGAACCCTGGCCTTGATCTCATCTACCTTTCCCGACCCGATCAGCGTGGCTGGGTCAAGCGCAGGCCGCTGCTGGAGCAGACGGCCGGCTACAGTGGCGCCTGCGCTGTCAGCAAGGGCCGCCAACTCCTCCAAAGATTCTTCGGGTGACACGCCCGCGGCGCTGGAGGCTTTCTGCGCGCGCGGCGCTCTCGTTAGATCGACTCCAACAATCAGCGCGCGTTCTGGAGCCGGAGTTGGTTTTATTCCGTTGCGGTCAAAACGAGGCATTCGAAAAAACCCACGATGCCGCTGCCCGACGGCGTGA
>JAICLJ010000042.1 GCA_025927575.1 Bryobacteraceae bacterium | reverse complement strand
ATCAGCAGAAGCAGGCATTTCATGCGGTTTGCTCTATTGCAGGCATTCCACGATTATCGCTTCATTCTCAACCGTCGCGCTTTCCGGGATGTCGATGCTAAATTCATGATCCTTGATTCCCGCGCTGATTGGCTCCGCATGAGATTTCACAATGCCGTTTTGCTTCCAGATTTGAGTGACCTGGACGGGCGACCGTGGTTGACTTTGAGAGTCGATGGTTGCCAGCCGGAAGTCGTCGATCGCCATTCCGAAAATCGTGTAGCGAACGTAGATCTTCTTTGTTCCTGCTGGAATCCTGTCGACGTGCCGATCAACTTCGGGCCATCTTAAGGTCCGGTCGATGGGCTGGCCGTCTTTCCACGATAGTTTTGGATTGTAGGTCCATAGTTCGTGATAGGGGCCGTCCGGGTTGACCGCCCAAGCAATTCGGGCAGCAGGCGCCGGAGCGTTTGCCGACGGCCATGGCTCTATTTTGCGAACCTCGGCGGTCAGCTTATCGGGAGCCAGTCCATCTCTGAGATCGAGGAAGCGGCCACCGGCATCGAACGCGGTCAATTGCTGTCCATCGGGCGCCGCTAAAGCAAATGTGATCTCGCCAGGCACAGAGCCCTGATTGATGACGTAACCTTGTCCATTCGAGCCACGGTAACGAGCGTGTTCAATCTTCGACGCAAAACGGTCAACGCTGCCCGCGCGGACAGGAATTTCGATTCTATTCTGCCCGGTAGATCGATACTGCAGTTCGTTATCTCCGGGCGTCAGTTCGGGTAGTGTTCTCGGGTTCAACTCAAATCGCGTCGCAAGCAGCAAGTTCTCGACCTGCGCGTTGGTTGAGCTGTCAATTCGCACACGGTAGCCATACGTTCCGCTAATTGCGGTGCGGATCCCGTGTTCCGACTTCACCGTGGTAGCGGGCAGCGCTGTCCATTTCCCGTGAAATGGTCCTTGCAGACTTGTCCCATTCGTCCATGTGCGGCCGCCATCCACTGACGTCGCAATACTTAGCTTGTCCTTTTTTGAAGGTAGCGCGACAGACATCGTGAATTGCGCGTCGATAATCACATACGGGCATGGCATATCGAAGTCAGCCGGCGATCCCCATTTTTGGAGCCGCGGGCGATATTCAATGCGACCGGTCGCCCAACTGCGGTTGTCCTTCTGGCTTCGCGGCCCGTCGTTTGTGCGGATGTGATATTCGGCGATCTCCTGTGGAAATTCGCGCCACGCCGTTCCGTCGAATTGATAGGGCAGGTAGTAGAGCTGGGATGATTCTGGGTGGAAATAGCGGATCATTCGCTCGCCGGGTCTGAGAACGAAATCCATACTATGGCCTTGCGGATAACGCTTAAACGCATACAGCCGGTTGTCCTTGGTTGTCGTGAATAATTCGGCCAAACCGCCAATCGCTCCGGCGCGGACGTCGGCCGGATACCAGGGATCGTCAACAGCGCCCGCTTTGACTTCTTTCGTTCCGTCGATCTTGGCGAGAATGATGTTACCGTTTTGCTCGATGTCATGAACCGATGCGACGCGACGCGTTTTCAACGGGCCGCTCCCCACCGGGTTATAGCCCATCATGTCCGAATCGAAATAGTGGTAGCCGCCGTCGTAGAAGACCTCCGCGACCGTATGCCCCGTGAGGAACCAGACCCGCGAATCTGCAAAGCCGCCCGCGTCATACATTGCCTCGAGCAGGGGAGCGATGTGATAGCACAAGCCAAAACCGTAACTATTCAGAAGCTTGATCGGATCGAGCACTTCCCCCATCGGCTCTTCGTACGCCCAGCCTGCGATGTGATACCAGAAGCCCGGCTTCACAAATCGGCCATCGGTAAGAAAGAACCGCCAGATCGCCTCCGCCTTTTCGCGCGGGGTTTGCGCGTGCGCCTGCTGATAGATGCCGGTCGCCAGCGCTTTGAGATTGCTTGCATCCGGCTGGCCGGCTTTCAACAGTATCGGCGAATACACCTGAGCCCGGCAGCAAACACCGGCCATTAGAAAAAACAGAGCGGCGGTGATAACGCGGCGCCAAGTGTCTTTATGCACGCGGCTCCTCAATTGACGCTCAACGGAAAGCTTTGTTCCCGCCCGCTCAGCAGATCGTGAACCTTGATGGTCCATTTGCCCGCGGCGTCGTTAACTGCAAATGGGATGGTCGCTATCCCGTGCCCATTTTTCGTGAAGACATTTCCGGAATAGGTGATCGCCCGTTCCCCCTGTGGGTCGAGCACGTCGACATGAACGACGTCGACCGATGCGGGAGTATGTGGAAGATCGAATCCGAGCTGGATTAAATCGCCTCGACGTGCTTCCGAGGGTACGCTGACTTGAAGCTCGGGCAACGGACTGGCAGCCGCCGCCAGCAGAATCGGTTCGTAAGGATTCACAGTTACCGTCAGCATTCGCTTTTGCCCTAAGGCTTTGCGTTCACGCATGTCGTAAAGATACATCGGCGCTGGAAGCGCAATATTGACCGTAACCGGATTTTCAAATCGCTGGTTCGAATGGAAATCGGGCGGCCCGAGCTCGTCCACGCGTAACTGCGGATTCGAGATCAATGTGATGAGCCGAACTCCGCCGTTCCGGTAGATGTGTGTTTCCACACCCACCACGGGAATGCCCTTTGCATCCGTAACGGCAAACTCCGGGCGGATTCCGTTTGAGCGCAGCAGGTTTCCGACAAGCTCATGCACCGGACCTTCTTTATGAATCAAGCGGTTCTGATGATAATTCAGCGTATCGGTTTTCAGAAAGATCGCCTTGCCTTTTCCGAAATTGCGGATCGTAACTGCCTGGTCATGAGGGCCGCCGAACAAGTCCGCGAGTGGTGAGCGGGACAACCGACGGCTGTGCTCGTCGAATGTCGCCGGCTCACCGTCCGCGATGACAATTCCGCCCTGCGAGATAAACTCGCGGATCGCGCCGACCTCCGCCATCGAAAGCGAGCTCGACTGTGGCAGCACCAGAAGGCGATAGCCGCCTTTCAACAATTCGCCCTGCTCAAGCTGCATGTAAGAAACGAAGTTATATTGAAGTCCTTCGTCCTCGATCAACAGGCGCCACGATTCGCGCAAACGCAGAAAATCGTTATCCGTGCGCTCGGCCTTGGCCGATCGTGTGATCCAGGCGTCTCCTTCGGGCTTACGCGCCAGCATCCACTCGGTTCGCATGCTCGGCTGCGAATAGTGAATGGCGATCCGGTCGGTCATCAATTGGCTGTTGATGATCTGTGCGCCCACTCCGTCGCGAAGCTCGTTGTAATAAGCGCCTGCTTCCCGGCCGCGCTGTCCCGGTTGCCCATCCGGTGCCACATACTCGTGCTTCTGATCCCAGATAATCAGCCCGCGGTTATTGTGCAGCAGCTCGTACCAGACACGGTGCTTCTCCCACTTGCCGTTCGCGAAACCCGTGGTCACCATCGGCATGTTTGGATTTAAAGAGCGAATGATCTCGATATTGCTGCCGATGTCGTATGGCTCAATCGCCGTCAGCGCGTGCGTGAGCCGGGCATAATCGTACCCGCCCCATCCGGGCATCTGGCCCCCGCCAACGCCGACGTAGGCATCCGGGTCTACTTCGTGAATGGCGTTCGTTCCCATTTCAAGGGCATTCGCGAACGAGATGTCCATCCATTCTTTGAAATCCGCCCACGATGCGAAATTGCCGTCGCTGCGCTGCATGGCGTCGTGGGTTGTCGGCGGAGTTACAAGGTCCCACGATGTGTAATTCGTTCCCCATTCGCGATTCAGCGCGGTGAGCGTGTGGTATTGATCGTGCAGCCATCGCCGCATCGGCACAAGCGATTGATCGGAAAAATCGAAATCCCAGAAGCCGGCAAGATTGCCGATGCCCGATTCATCCGCCAAGCTGTAGAACACGGGCCGGTATGGCGCATTTCGTTTTGCATCTTCAACCAGCCGGTCGTGGATCTTCTTCCGCCAGACAGGATCCCAAAAGCTTGGATGCCGCTTGAACGGCTCCAGGCTCGTGGGATCCTGCTTCAGCAGTTCCTCCGCTTGGAGTAGATCCCAGTCGTAGGGCCGATCCGCACGGTATTGATGATAGGTCGAATAGAAATCGGTCCCGATGCCTTCCGAATACCAGCGCACATTGTTGTCGATGAAGAATTCCGGCAGCGAGTTAGTGCGCCCTGAGTACTGGCCGGCGTTGATGCCGAGCTTTTCAAGGCCCGGAATCAAATCTTTTTTGTATTGCTGCCACATGATAATGACGTAGTCACGCCATTGCTTATCCGGTGGCCGCGCCACAAAACTTACCTCTACGTCTTCGTCTTTATGTTCCGCCCGCTGCTTCATGTCCTTGCCATCGAAAGACAGGTGTACATGAAGCGTATTCTTCATTGCAACCGCGCGGCGGAGGTCTATCGAAAAACTGAAATCGCGCTCATCGATCAATTCCACCGGCAGTGTCCTGTCGTCGACAACCCGGCCCAGGCTGTCGGTCCAACGGATTGAAGCATGGCCGCTTCCTGTTATCTGATGATCCAGCCTATAAGTCACGTTGGCAACCGCCGTGCGGTCCATCACGCTCGCAGGCAAAATCAGCGTATCCGCCGCCGCGACCCCGGCGGAGAGAAGAAGTATCCCGTAAAGTGGAAAGGAAAAAACTTGGCTTAGAAGACTCATGGCGACAAGAAGTGGAGGGCGAGAAGAACTCGCGCTCCTGGGTGAAAACGACAACGACATCAGCACTCGACCTTGCCCTGGAACTGAACTAATCGTGAACCGCCCACGCCTGTGTTGATAGTGCCTTGGTTATTTGGCAGGTTGGAGTGTTTGTGATTCAGCAGATTGAAGATTTGTGCTTCAAGCCGGAGTTTCACACGTTCAGTGATAGGCATGACTTTGTAAAACGAAGCGTCTATATTGTAAAAGCCAGGACGTTCAGAATATTGAGAAAGTTTCGATTCTGAACCGGCAGTGATTCGATGTGGGTCGCTTCCTTCACATCAGATAGAGAGCCATTGTCGGTGTTGATCACTGGCGTGACGTCCGGTACGACGATGGTAGTTTGCGTGGTCGCTGTCTGCATTTGCGGATTGATAACAGCTTGCTAGCCGACTCGAAGTGTCAGGTTTCCCGTCCAGTCCGCGAATCCCGCCGCCGCCGATTTCACTTGGTAATCACCCGGCGGCAGCGCTGGAAAATCGTAGTTGCACATTTAGGTAGCATTTGGGATTCTGCCCTTTTTACTACGCCTCGTGAGTGAGTGCCCTCCCTGTATGTGCAGGACAATGCTGCTGTCGACAGTGGAAAGCTGAATAGAACGATATTGTGCCGTGAGGTACGGCTTAATTTCGGAATCGATACGGTAGCGCGAGTAAGCCCGGGGGAAAGCCTCCTCATTTGACGTTTTCCCTCGGATTCGGGCTGATTTCGCTGACTACCTCGACCAGTCCGACAATGTCGTTCAGGCTATTGCGAACCGGCGCCAGGACTGAAATGTACTGGGGCTTCTGGTCAACGGTGACACGCTTTCCGTTTTCCAACACGCTGCGCATTAAGGGCGGCATAGGCTGAGTCAGATCGCCCCATTTCCAAAACTGGCTCATTTCATAGCGGTTGCGAATCACGATATGAATACGGTCAGGAGCACCGTCAATGGGCATCCATAGATTCACATCGACCGGATAGTTGACAAGTTGCGCGAGCCGCATCAGCGTCTTCTTTGTTGCGATAAACGCGTGGTCGTCGACATCGTAGTTGTCACCGGCGGCCCATTCATCGCGTGGGTCTTTTTGAAGAATATGCTGGAGAGCGCGCGGCGTAAGGATGCGCTGGCAGGTGTCACCGTCGACCATGACGGTGGCAGTTTTTGCGATCTGGTCGAGGTCGTGTTTCAGTTGAGCCTTGTCGCGCGCGCACAAGGGCAACGCCAGCGTAAGAAGAATCGCCACCTGTTTCATTGCGTTTTCTCCGCTTGGTCGAGGATGTACTCTCTAACGCGCAGCCAGGCGGCGGGGTCCAGGTTCGCAAACCGAGCTTCGTAGGGCTTCAAGGCATCCGCGAAATCGGCGTTGTTCCAGTCGATAATCGGCTTCGCCGGAAGCTTGGCGTTGGCATTGGACCAATCCGTGATCTGCGTGTGATTGAACCGCCGCGCCACTTCTTCCGCATACGTTTTTCGAGAATCTCCTGTACTCAGCGCGTTCAGCAGCGCGAGATCCTGCAGACAGTTCCTCTGCAGCTTCAAACGTATGCTTGGTATTGGACCGGCAATATTGAATCGCTCTCCTGGGTAAACCAGCGTCAAATCCCCGCCGTTCAGATGAAACCACGGATCGGACCCCGGTTCGACGGTCTGCCAGCGAACGAATCCGTCGACTCCGTTGATCCAGGACCTCACCGGGTTGAGAGTAATCTCCGTACTCACTTTCTGCACGGTCGGAGTTCCTTCGTAGGTCCAGATGATATCCCCATGTTGCTTCAAACGGGGAATTGCGTCGGGATGCCAGGTCAACTCGCCTTCGCCGACCACCCAAAAGCCGATTACTCCTTCGAGTTCGCGAAACTGCTGCGCAGCCGTCCAGCTCGTATCGGCACGCATTACAAAATGCACGGGGGAGTGCAGGGGAATCGCTTGCTCTAACATGCGGTGATACACCCGGAAGTAGTTGTTATCGTGCTCGAACCGAACCTCGTCCCCATCCCACGGAAAGCCCTTGTAGCGTTTCTTGTGATTAAAGAAAACTTCGAACTTTGTGTGCGTCCAGTGCTTCTCCCGGAAGTGGCGTTCCATCTCCGACAAAACATTTACAAACTCCGCGTCGTAACCCGGTTCGCCCCACCAGAGAAACGAGGCGGGCCATTCCGGGTTTACCGGCAGATACATAAACGGGATTGGTTTTGCGCCGCGGCGGGTGTCACGGAACGCGGAGCCATCGAGCAACGGTCCGTAGTGACGGTCGAACAGATCCCAGCTTGCAATGTGCATTTGCCTGCCGGTCCCGGTCAACTCCGGTGCGAACTCAGGACCCACTTTGCCGGCGTGGCCGTAGCCGAGTTGGTGGAACGTGCCGCGGTTCTCGTAGAAAATTCGGTGGTAGGCATGAATCAGGCCAATGAGACGGTCCTCGCCGGCTGGGGATTCTTCGGAAGAGTCACGGAAAGCGGCCAGAGTTTTCGGATACTGATTCACTAGCCACGACGTGCCGTAAGAATTGTTGTCGAGCGTGACGGCATCGTCCTGTGGGACAACTGCCGGAATCACGGACAGCGCGATCGGCAGAGTCTCGCTACCGGAAGATGTGGAGACGATGGCTTCTCCCTGGTAGGTCTTCGTTTGGGAGTCAGCAGGTATCCACAGATCGATCCAGAACGCCTGCGCAGTTTGGCCGGGTATCTTATTGTCTGGGTCGGGAATTTGGAACTGGTACGGCAGAGATACCGGAATCAACGCATCCGGATAATACTTTTTGTCCGGCGTGTTGAAGTGAAACCATTCTCGGTACACATCGACTGCGAGCGGGAAACGCACGGCCAGCTTGTAATCGGCGCTAGCTTTTTTGCTGATAACTAGGTGAAAGGATGCGTAGCTTCCGCGAGCCGCTTTCAGATTAACTTGCTTCAGCCAGCCCGCGCCCTGACGGTCGCTTTCAACGATGCCGCCGAAGGGATCCGGCCGGAAGCATTCTTGCAAAGCCCGAGGTTGCTGCGCCTGGCAAGTGGCCGCGAGCAGAAGAACAACAGGCAGGCTATTTCGTAATATCCACATAGCCGTGCCTCTGGAGAAACCGAAAATAGCCCACGAAATCGAAATCGCTTGGTCCCATTTCCATTTTCGTGAGGTGGATCACCTGCTCAAGGTTGCGCTTGCCGTCGCACCAGTACAGCGCGACCGTTACTAACTTGTTCCAGGCGCCGGAAGGATAGCCTTCCCACTGGTCTTGCGATAAATCATCCAGCGGTAGCGTGCCTGGTCTCTTTCGATGCACGATCATCTGCTCGGCGTCGTGATTCACCGGCTGCCGTTCAGCGATGGCTCCGGCCGAACGCAGTCTGGCGGACTGCCAGTCACAAGCAGCTTGCAATTGCTTTAATTCAGGAGCGAGCGACTGGCGAAGTTCGTCACGGCGGCTGCCGGGGACCAGCCTGAGCACCGAGAGCAAAGCATCGTCCCCGCGATCCCGCAGATAGCTGACGCGATCGAGGCCATAGCTCCCCGCCGCCGTATTGCCCGTTCTCAGTGCATCAAGCGCCGTCGAAGCAGTGGCGGCCATTTCCTGATACACGTGGTCGACGGTGATGTCTGCCAGCCACGGCGCTTGCGCTTCGCCCGCGTTGGCATTGAAGTACAGGTAACTCGCCAGGACCGTGATCAGATCATGCAGCGAACGCGAGTCGACGGTATCGGGCTTGTCTTCGCTGTTGTGGTGTGTTTCGATGCCGACGCCGCTGTAGGACCAGACATCCGGCACGCCAATAGTCGGGTCTCCCAGGAAGGAATCGGTTCCGGGCTCATTCTCTTTCCAGTGCCACGGCCGCGATGTGAAATAGGCTTTGGCGATCCTTTGGATCAAGGCGTCTGTATAAGACATCGCAACTTGTGGATTCAGGTAGAACGTGTACTCCGTTCCCGCAAGGTTGTATGGAGCGGCGGGAGTATCCACGGTCATCGCGGCAACTGTCTTCTTCATGCGATCGGGATGCCCGGAGATATAGCTGAGAGAGCCATACAATTCCGGCATCAGCAGGATGCGGATGCTCCGTTGCGGCCGGGAAAGCTTGCCCTCTTGGATGAGCCTGCCGATCGTGTTCAGAGCTTCGATCATGGCGGAAACACCGGTTGCGTTATCCTGTGCCCCCTGCTCCGACGAATGTCCCAGAACAAGCACCTCTTCTTCGCCGCTGGCCCCCGGTAGCACGCCAGTCACCCAGGGATAGCGGCCTACGTAATAACGGGAATCGACGACGGCGTGTGCTTTGACCTTTTTGCCTTCAGCCAGCAGTTTCCGAATGTGTTCGGCTTGCCGCGGGGTGATGGAAAAGGAAAGCAGTGGCGTGCTCGCCTTAGTGAAGCCCCACCCGTTATCGCCCCAGGCGTTGATCCATTGCCGCCCATCGCGCAAGGCAGGATTTTCGCTTAACCCATTCACCGCGCCCAGGGCCCCATATTTCACCAACCGGTGCTTGTATCCGGCCGAGTTCTTGTCCGTGAGAACGAGTTTGCCCTTCACGTCCGCCCAAGGAGTCCTGGTAATATCGACGATTTCGGCCGTCACCCCATCCTCTGGAGTTGGTCCGCTCCACATGCCAAGCGAGGCCGGCACGCTCTGGTAATCGCACAGCAGCGAATGCTCGGGCTCTATCATCTCCAGCCGCGCTTGGCTGACGTCCCAGGCCAGGGGCATCGTCCAGAAGCCTACCTGCGTCTCGCCATCCGCTTTTCCTCCGCCGATCTCGACGTCCTCTAGGCCGCTCTGCTCAAGGCGCTGCTTCAGGTAGAGCGCTGTTTCCTCGAACTTCGGAAAGGTAAACCAGCGATCCGTCGAGTAGGCGCGGCGCATCGTCTCCATTGCCCGATCGGTTCGCACGTTGGCTGCGATCGTATGGACAAGCGGGGTCACCGGGCTTTCTTGGGTACTCAAGCCCTCCATGTGCGAGGAAAGCAAAAGCTGCAGCCCGACGACGGAGAGGCTGAGCAGACGGCGATAAATAACTCCCCCTTTTCGCGTACGGCTTTCTTTTCCTTTCGGATGCTTTCTTGTCAACCGCACGGAAGTTCTCAGCAAGAGAGTCGCAAAGAACGTGGTATCTGCGAACTGTACTACTGATGAGGCGTTAGTGTCAATTGCTTTCCGAGGATCGAAGCCCGAGAGGGCGCTGACTTACTTGTGCGCCGAAAGTCCGTGGGAGTGCTTGAAGTGTCCCCCGAACTTTGTCGTCCGCGTTCTCGTCGTAGTAATCGTGGAACCGCCTCGATGGCTCACCCGGTGTGTCTGGGCCGCCGCTCTCCTGCTAGTGGCAATTGCCCTGCTTGCCGTGCTGCACAGAGCCATCGTGTTGAGCGATCCGTCTCTGATGGCGAGAACGGGCAACCCGGCGGTCGTCGTCGACACGGCGTTTGCAAGCTATCCCGCCCTGACCTTGGTACACATCATTCCCGGAGCACTATTTATGGTTTTGGGGCTGCTCCAGTTCGTCCGGCGCATCCGGGCGAAACATCTGGCCTTTCATCGCTGGTCCGGGCGCGTTTTCTTTGCTTGCGGTCTCCTAATCGGGTTCTCGGCACTGGCCCTGACCTTCCAAACCTCCATAGGCGGAGCAAATGAAAGAGCCGCAACCGTCCTGTTTGCGATCGTCTTTTTGTTCGAACTCACGAGGGCGTTTTTACTCATTCGCCGCAGGCGGATCGCGCTTCATCGCGAGTGGATGATCCGCGCGTTTGCCATAGGGCTGGCCATCGCCACTATCCGGCCCATTGTGGGAGCGTTTTTTGCGGCACGCCAACTCAATCCTCACGAATTCTTCGGCATCGCATTTTGGATCGGTTTCACCATTCACTTTATACTCGGCGAGGTTTGGATCAACTACACGCGGCCAATGGCCCTGTTTCGAAGCAGATTGCCTGCTGGTTCTGCCCTTGCCGGGATGGCCGCGGCAGAATTGAACGGGCAGGAAGCGGAGGCGGCGCGAAGGAACGTCTCTGTTTGAGAATGGGACGTCTTTCGCCCATAGTCCGTGCGCGTCCATATAGTCTCCATGGCCCGCGGTATAGATGACAACGGTGTTGTCCGCTTCGCCGGATTTTTCCAGAACGTCCAGCAGCGGTCCGAATAGCGCATCCTGCATCGTAAGCTTCGCCAGTCACGAAGGATCGATTGACGAACCTGCTGTTTACTCAGTTGCCGCCAATACTCATACCGCATCCGTTGGTAAATTTGAGGCTTATCCTCAAGCGTGTCACGAAAGCTAGCAGGCAGCAAAATAGAATCCGCGTGGTACATGTCCACAAAAGTTTGCCCCGGCTGAAGAAGGGAATTCCGACGGACGTTCGGCATGATGGCCGGGTGATCTGTCGGCGGATCGTTCGGATTGTTGTTGGTCAAATTTGAAGACCTGCGTCTGGAATTTTCTGAAACCGTGAAACTACGCCCCACATGTTAGATTAGAGAAAAGGCGCCGGTGTAGCTCAGGTGGTTAGAGCGACGGTCTCATAATCCGTAGGTCGCAGGTTCAACTCCTGCCGCCGGCACCAGCCTTTCGAATCCGGCATAAATCAAAACAGTATGTATTGAGCGAACGGATGGCACGCCGACACGATTTCGCGCGGGACCCGGCCATTTCCAGACTGAGCACGATTCTGAAACTGTTCAGGTTACTCAGTGGTAGGGACGGGCAGATTCGAACTGCCGACCTGCCGCTTAGGAGGCGGCTGCTCTATCCATCTGAGCTACGTCCCCACTCAGTTCAGGATACAACCGCGCGGCGTGCAGCCGGTTCTATTTCAAATTCACGATTCGATCCGGCATCGGCGGCCGCTTACCGGCGGCTGCGAGCAGAGTCGATGCGAAGTTCAAGCTGTCGTGCGGTTCTCGAATGTGACGGCCTCGCGGTATGGATGGCCCAGCCATCATCCAGACGGAGTGAGTCGACATGCGGAGAAAGCTGCCGTGATTACCGCCGGGATTGAAATTGCGCACATTAAAATTCCAGTGGTCCGTGGCGAAGATATGAAAATCGGCCTGCACCAACTGCCGCCTCCGGATTTCTAATCTGCGCAGCAGAGGATTCAAGCCGGGGCGCTCGGGCAGAGCTTGCGAAGGCGGAAGCAGGTCCTCAGTTACCCCTATCACGCCGTTCGAATAGCGACAGCGATGGATCGCTTGAAACCACTCCCATTCGGAGTGCCAGGCGGAAAGCCATGAGGCGCGACCGATCGCGTCCGGAACCGCTAAATTGGGATCTTCAAACAAGCGAAGCGGGAAACCAGGAGCCCAAGCCCGGTCGCTCCAGCTTACCTGGCCGTCTTTGGACTGTCGCAGCCCGGCGACGGGAATCACTCGAATCCACATCTGACCATGATCATGACGGACCAGCTCGACAAGCTGATGTTCCGCGCCGCCATAGAGCCAGATCGCCTGAGCCAAAGGTGATGGTCCGTCCGAAAGATTCGCTGCAATCCGGCTGGGAGGCAGCGCCATCAACATGAAATCGATGGGCTTGGCCGACACGCCCCGCTGCGGAACATTGCGCACCGTTTGGGCCGCTAGCAGCGGGAAGTAATCGACGTACGAAAATGACTTCGCTTCATCGAGCCGGCCGTGCCCATCGATTACCAGTCCTGCCGGTGCGGGCCCTGCGACGTAGTTCTGGATGTCGAAAACGCTGTTATGATCGCCGAGCGAGCGCGGTGGGAGGATATGCTCTGTGCCCGCGGGAAGCGGTTTAACGCCGTCTGGCCGCAGATCAAGAATCGCCCGAAGATGATCGAGATAATCTCGATAGTGCCGCTGCTCTTCAATCCAGCTTTTCACCTCGGACAGTTTGCGGCGCGCTTCTTTGTCCAAGCCTTGCCGGCGTAGCCGCTTCGGCCAGTGTTTCGGCTGGCTCTTTAGGTTTTCCTGGCGGATCGCAATAGCGCGGCCGAGCTCATCCAGTTCGGCGCCCAATTCGCTTATTGTTTCGGTCCAGCCAGGTCGCTTCCTGTCGAGAAGCTCGCAAAAGTAAGCCGTTGCGGCTAAGCGCAAAGGATCGGGCAGATCCGTCCTGCTGAGTTGCTGCAACAGAATCTGAATCTGATTTAGATCAGAATTGCGCAGACATATCGCGGCGCGCTCATTGCCATCCAAGTCGAGCCATGCTGTAGGGTAGTCATTCGCCTGATCTTTGAGATAAAGCGAAGCGGTAGAGGGATTGACTACTCGCGAAACCAGTGGGTCCAGTCCCGCAATTTTATAATCGCTCAACTGATGGCGATTCGTTATAACGTGATGCGCGCCTCCCGCCGGTGAATTCAAAAGATCGGGAATGTTGAAGGTTTGGCTGTATAGACCTGGCACGTTATTCATGCCGTGGTCCGACACCATTACAAAGATGGTGCGGGAAGCGAGGGGGCTTGCCTGAATAGCAGTCCAGATCTTAGCCGCGAGCGAGTCGAGCTTTTGCAGTTCGAGCCGCAGAATTCGTGGATCGTTAATCGAGTGGCCGGTATGATCAATATCGCCTGTGAAGAGATCGACGTAGAGAATGTCGGAATTCTGCAGCGCATGGAGCACGTCCGCCTCAGTCTGCCTGGCGAGACCCTCCTCCAACCGAAGGCCGCCTTGTGGATCTTCAATAAGCGAAAGCAGCTTGCTCGTCGACAATCGGCGCTCGATACCATGTTGCAGCGTCTTCCAGCGAACACCTCGTTGGAATAGCTGGAAACTCTGATATCGCTCCTGATAGGAAAACTGATCGCTGAGTAGCGGAACGCCCGCCTCATCCAGTACCCGAACGCTTGGCATATCCACTTCGCGGGAGCGCGCATATCCCAGGTAGAACGGAAAGAAATTCAGATAGTCGTAGACACGGCCCGTGAAGCGGTCGTATTCAACGTTGCCCTTGACGAGCAGGTGCCGGCCCGTGTCGAGCATCGACCAGGAGGGCGCGGAGAGGCTGATGCCGCGCACATAGAAGTTATCGAAGATCATGCCGTTGTCGGAGAAGATGTGCGTGAGCCACGGACACCAGGACTTGCCTGTTGCGGGATTAATCTCCTGCATGGTCTGGGATAGTAAATCCGCGCCGAGTCCATCGACCTTTAAGGCAACGAGCCGTGGCGCCCCGATGTCGGGAGCCTGCGCGAAGAGCGCGCCCGCTTCCGCGAGCATCAGCGAGATCGCGTCGCGACGCGTCACTGGACTTGCAATGCCGCTTTGCTGGGAACGGTTGAAGGGATGAGCACGCTTGCCATAGGCTTCCTATCGTTGGTGCCCGCTACATCCGCTGCTCCCGCGCTCATCGCCAGCAGCACACGAGCGCAGTCGGCGCGCAAAGCCTTATTCTGAAATTCCGATTGAAGCTTTTCAATTACGGCGACAGCCTGGTTGCGCATGCGCTTCGAAGATGCCGCTCCGATAAGACTGGCCAACTCGTCCATCGAACTCCGGATTTGAACGACATCAAACGACACTGCCGGATCGACACCCGAATAGGCAAGTTCGCGCAGGTAGCGAATCAACGATTCCGTTCTGCGATCACGATCAAGCCGTGCCTCGTTGTCTTCGTCACGCGGCACACGGGCTGTGAAACCGCCCAATGTCATGTAGTGGAGCATATCCTGGGCTAGTTTCCCGCGAAGACTTTCGCCGAAAGCAGCCAGCTCTTTCCGCCGGTCCTTTTCCAGGCGTTCCGGCAACTTAGCGGGGTTTGTGGCGGCCTTCTCCAGAGCAATGTAATTAGCCCGCGCCGTGTCGGCTTCGCGCCCCGGCGAAGTCTCAAGCGGATTCATCGCCAGCCTCTGCATACTGCTCTGAAGCTCCTGGCGGAAATCAGGATCGAGACTTCGGTCGAGGGCCACGGCGACGCGGAACTCGGAGTAGCAATCCAGGCGGTTGTCCTGATCCACGGCAGTCCCGCGGCGGCTTCTGACGAATTGGTATAGGGCGTTCCCCGCGTAGTAATACCAGTTCGTGAAATGCGACAGGCCAAGAACGCCGGTGATGACGTCGTCTCTGGTCCGCTGGAAAATCTCGCGCCACTTCGTGTGCATGCTCGAGCGGAAATCGACCAGCAGGAGCGGCATTCGAGGATAGGTCAAACTATAGACGGCAAGGGGCACGAGCGTTACCTTAGTTGGCCCGCTTTGTCCGCGAGTCAGTAGTCTGCCGTTTGCGTCCAGATATCGTTCCTGGCGATAGCCTTTCCACTCCGGTAAGATCCGTTGCCGCCCAGCCGCAGCGGTCACACCAGGATTGCTCACGTAACGGGTGGTCGGATTAAGACGCGTGTCACTCCATGGATTTGAAATGTGCAGCAGCTTCCATGTCGTCTTGAGAGAGATACCCGGCGCCGAGAAACTCCCGTTAGCGCGAAACCATAGTACTGCGTACTGGGAAGCGCCATCGCCCAGCTGCAGCGGCTCGAAGATCAGCCCGGCGCGTTCAGCAGAAGTGCGGAGAAGCTCCCAATTTCGCGCGATAGTTTCCGCCCGTTTGGCTTCGCGTGCGCGTGCGACCCGCTCGAGATCGGTGGCGCTCATTAATCCTCCGAGCAGATTTTTCGCGAGAGTCAGCCGCGCAATCACGCTATCGAGTTCCGCGCGGGTCAATGCCTTGCCCGTGCTGTCGGTTGGGACTTGCCGCAGAAAGCTGAGCGCCTCTTCAATGTGCAAACGATCGTGGTCGATTAGGTTTGTGCGATACGCGTGCGAGGAAGCTCGCACGGGCATCATCATCGGGTCTAATGCCGTCCATTGCAGTACATTAAAGCCTAGTCTCTTCCAAACGCGTCGGCGGGTGTCCGACATGTCGAGGAGCGGCGTCGGCGGACCCTTGACGCCTGATTGATTGCCGCGTCCGATTCGCCAGTAAAAAAACGGGATAGCTGAAAGCACCTGCTGTCCAATGTTCGGCCGGGTCAGGGTCAACAGGTACACATAACGCAGCCTGTCGTTGTCGGGGTTCGCATCCGACAGAGTATCCCGGAGCACCGCGACCAATGGCACGTTATCCTCTGTCGCCAATTGTCCTGGTCCGTCAAAACGACCTACAAGCGTAAGAAGTTCCGCTCCCGCGCCTTTTACCGGAGTGATGGTCCAGCGATAACTCGAAGCAGGGTGTGGTGCAGCCTCGCGCCATGGGGCCGCTGTCCGCATCGGGAAATCCGCTGAAAACGCTAGGCTCGCGGCTAACAGGAAACCGGCCATGACACTCGACACGGAGCCGGGTATCATAACTCCCATTTTAACCGGGCGCCGATTCACGCAGCGATAGCCAGCAATTTCGTGGCCCAAAAACACGTCAAAACCCTCGTTTTTTAGCTCATTCCTTGCACAATGATCGTGGAGAGACATGCATTTTGACCCCATGCCCAACCTGGTTTGGGCCGGTTTCGAACTGCTCTCTCTGTGTTGATTTGTGAATCGTTCATCGGACTCAAGGCATTCGCCTGCTCCCAAGCTCGCTCCATCGTTGTCTCCCGACTATTGGGACGTTGTTCGTGTACATCCCGGCTACGGATAACGTGCTGCATACCAGCATCGGAACCCGACACGCGTCTAGACACAATCGACAACTCACTCAATCGCGCATGGCTGATCCCTTCAGCCTCACTTCGTCTTCCTTTCTCTCGTAATTAGCCGTGCCTTTAGACTTTGGCTACCCCGCTGCCTCCGTTTCAGACAACCAAAGGCTTAGAAGATCGTCTACCCACAGTTGCCGATTTCTGGGTAGAATATCTACTGACGACATGCCCAAAGAATCTTCAGGCCGAGTCGAGCTATTGCAGGGAACTCTCGACATGCTGATCCTGCGCACCCTCCTGTTTGGCCCCGCTCACGGGCATCAAATCGCAAAACATATTCAGCGCACGACCGATGATCTGCTTCAGATCGAGCATGGATCGTTGTATCCAGCGCTGCACCGGCTGGAGCGCAGGGGCTGGTTATCGGCGAAATGGGAGCCGGCATCCAAGGACCAAAAACGCGAATTCAAATACTACCGGCTTACGGCGGCGGGCAAGAAACAACTCGCCGCTGAAGAGTCGAAATGGAAACAAATGGCGAGCGCAATCGCCCGGGTGATGTGGCCGGCCGAGCAAGAGTGAAATGCGCTGGTGGCGACGAAGAGAACGCGAGCGGGATTTCGAGCGGGAACTGCGCTCAGACCTGGAGCTGGAAGTTGCCGAGCATCGGAACAGTGGCTTTTCGGAAGAAGAAGCCGGCTTCGCCGCCCGGCGTGCGCTCGGAAACGCCACCCTAATCAAGGAGGAAGTGCGCGAAATGTGGCGATGGACGTTATTGGACCGGGTTGGGCAGGACATTCGCTATGCGCTGCGAACTTTGCGCAGCGCTCCCGTATTTACAGCTACCGCTCTGTTATCGCTTGGGTTTGGCATTGGCGCGACCACTGCGATTTTCACTCTGCTTTACACGGTGCTGCTGAAACCGCTTCCGGCGCCCAATCCGGAGAGATTGGTTGTACTAGGAATTCGCGATTCCCGGAACGGGAACGAAAAGACTCGCTTTTCCTATCCCGTTCTGGAAGCCCTCCGAACCCGTAATCAAGTCTTCACGGGGCCTTTCACTTACATCTCCGACCTTCTCAAGCTCGATACAAATGGAGAGCCGGAACCTGTAAGGGTTTCTTTGGTGTCGGGAAATTATTTCCCCGCGCTCGAGGTCCCTGCTATACGCGGGCGCACGTTTTCGCCGGCAGACGATCGCAAAGGCGACCCTCATCCCGTCGCCGTTCTCAGTTACCGGATGTGGCAGGAACGGTTCGGCGGGGATTCCGAGGCGATTGGACGAGTGATTCGTCTGAACGGGTATCCAGTCACGGTGATCGGCATCATGGGCCGCGATTTCTTCGGCACGCAAGTTGGCGTTGCGCCGGACATCTGGGTTCCCATTCGGCTCATGGACCATTTGTCTTTGCCCGGCGTGATGCTCGACAATCGCGATGCGACCTGGATGCCTGCGATGGCCCGCGTCAAACCGGGCGTTAGCCGTGAGCAAGCGCAAGCGGCGGCCGACATGCTCTGCCATCGGATCATTTCGGAATTCTACGGCGAACAGGCGTCCGCCGCGCCGCTACATCTGGTGTTGTTGCCCGGAAGCGAAGGCCTTTCCAAATTGCAGCAGCAATTTTCGAAGCCGCTGCTGGTTCTCATGGTCCTGGTCGCACTGGTTTTGCTGATCGCGTGCGCAAATGTTGCCAATCTTCTGCTTGCGCGAGCAATTACGAGACAAAAAGAAATCGCATTGCGGCTGGCAATCGGAGCAAGCCGCGGCCGTATTATTCGCCAATTGCTGACCGAGAGCACCGTCGTGGCGCTCGCCGGAGGAGTCCTCGGGATTTTTATCGCCATTGGGAGCACTCGACTACTTGTAGAAATCCTTCCTGCTACTCGGAGTCTTTCGCCTCAGATCGACTGGCGCATACTGGCGTTCTGTTTTGCGATTTCCCTCGTTGCGGGAATTCTCTTCGGATTAGCGCCCGCTTGGCAAATCACCAGAACTGAGCTTACTTCTGCGATCAAGAATGATGCTGCTCAGCCGAACCACGAGCGCCGGCCAGGAATTCGTGAAGTTTTAATCATCGGCCAGGTCGGGATTGCCGTAGTTCTGCTGGAGGGCGCCGGCTTGTTTACGAGCACATTACGTAATCTCCGTTCGGCCGATACTGGATTCCGCAGCGAAAACGTTCTGCAGCTTTCTCTCAATCCGCGTCAAATAGGCTCAACTGCGGCTCAGATGCACAGTTTCTACAACCGTCTATTGGAACGCGTGCGGGCATTACCTGGCGTGCACGCTGCAAGCTTCATCGATGCCGGACTTATGACCGGCCGCCATCAGAGTGAAGATCTCTATCCGCCCGCTTATCATCCACGTCCGAACGAGGATGTGTTTTCGGAGTTTAATGCAATCGCCCCTGGCTTCTTCAAGACCCTGGAAATTGCCCGGCTCCAAGGCCGTGATTTTGACGAGCGAGACACTGCAGGCGCGCCGAACGTCGCAATCGTCAACGAATCTTATGCGCATTATTTCTTCGGAACACGAGACCCGATAGGACAGTCTATTGGCGTAGGCGGCAAGCCCGACATGGAGATCGTAGGAGTCGTGCGATCGACAAAATACCAAACCATGCATGATGAATCGCCTCGAATCGTTTATCTGCCGTTCGCGCAAGCGGGATTCGGGCAGACGACCTTATACGTGCAGGCCGAAGCGGCCCCGCTGAGCCTGGTCACATCCATTCGAACAGTTGTTAACGATCTCGACAAGCATGTGGCTGTGTATGACGTTCGGACGTTGACCGAGCAAATCGATGAATCGATGGCGCAGGAAAGATTGACAGCATCGCTCTCCGGCTTTTTCGGACTATTCGCTCTGGTGCTGGCGGCGACCGGTCTCTATGGAGTCGTTAGTTACAACGCATCCAGGCGCACACGGGAGATTGGGATTCGGATGGCTCTCGGCGCTCAACGAGAGCAGGTCCTCAGTTCCGTTTTGCGCGAAAGTGTGTTGCTCACACTAGCAGGCATTGTTTTGGGCAGTGTTGCCGCTTTGATGGCCACTCGTTTCATCGCTGCTTTGCTGTACGGCTTACCGCCCCAAGATCCTTTCGTATTGGGCGTATCAGCAGCGATCATGTTGGCGGTAGCCGCGGTGGCCGGCTATTTGCCGGCGAATCGCGCATCCAAAATCGATCCGATGGTGGCTCTGAGATACGAGTAACGGGGGTTGGCGCAGTGTTCTGGCGAAGGCGGAAATCACGCGACGAGGATTTGGACCGCGAACTGCGCTCCCACTTGGAAGCCGAAGAACAGCGGGAGAAGGGCTTAGCGCCGGAAGAGGCTGGCTACGCCGCGCGCCGTGCTTTCGGCAACCCTACTTTGTCCAAAGAGAAGACACGTGAAACGTGGGATTGGGTGTGACTTGAACGATTCGCACAGGATCTGCGGTATGCAAGCCGCCAAATAAAAAAGACGCCCGGTTTCGCGATTGTCGTGATCGTGACTTTTGCACTAGGTGTCGGAGCAAACTCCGCGCTGTTCACTGTGACAAATGCTGTGCTCTTAAAGATGCTGCCGGTTCACGATCCGCAGCATGGTGCTCATTGGGGTTGTCAGTCCAAAACATGGTGAGCCGGGATTTGCTATGCCCTATCCGGCATACGAAGAGTTCCGGGATCACAATCAAGTCTTCTCCTCTGTCTTGGCCTATGCCGATACCGATCTCACCGCCCGTTTCGGGGATACCGCTGATCGTGTCAGATCCCGCAGCACTTGCCGTTGTCGGCCTCTCTGGGGCCGCATTGTTTGGCGCCCTCGCTTCACACATTCAGCACCGGTGAGTCGTTCCGTGACGACCCGGTCATCTACAGCGCCCCTAGGAAGCCGTGAGGCAAACGTTGGGCCTCGGAAAACCAGCTTGGGCGGGAGGGAGGCCGGGAATCAACGCCGCCAAAGCGTAAGTTGAGCCTATGGCGCCTCGATCCGCGGGGCCTCGTACACCACCGCAGTCGACGAGAGTGCCTCACACAAGTACTGGTAATCTTCAGAGGAGTATCTCCCTGATCCATCACCGAACTCGCGAAATCGCGTACTCAGTTCCTGACCGAGATTGCCGGCGTCCAGTCGGCCGGCAGCGCTCCCACCGGCAAGAGCCTACCCTTCTCGAGGTGACGGATGGTCGCCGCAAATTTTGCAGCGTGCGGATCGTGCGTCACCATCACGACGGTTTTGCCAAATTCTTTGTTCAGGCGCGACAGCATCGTCAATACGTCTTCCGCGGCGGCTGCGTCCAGGTTTCCAGTGGGCTCGTCCGCGAGTATCAGGTCGGGATCGGTCACGATCGCGCGCGCGATCGCCACTCGCTGTTCTTGTCCGCCGGAGAGTTGCTTGGGCAGATGGCTCAATCGATCTCCCAGTCCCACCAACTTGAGCGCGGTGGAGGCGTGCTCAAGGCGTTCCTTCTTCGGAAGGTTTGTCAGCTTGAGTGGCAATTCGACGTTTTCGAGCGCCGTCAGCACCGGGATCAGATTGAACGACTGGAAAATAAAACCGATGTGCTGGTTGCGCCAGTGCGCGATCTGCTTGTCTGAAAACTGGCGGAGATTTGCGCCAAGCACCTCTATATCGCCACGGGTTGGCCGATCCATCGCCGCAATCAAATGAAGCAGCGTGGATTTGCCCGAACCGGATGGACCCATCAGAGCCACGAAGTTTCCGCGGTCGATGTCGATATCCACTTCATCGAGAGCCATCACCTTAAATTCATCGCGTGCGTATTCCTTGCTCAATTGACGAGTGCGAATTATCGTGTCCCCCATTGTCCCGTTGTCCTTTCGTCTCCGTCCGCTATTGCTGTTTCGCCTCGATGCGTTGTCCATCCTTCAGACCAACTGGCGGATTCACGATCAGATCCTCACCGCCGTTCAAGCCGCTCTGAATCAGCACACCCTGAGCAGTTGTGCCGCCCGTCGTCACCGCAACTTTCTTCGCACGGCCATTAAGAGCCACAAATACCGTTCCGTTCTGTACGGCGCTGGGTGGGATCACAACCACGCGTCCCGCTTCACCCGGGGCGGCATCGGGCTTCGCATCGTTGTAGAAGTTCACCGTCGCGTTCATGTCCGGCCGAAGATAGTCGTCGGGATCGAGAACTTTTACCTTTACCTGTATCGTCGCTTTCGCGCGATCCGCTTCGGGCGAAACCTGATCGATGACGCCCTGATACCTGCGGTCCGGATAGGCATCGGTGGTAATCACGCCCTTTTGCCGTGGCCCCAGTTTCGGGAAATCGCCTTCACTGATATCGAGTTCGGCTTCGAGGTCTTTCAGATTCGCCATCGTCACGATATAGCCTTTTGCGCCTTTGTCTCCGACGAAGCCGGTGGTGACAAATTCACCTTTCTCCACATTGCGATCGAGAATCGTCCCCGTCACCGGCGCCGCGATCACTGTGTCGTCCAACTGCGTCTGTGCGTAGGCAAGCTGTCCCTTTGCCTGCTCGATCTGCCCCTTTACCTGATTGATCACTTCCTGGCGCGGGCCGAGGACGGCAAGGTCCAGCGTGTGCTGCAGACTCTTGACGTGAGCCACCGCGCTGTCATATTTCGCCTGCGCGTCGTCGAGCGACTGCTGGGCCATCACGCCGTCGCTTACCAGCGCCTTCGTGCGCTTCAGGGTCACCTGGTTGTTTTCAAGATCCGCACGGGCTTCGTTCACATCTGCGCGCGCCTTGGCGATTTCTTCCGGCCGCGACCCGTTCAGACTTTCTTGTAGCTTCGCTTCGAGATTCGCAAGCTGGCCCTGCGCCTGTGCGACCTGGGCGCGGTATTCCTGGTCTTCCAATCGTACGAGCACTTGGCCGGCTTTCACTTTGTCGCCTTTATCGACGCCGATCCACGCAACGCGGCCCACTACTTTGGAGGCTACCTCGATCTTATGCGCCGCGATGATGTATCCGGTGGCGGTCAATACCACCTGTTGCCCGGCTGCCGAAGACGCCATGGGCGATTCCACCCGGACAGTTCGTACCGGGATAGCAGCGGTCGCTTTCATATAGGCGAAAACTCCCGCCGCTACTACCACCAGCACGATGACCGCGATCACAATCCACTTAATCGCGGGGTTGCCATCGCTCTGGCGCCGCGCCGAACGGTCTATCTTCAAACTCCTCAGTTCTGTGTCCATGTCCGTACTACGTGGCTCCCCCTACACTTCGTGTAGAGCCGTCAAAATCTCCTTTTTTGCGGCCTGGCGCGCAGGCAAAAGGCCGCCCACTGCCCCCATGATCAGCGCAAACACGATGCCTTCGATCATGATCTGCGGTCCCACATGAAAGTTGAACGCAATCTCACTAAATGTGATGAAGCTGCCTATGCCGGTTGTCACATTATTCAGCGGCAAAACCAGCAGTACGCCAATGACGCCCCCCACTAGCGACAGAAGAAGCGATTCCAGGAAGAAGCTGAAAAGAATGCTGCCTCTTGTGAATCCGAGCACGCGCAGCGTCCCTACTTCTTTGGATCGCCGGGCCACGGCGGCATACATGGTATTCATCGCCGCGAAACAACTGCCGATCGCCATGATGATCGACACGAAGATGCCGAGGTATTGAATGGGCGCGGAGGAAATTGTCTGCGCTTCGTAATAGGCTCTCTCCGGCATCGCGGTTACCACCAGCCGCCGGTCCGATTCGAGTGAGTGAATTAGCGACTGTACCGCCACTTCGTTGTTGGCCTGTAGGAGCACGGAGCTCAGTGCATTTGGCCGGTTGAAATCCGAGGCCACCTGATTTCCATCGCCCCAGATCTCGCTGTTATATGCGCTTTGGCCGCCGTCCATTACTCCAACCACTGTCCAGGAGCCCTTGCCAAACCGCAGTTGTTTGCCGATCTGCGCGTTCGGATAGCGCTTTTCTATCGATTTGCCCACTACCACTTCGCGTTTCCCAGGAGTGAACCAGCGCCCTTCTGTAATCTTCAGGTGACGCATCCTGATTCCTACCTGCGAAAGTCCTCGCAATGTCACGTTCATCCCATTGGGATTCTCCGGGCTTGTCAGGTTGATGACGGAAACGATCTCGAGTGATGCCATCGGCTGCCCATCCGGGCCTTTCGCGATGCCTGGAAACGATTTGATGATCTGGAAACTTTGTTGTGTCACAACGCTGGTCAGCTCCGCGTTTCCACCTTGGCGCATCACCAGCACGTGCAGTGGGTCTCCGGTCGCGGCGAATGCCGTCTGCAGACCGCTGACAAGCGCGAACACCGCGGCCAGCACCGCCACTGTCAGCGCAATGCCGATCGCGGTCATTAGCGTCGTCGTCTTACGGACAATCAGGTTCCGCACGTTGTAAGAAATAGGAATCGCCATTGCGTACTCCGTTTACCCCGCATACCTCAGCGAATCGAGAATGTTCGTTCGCGCGGCGTTGAAAGCCGGTATGAACGAGCTGACGACCCCGATCAGAAGCGCTACTCCCAGGCAAATCGCTCCCACGCCTGGCGTAATCGATAGAGCATGAAGCTGGTTAAAATACGTCTCGCCCGCTTTCCCCACCACGCTTGTCACAGCACCCGCCAAAAGAATTCCCACCACTCCGCCGATCAGCCCGATCGTGGCCGCCTCGCCGATAATGATGCCCAGGATCGCGCCGTTCGTGAAACCCAGCGTTTTGAGCACGCCGACTTCCTTGATTCGCTCGCGCACCGACATCGCCATCGTGTTCCCGGAGACCAGCAGAATCGTGAACATCACCGCTCCGCAGATGCTCATCAAAAATAGCTTGATATTGCCGAGAAACGACACGAAGCTGAGCGCGAACTGTTGCTCGGATTCCGACTTAGTGGGATAGGGCGAGTTCTCGAACATCGCGTCGATTTGCCTTGCAATCCGCGGCACATCGTCGGTATTGTCTGCGAGGACCGCAAACACGCTCTCCATGTCGCGGCGCCCCGCGGGCAGCAATTGCCGCAGGTATTCCTGGTTAAAGAACAGGCTGTTCGTCGCGTCGGGATCTTCAAAGATCCCGACGATTGTCAACTCAAGGGTGACCGGATAGATGTCGCCCTTGATTGTTATCCGCTGGCCGAGTTTGAATCCAAGCTTCTCGGCAAGGTCCCTCGACACCACGCAGCCCGATTGATCTGTGATGAACGCGCGCCGTTGATCCTCCGGTATTTCCATCTGCGTCCGTATCGTCATGAACGGCTTGGGTTCCACCGCGAACCGCGCAAAGAAGTTCTTAGGATCGCGGCTGTCTTTGTATACGCCCTGGAACCAGTTCCAAACGGAAGCGGCCCGCACGCCCGGCACACGCTTAATCTGGTTCTCGTACGAGTAGGGCAGGGGCTGCGCCAGCGAAACACGGTGCCGCACCACCAACCGGAGGGTTTGGCCCGGTGTCGCTTGTTTGAGAAAGAGTGCTTGATAGATCGCCAGAAGGCAACCCAACAGACACAACGAAACCGCAATACTAGAGATCGTCAGAATGCTGCGGCGCTTGTTGCGAACGCTGTTTTTGAATGCCAGTGAGAAATACCGAAACATACCATCCCGTACCCCTATTAGAAGCTAGAGTAGCTCAAATACCGTTGCATCCGCTCCGCTCCCCACGTTGAAAAAACCCGGCCGGCAGGTGGGGAGAATTGTGAAGCGCCGGCCGGGGCAACTGAGCGACTGCTCATTTGTCTATGGAACTGAACGAATCGAGCGGGCTAATTGTTCCCTCAAATTTAAAAAATTCCGGGCGGGTGCTCACTTTCGCCCAATCTCGTGGGGACGAGACGGCTATCATGGATTCATCAAAGAACAGAAGGCACAAGCCGGCGAAGCCGCTTCGCGACCGAAGGACACCCGCAGGCAGATCCTCGAAGCCGCCAGAAGAACTTTGGAAATAAAGGGCCTTCTAGGCGCTTCCACTCGCGAGATCGCTCGCGAGGCAGGGGTCGCCGACGGCACGATATACGTCCACTTTGCGGATCGGATCGAGCTTTTTCTCGCGCTGCTGCAAGAGTATCTGCCTCCTTTCGTGGAACCGCTGCGCAGGCTGGAGCATCTTGCCGGCCGACGGACTGTCCGTGCCAATCTGGCCAATGTCATCGAAGGCGCTCTCTACTGGTTCGAGAAGCTGCTGCCGCTTTTCGCTCCGCTCGCGGCCGATCCAGTGCTCCACGGTGCATTCCGACAGCGCCTGAACGAACGCAAAGAAGGCCCGCACTTATCTGTTGCCGCACTCGAGGCCTACCTTGCCGCTGAGCAGAAACTAGGTCGCGTTCACCCAAGAGCCAATCCTCGCGCGTCTGCCGTATTACTGTTCGGAGCGTGCCAGTATTGGATCTTTATCGTTCAGGGGCTCGGCAACGATCTCGGCTTTACCCGAGCCGACTTTGTTAAGGATGTGCTTCAGTCTCTGATGATTGGCCTCGAACGCCCGCCGCGAACAGGACGCGCGGCTAAGCCGATGACTACGGGTTCATGAGCGCCACTTTCAGCGAAGATGACCGGCGCTTCATGCGCCTGGCCCTGGGGCACGCTCGCAAAGCGGGAGCGGGCGGAGAAGTGCCGGTTGGAGCTGTGCTCGTCCGCGGCGGCCGCATTCTCGGCGAAGGCCGGAACCGGTCGATTGCCTCCGCGGACCCAACCGCTCACGCAGAGATGGAGGCGCTCCGGGCAGCAGCGACCCAGCTCGATAATTACCGCCTACCCGGAACAGTGCTGTACGTTACCTTGGAGCCGTGCGTCATGTGTGCCGGCGCTCTGGTTTTGGCTCGTATCGAAAGATTGGTATTCGCCGCGCGCGATCTTCGTTTCGGGGCGGTCCGAAGCAAGTTCCATCTGGCCGATTCCGAACTCTTGAATCATCGGTTGCTCGTCGAGGAAGGCCTCCTGGCCGCCGACGCCGCCATCCTACTGACAGACTTCTTCGAAAAGCGCCGCGGCGTATGACGCCTACGCGCCTTTATGAGAAGCCTGAGCCTTCTTGGCCTTCGGCTGACCTTGTTCGGCGTCGTAATCTTTCATGCTCGCTTGTTGCAGGAGTGGTTTCGATAGCGTAGTCAGCAGAAAATCCGCCCTTTCCTCATCTCCCAGCGTATGGCTGAGCAGAGTGGCAACTTCTATCTCATTAATTAGCCGAGCCAGTGCCCGAACGGTCCCGTAGCCGGAGATTTCATAGTGCTCAACTTTTTGTGCAGCGGTGACCAGCGATAAGTCTGCGACAAGTGGCTCCTTCTCTTTGCCTTCCTGGATCGTTTCCTTGCCCTCTTCTACGAGCCCCGCCATCGCCTTACATGGTTTGGGCTGAGCCTTCGCTCCCAAAAGTTCGAACGCCTGCTTCAGCCTTTCCACATGCTCGTGTGTCTGTTCAAGGTGCTTTTCGAAAGCTTCTTTCAGTTTCGAATTGTGCGCGGCAGCCACCATTTCAGGAAGCGCCTTCGTTAATTGCATCTCGGCGTGGAGGAGATCCTGCATCTCCTCGAGCAGCAATCCTTTTAGCTGTGACATGATAGTTTTCCTCTCTCTTCTCTATTTCTCAGCTTTCGCGGACGTGCTCTTGTTCATTTGAGCTTCGGAACGTGAGTGCCCATTTGCTGCTCGGGTTCCGGTCTTTTCCGATTCAAGCTCTTGGAAGGCTGGCGCGTCCACTATCTTCCATTCCCCACCCTGGTTCCATGGTCCACGCGAATCCGGCTCGCCGCGGTCGCCAATGCCGGTTGAGTCATTAAAGTATTGGTTGACAAGTTCCGGAGTCGGTGGAATTCTCCCGATAGAGAGCGCCGGCTTGCCCATGCTTTCGAGCGCAGCGGTGAACGCTTTCATGTGCGTGATCTCACGCGTCATCAGAAATTGCAAAGCATCAATTGTTCCAGGGTCTTCGCAGAAATCAATTAGCCGTTCGTAGACTATTTTGGCCCTGGCTTCGGCCGCAATGTTGCTTCGAAGGTCAACATCCAATTCGCCCGTTATCTTAAGGTAATCGGCAGTCCAGGCGTTACCCATGGAGTTGAACAGCGATACGCCGCCCCCGCCTGCAATTGCGATCAGAGGATCGGCGTGCGCGGCATCCCGATCAGATTTCATCGGCTTTAAATGCATCCGCGCCAGCGTGCCGACAACTTCCAGGTGACTTAGTTCCTCGGTCCCAATGTCCATCAGTAGGTCTTTGCGATCCGGATCGTCGCAATTCAAGCCTTGGATGGAATATTGCATGGCGGCCGCCAATTCGCCATTGGCCCCGCCAAATTGCTCTAACAGCATGTTGCCGAAACGGGGGTCCGGAGTGCCGACGTTTACGGTATACATGAGCTTTTTCAAGTGGTGATACATAGTTCTCCTGCACAGTGGATACACCGCCGCTCTATCGAAACACGCTAGGAATGTTACCGGTAAGCTTCGCCAGTGGGCGAAGCGTATATTTCAGAGTTTTGCCACGCAGACAGTGACACCATTTCAGCCGATATGGCGTCTGACCAAGATCGTTCTCGATTCATTGCCGGGTTACTCTATTTGTCAGTCTGCCAGCAAAGTGGATTCACCCCTTCCTGCAGCGGGTTTATGATTTCTCGAATGACCTGAAGGCGCCGCGATTTTTTCTCTGCTCTCTCTGGCGCGGTTCTGGTTTATGCTGTCCCTTCTCCAGAATCACAGCGGGATTACATCACGTACTGGCTGTTTGAATTTGATGAAGCTACGGACAGCCACAATTTGGCGGCTTGATTTGCGTTCCCGCAGAGATTGAACCGCAAGCGTGTCGATGGGCATCAACTTATGAATTTTGCGGATGCCATACACGCTCTTCGGACGGCAACTCCTCCCACCACTGCTCTTCCGAGTGACGAGCAATGTTAGATCAACATCATGTTATGTCTCTATTCACTAAATAGGCGCCCGCGACAATTTACCAAGACACCAAGTTCCGACACATTTCAGAGGGCGACATTCAGATCCCCCGAAAACTTCTGTGCTTTCTCTCCTATGTCGTAATTCGGTGATGTGTCAACATTTGTAACCTCTCGAATACCTGTGCCCTGACGAGCAGCGCCAAGCACAGTTAGCTAAGAGCCGCCCACCGCCGGTCGGAACCGAAGAGGAGATCAACTCATGAGCAAGGCGATTGAATGAACCTTGACGGATATACTAAAGCGTGGAAAAACGGTTAAAGACGATGCATTCGCCACATTTGCCGTGGGGATGCGTCTGGATGGTCGGCACAAGCCGGTTCGTATTCCAAAGCGATACGTTTCGAATAGTGATCCGTTTGTGCCTGCCAGTACTGATGGCAACTTGCATGGCGCAAGTCGTGTTTGCACAGCAGCGGGTGTTAACCTGGAGCCAGGCTCAAGATCGGTTCCGGGCTAATAACCCACTTTTATTAGCAGGGAAAGTGACCATCGACGAATCACGCGCCGATGAGATCACGGCAAATCTCAGGCCCAACCCGAACTTAAACCTAACCTGGGACCAGTTCACGCTATTCCGCGGCAATCCTTACCGGCCGATTGCCCAGTCCTACTTAATTGAGAGTCTCGATTATCTGCACGAGCGCGAGCACAAGCGCGAACTGCGGCGGGCGAGCGCACAGAAGGCGACCGCGATTTCTGTATCGGCCCAATCGGACCTGGAACGGAGCCTGGTGTTCGATTTGCGCGATGCCTTCGTGCGAGTACTGCTGGCCAAGGCCGTACGGCAGATGGCGCAAGAAAATCTCGATTACTACGACCAGGAAATCGAGATCAGCAAAAATCGGCTCAAAGCAGGCGACATTTCAGAGGCAGATTTTCAGCGCGTGGATCTGCAGCGAGTCCAATTTGAGTCGGATTTGACAACCGCTGAAGTCAATTTACGCACTTCAAAAATCGATCTTCTGGCGCTGCTGCGAGACCCTGTACCGGTGGATCAATTTGACGTCTCAGAGACTTTCGACTTCAAAGAGCCGGTCATTGCGCTAGACGAGCTCAGAAAGGCGGCAATAAATAACCGGCCGGATCTCAAGGAAGCGGAGGAGTCTCTGGAGAAAGCGAGGACCGATCACCGGCTTGCGATTTCGAATGGCTCCGCGGACCCAACATTTGGCGTTATCTTGTCCCATCAACCTGACCCACTGAATACTTATCTCGGGGTAAGTGTTAGCGTTCCGCTGCGTATCTTCGATCGGAATCAGGGTGAGAAGGCACGTACGCTTCTGGATATTCAACGAAATGAAAAATTGGTCGATGCCAGCGAGCTGACCGCCCTTCATGATGTGGATTCGGCGTACGCCAGCCTGGAAAGTACGCTCAAATTACTGCGGCCGTACAAAGCCAGGTATCTTAAAGAAGCGCAAAGCGTGCGCTCTTCGGTATCATTTGCTTACCTGCACGGAGGCGCGTCGCTGCTTGATTTTCTGGATGCGCAGAAGAGTTATCGCGATACGGAACTAAACTATTTAAATTTGGTAGGCGCCTATTTTTCCGCTGCTAATCAATTGAATTTTGCTGTCGGGAGTCAGGTTGTTCAATGAGAGAGCAACTGCTTCGCCAGATTGCCAGGTAGGCGAAGCAGTAAAAAATCAAACCTGCAATACATCGTTCTTGCGAGCGACCAGTATATAGAGCACGGGGGCCAAAAAAATCGATAGGAAGAGGCGCGAGATCATGCCACCGACAATGACAATTGCGAAAGGTCTCTGCGAGTCGCTCCCGATTCCCGTCGACATAGCAGCAGGCAGCAGGCCGAAGCAGGCCACCAGCGCCGTCATGGCGATGGGCCGCAAGCGCAGCACTGAGGCCTCGAGCGTCGCGGTCATGGAATCTTTTCCTTCCAGCCGCAGCTTGTTTATGAAAGAGTAAAGAATTACGCTGGTTTGCACCGCTAACCCCATGAGCGCCACAAATCCAAGCATGGACGAGACACTGAAGGTAGTTCCCGTCATGCGGAGGGCAATCAATCCGCCAACCGGCTGGGTAATCAACACGCTGAAGAAAATAATGAGCGGAAACTTCAAATTTCCATATAGAGCGAATAGGATCAGCAAAATTAACAGCACGGTGAGCGGTAGAATGATCTTCATCTGAGCCATCGACGAGAGATAGTCCTGATACTCTCCGCCCCAATCGAATTTGTAACCAACCGGCAGTTTGACATTTTGAGCTACCCGCTTGCGCGCTTCTCCGACGGCGCTGGCGAGGTCCCGGCCCTCGACCCCAAACTGTACTCCGATATATCTCGAGTTAGCCTCCCGGTAAATCATCGACGCGCCATTTTCAACGTGTATGTCGGCGAATTGGCTCAAGGGAAGATGCTGGCCGCCGGGAGTGGTAATTAACAGGTTCTTAATCGAGCTTTCGTTTTGCCGGAACGGCTCCTGCATTCGCACAACAAGGTCGAACTGCTCCTCTCCCTGAATAACTTGCGTCGCCGCGCTCCCTCCCAGCGCGGTTTCAATGAGTGTATTCACGTCGCTTACGTTCAAGCCATAGCGCGCGATCTTGGCGCGATCTGGCGTGATTGT
>JAICLJ010000107.1 GCA_025927575.1 Bryobacteraceae bacterium | reverse complement strand
GAGTTGTGTCTCCTGTGCTCTGACGGCTGAGAATACGTCATCTCGCTCGTAAAGAATAGCCGAGTGATTCGCTCACTATACTCGAAGAGTGCTACTGACGATCAGCGCCGATATTTCCGGCGCGGACATGGGGTATCTTCTGCACAAGAATCCCACCCGGCTCCACTCGTTCGAGTTGCCGTTCGGGAAAGCTCACGTTTTCTATCCCGAATTGGGCGCCACGCATTCCGAGGCGGCTCTGTTGCTGGACGTCGATCCGGTGGGATTGGTCCGCCGCCGATCGCACGGGGCGGAGAGCGGCTTACATCAGTACGTGAACGATCGGCCATATGCGGCTTCTTCGTTCTTGAGTGTGGCGATGTCTCAGGTCTTTGGGACAGCCATGGGCGGCCGAAGCAAGGAGAGGCAGGAACTGGCCGACCGCCCTCTTCAATTCGATGCCTTGATTACCGCTCTTCCTTGCAGGGGAGGCGCGGGGCTGCTCAATCAGCTCTTCGAGCCTCTCGGATATGAGGTTGAAGCAAAACACTATCCCCTGGACGAGTGCTTCCCGGAATGGGGGGCTGGCCCGTATCACACGGTGAGGATAAAGAATCGCCTCCGCCTGCAGGATCTTTTGACGCACATTTATGTGCTCGTGCCCGTGCTGGACTCCGAGAAACACTATTGGGTTGGAGACGACGAAGTTGAGAAGCTCCTTCGAAAAGGGGAGGGTTGGCTCGCAACTCATCCCGAACGGGAAACCATCATCGCTCGTTATCTTCGATTTGATAGAAAGCTTACTCGCTCCGCATTGGCTCGGCTGACAGAAGAAGAAACCGCAGATCCTGAAGCTGAACAAATCGGATATGCAAAAGAAGAATCGTCGATTGAAGGGCCGCTGAAACTCTGGGAGCAACGCATAGGCGCCATCTTGTCCGGACTTCGCGCGTCTGGAGCAAAAACGGTGCTCGACCTTGGCTGCGGCGAAGGTAAATTGCTGAAAGCTCTTCTTGAGGACCGCTCATTCCAGCGCATTGTAGGCCTGGACGTTTCGTGGAGGATGCTGGAGATTGCAGCGCGGCGTCTTCATCTCGAACACGTTCCACCGGCGCAGAAGGCGCGTATCGAATTGATCCACGGTTCGCTCATGTATAAAGACAATCGCCTGAATGGCTTCGACGCCGCAACCGTAGCGGAGGTGATCGAACATTTGGATCCAGCGCGCCTGGCCGCATTCGAACGAGTGCTGTTTGAACACGCCCGGCCGCGCACAGTTCTAATCACCACTCCGAACGGCGAGTACAATTCGCTCTTCCCGTCTTTACCGGCCGGGCGCTTTCGGCACAAAGATCACCGGTTTGAATGGACTCGGAGTGAATTCCAGCTTTGGGCAAACAGGAATGCCGATCGTTTCGGCTATAAGGTACGTTTCCTGCCCATCGGCATTCAGGATCCGGTCGCCGGGCCGCCCACCCAGATGGGAGTTTTCGAAAGGTGAATCTCACAATTCCCGAACTGTCTCTCGTGGTCCTCATCGGACCATCGGGATCGGGCAAATCAACGTTTGCTCGAAAGCACTTTCTTCCGAGCGAGGTGCTGTCCTCGGATTATTGCCGGTATCTTGTTTCAGACGATGAGAACAGCCAGGCGGCCACGAATGACGCATTCGCAGTCTTGCACTTTATAGCTGCGAAACGCCTGGCGGCGGGCAAACTGACCGTCGTCGATGCAACGAATGTTCAGCCCGAAGCCAGGAGACCGTTGGTTGCGCTTGCCAGGGGATATCACGTGTTGCCGGTGGCGATTGTCCTGAATTTGCCCGAGCGCGCATGCGTCGACCGCAATCGGGATCGCGCGAATCGGAATTTCGGCCCGCATGTCATCAGAAATCAATGCCAGCAATTGCGGCGCTCAATCAAAGGCCTCGAGCGCGAAGGGTTCAGGCATGTTCATGTCTTGGACAGTGCGGATCAGATCGAGTCGGCGGTAATCGAGCGGCAACCGCTATGGAACAATCGAAAACTCGATCACGGTCCATTCGACATCATTGGGGACGTTCACGGCTGCTATGACGAACTCGCGATGCTTCTGGAGCAGCTTGGCTATGAGATCTCAATCACTGGAGATCAGTATCGTGTGACAGCGCCCGACGGACGCAAGGCAGTTTTTCTCGGAGATTTTGTAGACCGCGGGCCCAAAGTGGTTCCTGTGCTGCGCCTTGTAATGGCGATGGCGGACGCTGGGTCTGCGCTTTGCGTACCAGGCAACCACGACGTAAAGCTGGTTCGAAAGCTACGAGGCAAGGATGTTCAGATCACGCACGGTCTGGCCGAGACCCTAGAGGAGTTGGAACGGGCATCGCCCGAATTTCGAAGTCAGGTTGCTCAATTTCTGGACAAGCTTGTGAGCCATTACGTTCTGGACGATGGAAACCTGGTTGTGGCCCACGCCGGGATGAAGGAAGAAATGCAGGGTCGCGGGTCGGGCAAAGTTCGAGACTTTGCGCTCTACGGCGAAACAACCGGTGAGACTGACGAGTTCGGGCTACCGGTGCGCGTGAATTGGGCCGCCGAGTATCGCGGTCGAGCGACCGTGGTTTACGGTCATACGCCAGTGCCTGAGCCGGAATGGCTGAATAAAACAATAAATATCGACACCGGGTGCGTATTTGGAGGACAACTAACCGCGCTCCGATATCCAGAAAAGGAGTTGATCTCCGTACCCGCAAAGCACACCTACTACATACCGGCGCGGCCGTTGATTCCATCGAGCGCTGCCCCCGACCCACAACTGACGGTCCAGCAACGACAGGACGAATTACTTGACATCGACGACGTGCTCGGAAAGCGGATTATTACAACTCGGCTCCATCGAACCGTCACTATTCGCGAGGAAAATGCAACGGCCGCGCTCGAAGTGATGAGCCGGTTCGCGGCGAACCCCAAATGGTTAATCTACCTTCCGCCCACAATGTCACCGTCGGAAACCAGCCGCCGGCCCGGTTATCTGGAGCATCCAACGGAAGCGTTTTCATACTACCGTCACGAAGGCGTCGCAACAGTTGTGTGCGAGCAGAAGCACATGGGATCGCGCGCCGTGGTTGTCATCTGCCGCGACGAGGAGACGTCCCGAAAAACATTTGGAGTTATTGGTGAGGGAATCGGGATTTGTTACACCCGCACCGGGCGTCGATTCTTTTCGGATTCTTCGCTCGAACATTCGTTCCTTGCGAGGATACACGCGGCCGTCGATACAGCAGGGCTGTGGGATGAGCTAAAGACAGATTGGCTGTGTCTCGATTGTGAGCTCATGCCCTGGTCGGCGAAAGCTCAGGAACTACTCCGCGAGCAATACGCCCCAACCGGCGCCGCTGCTCGCGCATCGCTACCCTATGCAATCGCGGCCCTGGAATCGGCGGCGAACGCGTTACCGGCGTTGGGTGATCTGGTTCGGCGGTACCATGAACGCCAGAAATTATCCATGTGTTACGTGGACGCTTATCGCCGGTACTGCTGGCCGGTATTATCGGTTTCCGATTACCGTCTTGCTCCGTTCCATGTTCTTGCCTCGGAAGGACGCGTGTACGCGAATGCAGATCATCTGTGGCACATGCAGACTCTCAGCCGGCTTGCCGCCGCCGATCCTGAAATCTTGCTATGCACGCCATTCAAACAGGTGACCCTCGCTGATGAAGCCAGCGAGGGACAGGCGACTCGCTGGTGGGAATCGATCACCGAAGCCGGCGGGGAGGGCATGGTGGTCAAGCCGCTCGCATTTGTTCAACGCGGCCGACGGGATTTAGCTCAGCCTGCCATCAAGTGCCGTGGGCGCGAATATCTTCGTATCATCTACGGCCCTGAATACACACTTGAAGAGAACTTGGAGCGCTTGCGCGAGCGAAGCCTGGGAGCAAAACGTTCCCTCGCGCTTCGGGAGTTTGCGCTTGGAATCGAGGGATTGGAACGATTTGTACGGGCAGAGCCCCTTCGGCGAGTACATGAATGCGCGTTTGCGGTTCTCGCACTGGAAAGCGAACCGGTAGACCCAAGGCTGTAGAAGCACATGGACCGGGCACTCCGGTCCCCTACACCAAATTCGCAGTCTGTTTGACTACGCGATTAGGAGGCCCAGGATCAAAATGACGTTGCGATTACCTTCCCCAGCTTGATTGCCGACGTCCGGTCGCGGCCGGGGGTGGCGGGGGCGGAGGCGCTTCAACCGGCGCAGGCTTCTTCGGCCGGGCATCCAGACGCGCGGCGATCAGTTCTTCTCGGAGTTTGGCGAATTTAGGCGTTCCCGGTTTGCCGCCATGCTCCACAACGACCTCCTCGGTTACTTCCTGGGCCGCCGGGAAGTATTTCTGCAAGTAATTTTTTATACGGTCGAGCACTATGCGCTGCGTGGATCGCGTCAGCAGGAACAGAATGAGCTCGCCCGGAGCTTTCGACAGGACAGCGTACAAGGCCGATGGCCGTTGCAGTTTCGACGCCGTAAGTTGTTTCTCGAGTTTCTTTGCATTGAGCTCCAGCTTCGCGGCGGCATCCACATACTTCTTCTGCAAGCCGACTCTCTTGACTAACTCCGCCCGCTCTTTGGGCGTGAGCTTCTCAAACAGGACGTTCAAAAACAGCGCATAGTGATCTATGTGCAGGTCGATGCCGAACGGCAGGAACTGCTTGGCTTTATGCAGTTTCTGAAATCCCGCTGGATTGAATTTCGATCCGGCCAGCGCCGGTGAAAACAGACTCAACAGCTTTTCGCGTTCCAGCGACTGCAGCACCTCGCAGGCGAGCGGTTCATAAGCGATCTGCCGCAGCTCTTTCTCAAGAGCCGCAGGTCCGATCTTCGCGGCGAGCCCGGCTTCTTGCACGTTGCGGTACTGCGTCATCGTGCGTTCCGAAATTTGAAAGCCCAAACGGACGCTCAAGCGGATTAATCGCAGAATCCGAGCGGGATCGTCGTACAACGTATAGTTGCCGACTGCCTGCAACTCCTTTCGTTCGAGATCGGCAAGGCCATTGGTCGGGTCGAGCAATAATCCGAATGAGGCTTTGCTGAGCGAAAGGCCGATTGCGTTGACTGTGAAATCGCGGCCACGCAAATCTTCGTGAATGGTGGCTGGATGCACGCTGGGGCTCGCCCCGGGTTTTCCATAGCGCTCCTGGCGCGCCATCGAAATTTCCACAGTGACATTTCCCGGAAACAGTAACTCTACGCTTTTCCTGTTCTCATCCACCGAAATGATTTCACCGCCGGAGGTGACAAGTGTTTTCGCGAACTTGATCGCGTTGCCTTCCACTGTGAAATCGAGATCGCGAATCGGAAAACCGCCGAGCATATCCCGCATCGCTCCGCCGGTCAGAAAAAGATTCAAATTCGCCTTCGCTGCAGCATCGCGCACATGCGCGAGCACCGTACTCTGCTCCGAAGTCAAATGGCTATCGAGCATGAACATGTAGTCGCTCATAGGCTTTTCTATCCTTGTTCCGTCGCTTTTGGCCTGCTTAACGACTGTCTGCCGCGGGAGGCCCGCGGATGGTGCTGTTTTACTGTCTTCTCCAGCCGCGACTTCAGGACGTGCGTGTAAATCTGGGTTGTCCCAATATCGCTGTGTCCGAGCATGGTTTGTACGCTGCGCAAATCGGCGCCTCCTTCGAGGAGGTGCGTTGCAAACGTATGCCGCAGCACATGCGGGCTGAGATTCTGAAAGATGCCCGCCGATTTGCCATGGACTCGCAGGAGCTTCCAAAATCCCTGGCGAGTCATGCATTTGCCGCGAGCAGTCACAAAAAGGTACGGGCTTGTCCGGCCCTTCAGTAGTCCCGGGCGTTCCCCGTTCACGTATTCTTCAACGGAGCGCAGGGCCTGCCGCCCCACAGGGACTATGCGCTGCTTATCTCCTTTGCCGGTGACGCGCAACGTTCCCGCCGAGGAATCGAGGTCGGCCATGCGCAACATGATCAACTCGGATACCCTGAGTCCCGTGGCATAGAGCAGATCCAGCATGGCATGATCCCGCACGCCAGTCGACGAATCCGTTTTCGGCGCTGTCAGCAGGCGATCCACCCGCTGTTCACTGAGATATTTGGGTAGGCTCATGCCAATTTTCGGAGCGGTGAGAAGTTCGGCGGGATTCGTGCCGATGCAGACCTCTTCGTTGAGGAATTGGAAAAAGCCGCGAATCGCCGTAATGTGACGGGCGATGGATCTGTTCGACATTCCTTCGCCTTGAAGGGCGCCTACATGCCCCCGCAACGTTTCCAGAGTCATCGACGATGGCTCCGCGCCGCCTGTAAACTTCGCAAGTCGTTCCAGATCATGTCGATACGAGGCTAAACTATTAGCGGACAAGCCCTTTTCAACCCTGCAAAAGTGTAGGTATGACTTCATTCTAATTTCAAAGGGTGTCATACCATCCATTCTTGACGATGATACAATATCCGCGAAATTGTTTGAAACAAAAGATCTAAGCGGTCCACCACTTGGTTTCCAGCACTGCCAAACGAGTTGTACTTTACAGGTTTGACCGCCAGCCGCTCGAAGGCATCGTGAACCCGGCTGCCTACCTGCTGGCGGACGGCCTCGAATTGATCACCGTGAGCGGCACCGTTCACGCTGTGCCGTATGCCGAGGCAAAGGCGTTGTGTTTTGTCAGCGAGTTTCCCTCAGCCGATCTGTTTCAAGGCCATAAACTCTTCGAACGGCGGCCCCGTGTTCCAGGCTTGTGGACGCGGTTTACATTCCTCGACGGCGACCAGCTTGATGGTATTCTGTCTCATAATTTGCTGGAATGGCCGGCTCAAGGCTATCTTCTGGTTCCACCCAAAGCGTCCGCCTCCCGGCAGAAGGTGTTCGTTCCCAGGGATGCGCTTCGAAAAACCGAGCTTCGGGGCGTTGTCGGCACACCGGCGTCCGCGTCAAAGCGACCGAAACCAGATCAGACGCAAATAGAACTGTTCGATTGAGGCGCTAAGCGGCGGCGGACACCGCCAGCGGCTCGGTCCAAAGACGCTCCCAGACTTGTGGGCTGGACCGGCGCAGAAATGCAACATCGCGGACGGTAAACCGCCGCGAAAGAGCCCAGCGGCTCCAGGCCATGGCCGCCACGCGCCGGGCCTCCTCGATCTCCGAACCATCTACCAGAGCCGAAAGCGTGATGTGCGGCCGGTATTCGAACTCTTCCACGTGAGAAAGTCCCACCTCAGACTGGAGGGAGTCGTGCAATCTTCGGGCTTCGAGACTCCCCTCAGAAAGGCCGAGATACAAAACATTTGTGAGCGGAAAGCAGCGAACGTCCCCTAACTCCACGTCAAAAGCAACAGACGAGCGCAGCTTGTCGCGAATAATCGCCGAAGCTGCGTCCGGATCCATCCTAAGCGGGCGTGGAGGCAGAAAGGTCAAATGAGCAGGCGACGCCTGAGGTCCCCCCATCGTGGAACGCAGCGCATCAAGGAAGCTGCCGAGCGGGTCCGGCAGATAGCTGACCAGCGCATACAATTCGTGCGGGGTGAGCGGCCCGTGCGAGTTCATCTGTTTCCTGAAGCCCTAGCGCGGCAGATCGGAGAAATGACCGGCAATGTCGCTGGTCTGAGCGGCTTCCACTGGCGGAAGCGCCGGTTTCGGCTCAGGAACCCACCACTGCGCTCTTTCAAACCCGATATACTTTGCAATCAGAAGACTTCCGGATTCGTCTTCGAGTAGGTCGCCCGTTTGCAGCGGTGGATTGCCGCCGCGCAATTGATTCCAGGCATCGTAAGCACTTGCCGCTTCCACGTCGCCTGCCAGCTCGTAATCTTTAGGTCTGACGGTAGCAAGTCCGCTCGTGTGGGCCGACGAACGGAATCCTTCGCGCGCGGGCTCTTTCATTCGGTGGATGCGGAAGAGCATAGAATCTCAGTGTAGCCGAAACATTCCAGCGTTAAATGTTCTTTCATAGCTGGAATCTGTCAAACTGGAAGGGTTTCCGGAAAGATTTGAGGAGCTTTCTCTCAACGATTCCCGACATGACTGACAATCGCCCGATTCTAAATACCGGCCGTTTGTACACTCTATTCGAAATGCACCATAGAAGGAACAAACAGGACAGTGGCGCCGTCCCGGCGAACTTCCGATGAAGAAACTCTGGCTAGTGCTGTTGGTTGTCGTCCTGCTTCTTGTACTTTGGTGGCTGGTAGATCGCAGAGAATCGACGCCAAACGTTCATTTTGCCGAGGCCAAGAGGACGGCGATCGCGAGCACAATACTCACGAACGGCAAAGTGGAACCTCTGCAATTTGCCGCCGCGCGCGCTGAGATCGCAGGCGTGGTGCAAAAGATTGCGGTAGAGCGCGGCCAGGACGTGAAGACCCGTCAAACATTGATTGCGCTCGATGGCTCTACCGAGCGAGCCGCCTATGATTCGGCGCTGGCGCAGGTGCAACAAGCCAAGGCGAACGTCTCGATCGTGGAACAAGGCGGGAAAGCAGCGGAGCTATCACAATCGGCAAGCGATCTGCGCAACGCACAGCTTGCGCTGAAGGAGGCGGAGCGGACCCTCGCTTCAACCCAGCGACTTTACAATCAGAAGGCGGCGACCGAACAGGAAGTTTTGTCCGCGCAGGACTCGGTTCAGCGAGCCCGTTTGAAGGTCGATGCCGTGCAGAGCCAGCGCAAGACATTCGTCAGCACGGAAGACCGCAGCGTCAGCGAGGCGAAACTGAAGGACGCGCGCGCCGCGCTGGAACTGGCGCAACATCGGTTAGATTTGACGACAATCAAGGCCCCAATGGCCGGCACCATCTACCAGCTCGGGCCACGTCAGGATTCAGCCTCGCAGACCGATTTAAAGCTGGGCGCCTACCTCAACCTTGGCGATCTGGTCGCCATGATTGGCGATCTCGATAAAGTGCGCGTGAAAGTTTATGTAGACGAACCGGAACTGGGCCGCGTGGCGCTAAATTTACCGGTCGATATCACATGGCAGGCGCGCCCCGGCCGCAAGTGGTCCGGCCGTGTGACACAGATGCCGACCGAGATCGTCCCGCTGCAAACGCGCCAAGTCGGCGTCGTGACCTGCATCATCGACAATCCACAACACGAACTGTTGCCGGGTACCAACGTCGATGTCGTGATCATCTCCAAAGTCGTCAATAATGCGATCAGTATCCCAAAGCAGGCGCTGCAATCTACAGCCGAGGGCTCCGGCGTTTTCAAGCTGGTTCATGGCAATCGGCTGATGTGGCAAGGCGTCACGACCGGAGTCAGCGACGTGTCGAATATCCAAATAACGTCCGGCTTGCAGCCGGGGGATCGCGTGGCTCTCCCGTCGGACGTACCCCTGGCGAACGGAATGGAAATCAAAGTGGTCGCGGACTGATGCCAGAAATACCACTCCAACAGATACTCGATTCCAGCGATAAAGCCATCTACGAAACGCCAACACACGCGGCCGGTCCCTCGGGACAACTGCCCATCTCCGCGGAGATGCTGCTGCAATCGCCATCCGGCAATCTATTCGGATTTTCGCAGGACGCGGGCATGGGTTGGGATCCGGCGAAACTGGGGGGACCGGAATTTCTGTTGCTGAGCACGCACGGCGGCTTGCGAGCGGACGATGGTAAGCCGATCGCGCTGGGGTATCACACCGGGCACTGGGAAGTCGGACTGCTCGTCGCGGAAGCGGCTCGCGAACTAAAGCGACTGGATGCGGTGCCGTTTGCCGGGGCCTGCACGGACCCGTGTGATGGGCGCACCCAGGGCACGCCGGGCATGTTCGATTCACTCCCGTACCGCAACGACGCATCCATTGTGCTGCGCCGCCTCATCCGCTCGCTGCCCACGCGGCGGGGCGTCCTTGGGATCGCGACCTGCGACAAAGGCCTCCCCGCGATGATGATGGCTCTGGCGGGAACGCGCGATCTACCGACAATTCTGATTCCCGGCGGGGTCACGCTGCTGCCCGAAGATGGCGAGGACGCGGGGAAAGTGCAAACCATTGGAGCACGTTTTGCTCATGGTCTTATTTCGCTCGAATACGCGCAGGAGGTTGGCTGCCGGGCGTGCGCATCTCCGGGCGGCGGCTGCCAGTTCCTGGGAACGGCGGCAACATCGCAAGTGGTCGGCGAAGCCCTGGGGCTGTCGCTCCCGCATGCGGCTCTGGCTCCTTCGGGTTCGCCGATCTGGAAGGATACCGCAAAGAGGTCGGCGCGCGCCATCATGAAGCTTGCCTCGCAAGGACTTGCCACGCGAGACATCCTCACCGACGCCGCCTTGCACAACGCGATGATCGCGCACGCGGCGTTTGGCGGCTCGACGAACCTGCTGTTGCACGTGCCCGCCATCGCCTTTCACGCCGGCCTGAAGCGCCCCACCGCCCGCGATTGGGAGCGCTTAAATAAGCAAGTGCCCCGGCTTGTCGATTGCCTGCCGAACGGACCGAGCGGGTTCGCGACCGTCCAAGCATTTCTGGCCGGAGGCGTTCCCGAAGTGATGCTGCATCTTCGAAGGTCCGGTCTGCTCGACACAAAAGCGCGCACGGTCTCCGGCGAGACTCTGGACACAATGCTCGATTGGTGGGAACAGAGCGAGCGACGCCGGCGATTGAAGCAGCAACTCCGGGACCGCGACGGCATCGACGCCGACGATGTCATCATGAATCCGGATGCCGCCCGCTCCCGAGGATTGACCTCGACCATTTGCTTTCCGCACGGAAATCTCGCTCCTGAAGGCTCCGTCATCAAGAGCACGTCGATCGACCCGGCGGTAATCGATCCGGACGGGACGTACCGGCTGCGCGGCCGGGCTCGCGTCTTTCTTACCGAAACCGCCGCGATGAACGCGATCAAGAACAAACAGCTTAACGAGGGCGATGTACTGGTGTTGATTTGCCGCGGCCCCATGGGCGCGGGCATGGAAGAGATTTACCAGATCACCTCCGCGCTCAAGCATCTGCCTTTCGGCAAGCATATCGCCGTGATCACCGACGCTCGCTTCAGCGGCGTCTCGACCGGCGCCTGTATCGGTCATGTTTCGCCGGAAGCGCTCGCCGGAGGCCCGATCGGAAAGCTGCACGATGGAGATTTGATTGAGATCGCGATCGACCGCAACAAGCTCGAAGGCTCCGTTGATTTCGTGGGCGAAGCCAACGAAACCTTCGATGCCGCGCAAGGCGCGCAACGATTGTCGGCGCGAGCCGCTCGCACCGATCTCGCTCCCGATCCGTTGTTGCCGGAAGATACGCGGCTGTGGGCTGCGCTGATTCATGCAAGCGGCGGGATATGGGGCGGGTGTGTGTACGACTCCGACGCGATCATTGCGGCGCTGAATCGGTAAGAAAGCGGACACGACTAAACGCCCGCCATATTCTGCTACCTTAACGTGAAGCGCGACAGCCCGCGTAAACTTTCACTTGCGCTTATGTTTTGCTTTCACCTAAAGCTCGATAAGTACTCCGGGTAAATGTCAGAGTTACGGAATCGTTTTTGTGAGCTTTTTGATTAGTTCTGCTGCCCCGGCGAGAAGTATACTGCCGTCGATCAGAAAGCAAATAGGACAGGAAACAGATGCAAACACGGCTGAGTAGTAACGTCTGGGCGCTCTCAGCCCGCCAGCAAGATGTGCAGATCCATCACGTTCGTACCGGTCGATCCGGTTTTCACAAGATCGCCGAGCGCTTCAAAGAACGGGTACGCGTCGTTGTTCGCCAGGTGATCGGCCGACGAGAGACCCAGTTTTGCGGCGCGCGCAACCGTCCCGCTATCGGCGATTGCTCCGGCTGCGTCAGTCGGACCGTCCGTGCCGTCGGTTCCGGCACTCAGGACAACCACATCCGACATTCCGCGGAGGCTGATTGCGGCGGCGAGCGCAAATTCCTGATTGCGGCCGCCTTTACCTTTGCCTCGAACCGTAACAGTCGTTTCACCTCCCGAGAGCAGGCACGCCGGGCGTTTCAGAGGGCGCCCTAAGGACACGATCTCGCGAAGGATTTCGGCATGCACCCGAGCCACCTCGCGGGTTTCGCCCTGCATAGTGCTGGAGAGGATCAGCGTGCGATACCCGAGAGAACGCGCGGCTTGCGCGGCGGCGTCGAGCGCTAGTCGATTGCTTCCAATAACGAAGTTGGTGACATTCGAGAAAATGGCGTCCCCCGGCTTGGGCGTTTCAGGCAGGCGTCCTTCCGCGCCCTGCTCCAGCCGTGCGAACACGGCGGCAGGGACTCGCTTCGACAGTTCGTATTTCGCTAGAACACGGAGTGCCTCTTCGAACGTGGATGAATCGGGAGCCGTCGGACCGGAGCCGATCACGTTGAGAGGATCGCCGATGACATCCGAAAGCAACAGCGATACTACCGTCGCCGGATAAGCGAGCGCGGCCAGTTGACCGCCTTTGAGCGCCGATAGGTGCTTCCGGACGGCATTCAACTCGAAGATGTCGGCACCGGCGCGAAGCAGAAGATCGGTCGCCTGCTGTTTATCCGCGAGGGTCAATGGCGGCGCCGGGGCCGGAAGCAGGGCAGAAGCGCCTCCGGAGATTAGGACGAACACAAGATCGCGGGCATTCAGTTCACGCAGAAGAATTTCCATTTCGCGAGCGCCGTCGAGCCCGCACTGGTCGGGAAGCGGATGGCCGCATTCCTGTAAATGAATCCTTTTAGGCGCAGGCCGTGAATGCCCGTATTTCACGTTGACCAGACCACCCGATAGATTTTGGCGTCCCAGTATGCGTTCAAGCGCCGCGGTCATGGATGCGCCGGCTTTACCCGCGCCAACTACGAAAATGCGATCGAATTCGTCGAGTTTTAGCGAAAGAGAATCGACACGCAGGACGCGCCCGCGCGCGGAGAATTTGACGTGACGCTCCATCGCGGCGCCGGCGGCTGAGGCTTTCAAAGCTGCACGAAATATCGCCAGGGCGCTGGCGTGAAGTTTCCGGGTCGATATCGAGGGTGACGGTTTGGCCACTTGCGATTCAGAAGAGCGGCAACTGCAGGATGCGCTGTACGATTTCATCGACGTCGTCGGCGACGACCGGGACGCGGAAATCAGCGCGTCCATAAAGCGGGAGGCGGTCTTCAAACAGCCGCGCAAAACGATCGCGATCCTCGGCTAGCGGGCGCGTACGATCCCCTTCCAGGCGCTGGCATACGATCTCGAAAGGACAATCGAGCCAGATCGTGATGCCATTTTCTTCAAGCAGATCCCAGTTGCGCGGCTGAGTGAATGCGCCACCGCCAAGCGCAATCACGCTCGGCGCGCCGGACTGAACGGCGTGAATACACCGGCGGATCTGATCGGTTTCAATCTCGCGAAAGGCCGCCTCGCCGCGCTTTGCAAAAAGCTCGGAGATCGGGATTCCCTCCCGCTTCTCAATCTCGGCGTCTACATCGATAAAACGCCAGCCTAATTCGTCGGCGAGCGCTGCGCCGATTGTCGACTTACCCGCGCCCATGAAGCCCACCAGATAAAGCCCGGGTGTACGCTTCAGCTTCAGTGTCATGATTCCGAGTTATCTATCCCTTGCATCATCCGGCGCAGCCGAGCTTCCAGAGCGCCGGGAAACAAGTGCGCGCACCATACTGCGAACCAGTATAGCCTTGGAACCACCAGCGTTCTGGCGCGCCGTTCCATCGCGCGGAGAATGAGCCGGGCGCATTCCTCGGCAGAGATCGCGAGGCGATTACGAAACGGCGAAAGATCTTCGACGGCGCGCCCGTGGACAATATGCTGCTGGAAGCCGGTGCGCACATGCCCTGGGTAGACGCCGAGCACGTGGATACATCGCGGGTGCAATTCTACGCGCAGCCCCTCGGTCAAAGCGTTGAGGGCATACTTCGTGGCACTGTAAAGTGTCGCCCACGGAAGTATGACCTTGCCGCCGATCGACGATACATTCACAATCATGGAGCCACGCGGCATGTAGGGGACCGCCAACTGGCATAGTTCCAGAGGCGCGAAGAAATTAACTTCAAACATCTTCCGAACCGGCTGCAGCGGAACGGCAATGGTCTTGTCGTAGACGCCCACCCCCGCGTTGTTGATCAGAACATCGATCCGGCCAAAGCAAGAAATGGTGTCCGCGACGGCCTTCATCCGGTCAGCCTGTACGCTTAGATCCGCCACAACGACGAGATCTTCCTGCCTGGCGAGTTCCTTGAGCTTCTTTTCAGACCTTGCCACGAGAGCAACGCGAGCCCCGCGAAATTGCAAAACGCGCGCGAGAGCGGCGCCAATGCCTTCGCTGGCTCCGGTCAGGAGAACGACTTTGTTCTGAAGTTCGAGCGTTTGCCGAGGCATGAAGGCGCGGCTGGAGGCGGCGAAGCCGATAATGGTAGCATGCCGGAGCCGCTCCTGCCGTTGTTTCCGCTTTCGCTTGTGTTGTTGCCAGCAACTCCTCTGCCGCTCCATATCTTTGAAGAGCGATACAAGGAGATGATGGGCGATATTATTCCGGCACGCCGTGAGTTCGGAGTTGTGCTGGCGCGAGACGGGGGCGTGGCAAATATCGGGTGCACCGCCACGGTTGAGCAGGTATTGCGCCGCTACCCGGATGGCCAGCTCGACGTGGCGACGGTGGGCCGCAGGCGATTTCAGATACTCTCGCTGGACGACGACAAGTCCTATTTGCGAGCATCCGTAGAGTTCTTCAACGATGATGATGCGGAGGCGGCTCCAGTTCGCTTGCGCGGCCAGGCGGTCGCGGCCTATAAAAAGCTCCGCAATGCGTTAGAGGAGCAGCCGCCGATAGAGCCGCGCCTTGACGACCCTCAATTGAGCTTTCAACTGGCTCAGTTCGTGGAGGACCTGGACCATCGCCAGACGATGCTTGCCATGAAGTCCGAAACCGAGCGGCTGGAGTTCTTTGTTCGCAGCCTGCCGGATTATCTTACGAAGCGTGAACGGATACTGCTGGCGCGGCGCGTCGGCCCTCGGAACGGGCACGCCAAACACTATACGGAGTAACAGCATTCAGTCGATGAGAAGTTTCTATCTGGTTTTCGATGCCGACGACACTCTATGGGAGAACAATATTTATTTCGAAGAGGCGTTCGATCATTTCTGCGAGTATCTGGCGCACTCGTGTCTTTCACCGGACCAGGTCCGGTCGGTATTGGATGAGATCGAAATTGTCAACGCGAAGGTTAATGGCTACGGCTCCAGGAACTTTGCGCGGAATCTGGAGCAATGCTTTCGAAATCTCACAGAGAGGGAAATCTGTGAGCGGGATATCGAGATAGTCCGGGAATACGCGTACGCGATTCTCGAACGCCCCCCGGAAGTGATCGAAGGCGTAGAGGAAACGCTGGCGGATTTGGCAGGAAGGCACGAACTGGCGTTGTTCACCAAAGGAGATCCTGACGAGCAGCAACTAAAGCTCGGCAGATCGGGCCTGTCGCGCTTTTTCCGGCATGTCGGGATTGTGAGAGAGAAACATGAGCAGGCCTATCGCGATCTTGCAATAGGCCGCAACTACTTGCCGGAACGAACCTGGATGATCGGAAACTCTCCGAAATCCGACATCAATCCAGCGCTGTCCGCCGGGTTGAGCGCAGTATATGTGCCACATCCGCGTACCTGGAGCATGGAGAAGGAGAACGTTCCGGAGCGGCACCCGCGACTGCTGACAATCGAGCGTATCACCGATTTGACGCAGCATTTTTAGCGCGGCTTCGTTTCCAAAGTTGGCTTAAAGACAGAACCGTCTCCCGTCACAGCGAGAACCAAGCCGGCATCGAACCCTGATTAGCCGTCCTATCGCTGACCAAACATGCTGGCCGAATACGACACAAATTGCAGAAGACTGGATGGGAAGACGCCTAAAATGAGCGTGCCCAGCGCGGCGCCCCAGACAGCGGCGCGCGTTCCAGGAGAAAACGGCTCGAGGTTCGTCATCGACTCGCCCGGCTCCTTCATGTACATCGCGACGATAATCTTCAGGTAGTAAAACGCAGCAACGGCACTGGTCGCCAACCCAAGCACCGTCAACCAGACCAGATGGGCCTCCAGCGCGGCACGAAATACATAAAACTTCGCGAAGAAGCCGCCCGTAAGCGGAACTCCGATTAGCGAGAACACAAATAGCGCGAAGAGAGCGGCGGTCGCGGGCTGGCGTTTGGCAAGTCCTGCGAGGTCCTCAATACGCACGTACCGTTCGTCCTTTGCGGCTACGTGGCCGATGACCACAAATGCGCCGATATTCATGAGAGCGTACGCGGCCACGTAGAACATAACGGCTGCAATACCCAATTGGGAATCGGCGGTGACGGCTACTAATATGTAGCCCGCATGAGCAATGGAGCTGTATGCCATGAGGCGCTTCACGTTCGACTGCGTCAACGCCGCAAAATTGCCGATGATCATCGTCAGCAACGCGATGGACCAGAGCAGCGGCGTCCAGCGAGGGCTGAGGGATCCAAAGCCGGTCATAAAAATACGTAGGAGCACCGCAAAAGCCGCGGCCTTCGGGCCGGCCGACATGAACGCGCTCACTGGGCTCGCGGCCCCCTGGTAAACATCGGGCGCCCATATCTGAAATGGAGCGGCGGACACCTTGAACAGGAGTCCAATCAGGATCAACGCGGCAGCGATGCCAATCAGAACGACGGGTGGCCGTAGACCCGGATCGGAGATAACGCGGTGTATCTCATCAAGATTTGTAGAACCGGTGAGGCCGTAGCACCAGGCAACCCCGTAAAGAAGAAATGCGGTCGCGAACGATCCGAGTAAGAAGTACTTGAGCGCCGCTTCGTTGTTGCGCCGGTCGTCGCGAAAGTAGCCGGCGAGGATGTAGGTCGCAATCGAGGAAATTTCGAGACCGATAAAGATCATGATCAGCTCGTTGGCCGTCGATAAAATACACTGTCCGATCAACGAAAAGAGGATGAGCGAGTAGTATTCGCCCGATTCCGCGCCCTGTCTGTGAAGATATCCGACAGATGCGAGCACGCACAGTAGCCCCACAATCAGGACAAGGCCGCGAAAGAAGGTCGCGAACGCATCGATAGTGATGACATTCTGAAACGCCTGGCCGGGAATGGTGTAGGCGTAGAGATTCGCCGCAAACGCCACGACGATACCCACCAGCGCCAAGACCCCGAGCATGCGCTTCTGACTCCGGGTAGTGATGGCCTCAAGCACCATGATGAGAATGCCAAAGAGACAAAGAACGATTTCGGGCAGAATGCGAATGTATTCGACGCCGTGCGGCACGTAGTTGCCGATCATCGGCCAGCCTCCGCCGCGGCGGGAACCACTTGTGCCTGCACAGCAGTGTGTGGCGTAGTGTTGCGAACCCGGATTTCAAGATTCATTTTCGATTGTTCAAGGAGATGACGGGTGGCGGCCGTCACCGGAGGCATAAACGATTGCGTGTAGGTTCCTAACCAGACCATCATCACTACCAGCGGGGCAATTGCAATCCATTCCCTGCCGCCTAGATCGTGGAACGTGATGGTATCGCTGGTGGTTTTACCCAAAAACGTCCGCTGATAGAGCCACAGCATGTACACCACGGAAAGGATCACGCCGACAGCGGCCCAAGCGGCCCAGGTAAAGTTGGCAAAGGCAGCGCCTTGCAGAACTAGGTACTCACCAACAAAATTGCTGAGCATAGGCAGGCCAACGCTCGCAAGCATGGCGATCATGAACGCCGTCGCGAGGCCGGGAGCAGGCGTAGCGACGCCGCCGAAATCGGCAATCTCCATCGAACCACGGCGATGCTCCAGGTATCCGGCAAGAATAAAAAGCGCGCCGGTCGAAATGCCGTGCGCCAGCATCTGGTACACGGCGCCATCGGTCCCCTGCTGTTCGAACGTGAAGATGCCAAGCACAATAAAACCAAGGTGGCTTATCGACGAATAGGCGATGACGCGTTTCAGGTTCGGCTGCACAAAGGCGAGCAGCGCGCCATAAATGATGCCAATGATTGCAAGAACGGCGATCCAATCGGCGCACTCGTGCGCGGCATTCGG